>CAMYMR010000028.1 GCA_947259285.1 uncultured Woeseiaceae bacterium | reverse complement strand
CAGCGTCTTGCCCGCCTCCGCAACGCACAGCGCCAGCAGTTCGGCGGAATGCTCTTCGAACAGGTCGCCGGCACGATTCAATACAGCGGCACGCTCCGCAACAGGCGTCCGATCCCATGAATGCTGACCGGCAACCGCCTGATCGGGCTTTTCGGCCGTGCGGCGTCGCCTGCGACCACCGCGGCTGCGTCGATTCCGTGAAGTGCGCTTCGCCTCGCTGCCCGCTTCGTCTGTCGCGCCTTGCTTCGCTTTGGCCGGCGACTGCTGGCCGTCTTCTACCGCCTTGCTCTTCGCCGCTGGTTTTCTCGAAGCCGTCTTCTTTGCAGTCCTCTTGGTCGTCTTCTTCTTGGTGGCAGCCTTTTTCGCGGCCTTCTTCTTCGCCGGTTTCTTGCGTTGCGGGCCACGCGTTTCTGATGACTTGCGGGCATCGCTGCCGCCGCGCCGACGCGTCTGCTGCGTACGCCGACCGCGACTGCTGGTACCGCTAGTCTTGCGTTTCCGTTGCGTGGTCTTCTCTTCGTCGTCGTCGCCGCCGAATATCGCCATTACGCTGGCCCAGAACCCTTTGCCGGCCGGCTTCTGAGGCCTTGGCGCTGCAGTTGTGGGCTTCATCGTGCCGACGACGGGCTGCTCGATCGATTTGCGCTCCAGGATTGCCTGGGGCGATTCCGGCTCTACCGCGGCGTGCGACAGCGCATAGCTGACGCCCGCGTTTTCCGCCATATCGACCTGGTCGTCACGAACGCGACGAACCTCGTAATGCGGCGTTTCCAGTGCCGAGTTCGCAACCAGCACGACCTGCGTATCGTGGCGGGATTCCAGCGTTTGCACCCAGTCTCGTTTTTCGTTGAGCAAGTAGGTAGCAACCTCGACCGGCAGCATCGCGATGACTTTCGCGGTGCGTTCTTTGCGCACCTCTTCGCCGATGATTCGCAGTATCGCCAGGGCCAGCGACTCGACGCTACGAATCGTGCCGAAACCGCTGCAGCGCGGGCAGGTCTGATAGGACGATTCGCCGATCGACGGTCGCAGCCGTTGTCGCGACATCTCAAGCAGGCCGAAGCGGCTAATCTTGCCGATTTGCACACGGGCTCTGTCCTGGCGTACGGCCTCGCGGAGCCGACTCTCGACTTCGCGCTGGTGCTTCTGCGGGCCCATGTCGATGAAGTCGATGACGACCAGGCCACCGAGGTCGCGGATTCGCAGCTGGCGGGCAACCTCGTCGGCTGCTTCCAGGTTGGTATTCAGCGCGGTGGCTTCTATGTCGCCGCCCTTGGTGGCGCGCGCCGAGTTGACGTCGATCGAAACCATCGCCTCGGTGTGGTCAATGACGATGCTGCCGCCCGACGGCAAGTTGACCGAATGCGCGAATGCCGACTCGATCTGGGTCTCGATCTGAAAGCGCGTGAACAGCGGGACGGAGTCCTCATAGTGCTTCAGCTTCTTCAGGTTTTGCGGCATGACCTGTTCGACGAATTCGCGGGCGTCGTTGAACGTACTTTCGTCGTCGATGAGTATCTCGCCGATCTCGCTCGTCAGGTAATCGCGCAATGCCCGCACGACGGTGTCGCTCTCACGATAAATCAGGAACGGCGACGGGCGCTCGAGCACGACGTTCAGGATTGCCGTCCATATGGTTAAGAGGTTCTGGAGGTCCCATGCGAGCTCTTCGGCAGTACGGCCGATGCCCGCCGTACGCAGGATGACGCTCATTCCGTCCGGGACGATGATCTCGTTCAGCGATTTGCGGGCCAGGTCGCGATCGTCGCCGACGATGCGCCGGGATACGCCACCGGAGCGATCCTTGTTCGGCTTGAGGACGATAAAGCGGCCGGCGAGGCTGACAAAGGTCGTTAGGGCCGCGCCCTTGTTACCGCGTTCTTCCTTGTCGACCTGAACGACAATATCCTGTCCTTCCTTGAGCACATCCTTGATGCTGGGTCGCCCGCCGGACTTGTCTCCGTTGACGAAGTACTCGCTGGAGATTTCCTTCAGCGGCAGGAAGCCGTGGCGTTGTGCACCATAGTCGACAAACGCCGCTTCGAGACTCGGCTCGATGCGCGTTATCTTGCCTTTGTAGATATTGGCTTTCTTGCGTTCGCTAGCCGGAGCCTCGATGTTGAGGTCGTAAAGGCGCTGGCCATCGACCATCGCCATGCGCAACTCTTCTTCCTGAGTTGCGTTGATTAACATTCTTTTCATAGTGCCCTACTTGAAGTGTGTTGCAGGGCAGCAATTCGGGGCGTAGCGCCGCCGAGCGGGCGCAGGGGAGGTCACGCATAGAGAGCCGGTGCGGGATCGCACCGTCGATATCACTCGCAAATTCGAATTGGGTTTGACGAAAAAGGGCCAATACCCATGAAATAATCAGCATGAATTCCCTGCGGCTTTGCCGCTCTGGCGCCAGCCGGAATCCGTGCTCGCTGCCATCTGAAATTCGGTTCCGCAACGTGCGGGACCATAATGTATTCGCGGCAGCTACCTACCTTTTGGGTAGTTGCCGCGGGTGGAAACTGTCGGCGGTTTAGCCACGACCGGGCGCCGCCTGGGTCTTGAGGTCCACCGACAATCGCTTGCCGGGTGGCCACAGCGAGGTAATATAGCACACCACAACGCCACTTCAAGTTATTGATCATGCAAGAAAAGTCTGCAGCGGCAGCCGAGACCCACCTGACCGGCGTTCGCAAAGTCCGGGTCGATGCCGAGCGGGCAGGACAGCGCATCGATAATTTCCTGCGCAATGAGCTGCCAGGCGTGCCGAAGGGCCGCGTCTATCGCCTGCTGCGCCGCGGAGAGGTCCGTGTCAATGGTGGCCGCGTTCGCGCCGAGTACAAGCTCCACGAAGGTGACGAAGTTCGGATCCCACCGGCGAGGATTCGCGCCGAGGGCGCGCCGCCGCCCGACAAGCTGGCCACCCGCATGCTGGATCGCGTGATCTATGAAGACAAGCGTCTGCTGGTCATCGATAAGCCGACCGGGCTCGCCGTGCATGGCGGTAGCGGAATCAGCCATGGGGTAATCGAGCTCTTACGTCACGCGCGGCCGGACCTGAAAGACCTGTCGCTGGTGCATCGCATCGACCGGGAAACTTCCGGCTGTCTGGTCATTGCAAAGCGGCGCAGCGCGCTGCGCGAACTGCACGCCCGGTTCAGGGATGGCCAGGTCGAAAAAAACTACCTGGCGCTCGTCATCGGTGACTGGCAGTACGGCGAGCAGCTGATCGACGTGCCGCTGGCGGTGCAAAACCGGCGCGGCGGCGAGCGCCACGTGATCGTCAGCGATAACGGCAAGACCGCGCAGACGCGGGTCAGCCTGTCGCGTACCTACGGGATCTACAGTCTGCTGCAGTGCGCGCCGGCCACGGGCAGAACGCACCAGATTCGAGTGCATCTGGCGCACGCTGGTCACCCGATCGTGGGTGACGAACGTTACGGCGATCAGGATGCGAATCGGGAGGCGAAGAAACTTGGACTGAAGCGTCTGTTTCTGCACGCGCAGTCAATCGCGTTCATCGATGACAGCGGCAACGATCTGCACTTTACGGCGCCGCTGGCGGATGACCTGGAGCAATTCCTTACGGTGGGGGTCAAAGAGGCCCAGAAACAGCGCCGCCGCCGGTAGAGGATAAAGGGGACATTCTGCTTTTTCTCCATCCAAAAAAGCAGAATGTCCCCATTAGTCAAGTGGATAAATAGCCGAGCTGCAGCAGGCGGTCCGCGACCCAGATCATCGGCAGGCCGATCAGGGCGGTCGGGTCGTCGGTCTTTACCGATTCGAACAGCACGAAACCGGCGCCCTCGAGTTTGAAACTGCCGGCGCAGTCGTACGGTTTGTCGAGGCGCAAATAGGCTTCGGCGAGGCGACGGTCAAAGTCTCGAAAACTGACGGTTGTCGTGTCCGTGTATTCGTAACGCGCTCTCTCGACAGGGTCGAGTATGCAGACCGCCGTCAGGAAGGTAACAACGTGCCCGGACGCTGCCAGCAGCTGCTCAACCGCCTTCTGGTGGCTGCCCGGCTTTCCCAGTACCTGACTATTCAAGACCGCCAGCTGGTCGGCACCGATGATCAGTGCGTCGCGCGCATTGACCGCTACCGCCTCGGCTTTCTTCCGGGCCAGGTGGCGAACCTGTTCAGCGGGCCCGAGCCCCAGTTCGTTACTCTCGTCCACATCAGGGGAAACCGTTTCATACTGATCCAGAAAACGCTCCAGCAGCCCGCGGCGGTAGGGCGATGAGGAGGCAAGAACGATCGGTGGTGCCGATGGGTTTTGCATAATTAAATCAGAACGTTAAGAGCCATTATGAGAATACTACCGGGTTTGAGAGCAACCGCTACTATTTAAATGCATCTCTATTGCCCGGAGGCTTTGACAGTCGCTGCCGAGGTCCTTATCATGCGCGCGCCATGGCTAATCTGCTGCGAGATCGCCGTACCGCGGCCGACTGGGCGACGGTCGGGCAAGTTATTGAAATAGCTGAGAAACTAAGCGGTTTCGAGCGGCTGGCCTCGGTTGTAGAGGCCGATCTCGCCGCGCTTGAATCTGATATGATCCCGGCCCACTGGCGGGATTCATTGATTGTCGGCAGGCTTGAATTCGGATTTGCCGACGATAAACAGCAGCTGCCGATGGTGCGTTGCGAGGCGACGGTGACCACGGATGCCGTCTGCCAACGATGTCTTGAAGCATTCAGGCTGCCGCTCGAAGTCGAGGCGAGATTGTTGCTGCTCGAACTCGAGCAGACGGCGGAAGGCTACGACGACCTCGAGGTCTGGGAACTGGAAGACAAGGACCTCCGACCACAGGATATCGTGGAAGAACTGCTGATCATGGCGCTGCCGTTTTCAGCGAAACATGTAGACTCGGCCTCGTGCAAGGCTTTGTATTCGGAGCCACGCGAGCGGGAAGAAAAGACGAAACCGTTTGCGGCGTTGCGCGCGCAGATGACTCAGGATCATTAAGGCCCGACCAGGCAACACGGGCAGGAGAAGAATATGGCTGTTCAAAAAAGTCGCAGGACACCCTCGACGCGCGGTTCGCGGCGTTCACATGACAAGCTGAAGAAGCCGACGTTGTCGGTAGATCCGACGTCGGGTGAGACCCATCTGCGACATCGGGTAACGCCGGACGGTTTCTACCGCGGCACCCAGGTTGTGTCACAGCCTGAGTTCGACGACGACGACGAGTAAGCTTCTCCCTTGATCGGCCGGAGTGACTCCGGCCTGTCTTACGGTGGGACCTCACTCAACCATTTCTCTTGACGCAATGAGCGGCGACCGCGGCGCCGAAGTCGTCGTGCGCGCGGCTGCCGCAACGCTCAGGAAATACGCCAACCTCGACCTCATACTGGTCGGCAACGAAAGCGAACTCGCCGAGCTGGTCACGCGATTCGTCGGCTCTGATCCTCGTCTCCGGATCGTGCATGCAAGCGAAGTCGTTGCCATGTCGGAAGCGCCGGCCGATGCTTTGCGCAAGAAGAAAGACTCGTCGATGCGCGTGGCGATCAATCTGGTCAAGTCGGGCGATGCCGACGCCTGCGTCAGCGCCGGGAATACCGGCGCTCTGATGGCGACCGCCAGATTCGTACTAAAGATGCTGCCCGGCATTGACCGTCCCGCAATCATCGCCGAGCTTCCCGCGATAGGTGGCTCATTGCACATGCTGGATCTCGGCGCCAACACCCAAGGCAGCGTTGACCACCTGTTTCAATACGCCGTGATGGGCTCGATCGTCGCCGCGGATCTCAGGCGGATAGACGAGCCCAGGGTTGCGCTCCTGAATATCGGCGCCGAAGATACGAAAGGTCACGACACAGTCAAGGAGGCCGCCGCCAGGCTGAACGAGAGCTCGCTCAATTACGTTGGCTTCGTAGAGGGCAGCGACCTTTTCTCTGGCAAGGCGGACGTTGTCGTGACCGACGGATTTACCGGAAACGTAGCGCTGAAGACGATGGAAGGAACAGCCGGTCTGGCTGGACACTATTTGCGACGTGCGTTCACGAGGAACTGGTGGTCGAAACTGCAGGCGTTGATGGCGCGTCCAGTATTACGAAGCATTGCGCGCGAAATGGATTCCCGAAACTACAATGGTGCGACTCTGGTCGGGCTAGATGGTATTGTTATAAAGAGCCACGGCAGTGCGGATGACTACGCGTTTAAGCACGCCATTGACACCGCCATCGTTGAGGTTCGTACACAGTTGCCACAGCAGATTGGCGCCCTGCTGGAAAAGGAATCCGCATGACCTATTCGCGCATCGTTGGCACAGGTCGGTACCTGCCGGAACGTATCGTGACAAACGCCGATCTGGAGAAGATTGTCGATACGTCGGATGAGTGGATTCGAACGCGCACCGGCGTCGAACGCCGGCATGTTGTCGCCGAGGATGAGACGACGTCCGATATGTGCGTCGAGGCGGCGAAGACGGCCATCAAGGATGCGGGTATTGACTTCGCCGATATCGATCTCGTCATCACGGGCACGACATCTCCGGACCTTATCTTTCCCAATGTCTCGACGCTGATTCAACATCGGCTGGGTATTCCGGCTTGCACGGCATTCAGCCTCGAGGCAGCGTGCACGGGTTTCATCTATGCATTAACGCTGGCCGACAAATTCATCCGCCTGGGCGATGCCAAATGCGCGCTGGTCATCGGTGCCGAGTGCATCACCAAGCTGATGGACTGGAGCGATCGCAACACCTGTGTGTTGTTCGGCGACGGCGCCGGCGCCGTCATCGTAAAGCCGTCCGACGAACCCGGCATAATGTCGTGTCACCTGGGTGCTGATGGCCAATACAGGGACCTGCTGTATTATCCGGTCGGCGCGTCAAATCAGCTGGCGAAAGCGGGAACCGATGAAGCCGCAATACAGATGACCGGCAGCGAGGTCTTCAAGGTTGCCGTCAAAACGCTGGGCGGAATCGCAGCCGAGACACTTGAGAAGGCGGGTATCGACAAGAGCGAACTCGACTGGCTGATACCTCATCAGGCCAATATTCGCATCATTCAGGCAACGGCAAAACGTCTGGACCTGCCGATGGAAAAAGTCATCCTCACCGTGCAGGATCATGGCAATACGTCCGCTGCCTCGGTGCCGATGGCGCTGGATGTCGGCATACGCGATGGTCGCGTCGAAAAAGGTCAGCTGATTTTGATGGAGGCCTTCGGCGGCGGTTTCACCTGGGGATCGGTGTTGATGCGCCTCTGAATAAAAGGGGACATTCTGCTTTTTTCGAATGGAAAAAAGCAGAATGTCCCCTTTAACTTCCTTGCCAAAGGCTGCTCTTCTCCTGGCTCGCCGAACGCCGCCGCATACGCTGATGCAGCTGTTGTCTGCAACGGTCGAGCCGGTCACGTCGAATGACCGGATCGACGTCTTTACCTTCCTTGCGATCAAAGTCCGTGCGAAATTGCTGGAAATCCTCGTAGGCTTCACGGACATGCCGCAGCTCTGTCGCCGCCAGTTCAATGATGATGACGTCGTCCAGGTAGCCGATCACCGGGATATTGTCCGGAAGAATATCTTCCGGGTCGGCAAAATAGACGAACGTCGCAAGCAGGCGTTCCCGGTCTGTTTCCGGCAGCTGCCAATCATCGTCCGTCAGCATCGAAATGAGCGACTCGAGCTCAGGAAGGCGCTGAGCAACGAAGTCGGGTAAGGGTTCATTGCCCCGTATTTCATCGAGCACATCGCGTATTGCGTCGATGATCTCTGATTCCTCGGCGTCCCGGACTGCTTCTCGAGAAAGCCTTAGCGCATTGCGGAAAAAGCCGAGGTCGCGATCCGTCAGCTCGAAGGAGATGGTCATGCTCATCCGAACAGGCTACCGGCAACTCCCTATGGCGGTCAATGCGCGATGGTTTACCATAGGGGTGGACAAGTGAGTCGAGAACCATGAAACCGAAACTGATCATTGGCAACAAGAACTACTCCTCGTGGTCACTGCGCTCCTGGCTGTTGCTCAAGGAGGCCGGGATCGAGTTTGACGAGCACAGGATTGTTCTGGATACGGAGACGTCCGCGAAGGAAATCGCGGCGTTTTCCGAGGCGGGGCGCGTACCGATACTGCTGCTCGGTGATTTGACCGTCTGGGACACGCTGGCTATCGCGGAAACCGTGGCCGAGCGCTGGCCGGAAAAGCAGTTGTGGCCGGCCGATCCGGACGAGCGCGCGCTGGCACGATCTATCTCGGCCGAAATGCACTCCGGTTTTGCGCATCTCCGAGAATGTATGCCGATGAACTGTCGCGCGATGGGTCGCAAGGTACCTATACCCGATGAACTGGGTGACGATATCAATCGCGTGATCGAAATCTGGGGCAGCTGCCATCGCCAGTTTGGCGACAGGGGCGGTTGGCTATTCGGCGATTTCTCAATCGCCGACGCGATGTACGCCCCCGTTGTACTGCGGCTGCGCACCTACGGGATCAATCTGCCGGAGTCTGCCGGATTCTATCCCCATCGCCTGCTTGAAAGTCTGGCGATGCAGGAGTGGCTCGCTGCAGCCGAGTGTGAAGTCGAAGTCATCGAGGCCGAAGAGAAAGGACAGTGATCCACTGCCGATTGATTATTGTTGCCGTTATCCTCTTCTCGGCATCGCCATCGCGTTCGGAAGTCTACGAATTGCCACCGAAAGGCTTTGACGTCGTCGGTGCCGTCTCAACCGTGACGGCACGTTATGAAGATACGCTTGTCGATATTGCGCGGCGTCACGGCCTCGGCTATCAGGACATCGTACGCGCGAATCCAGACGTCAACATCTGGCTGCCGGGCGAGGGGACCGAGGTTATCTTGCCAACACGCTTCGTATTGCCTCCCGGTCCGCGCGAAGGGCTCGTGCTGAACCTCGCCGAATACCGCATGTACTATTACTTGCCGAGCCGGGATGGCGCACCGGCTTATGTGTATTCCTATCCGATCAGTATTGGTCGGATGGACTGGGAGACGCCGATCGGCGAGACCAAGATCGTCGCGATGGCGGAGAATCCGGCCTGGTATCCGCCGCAGTCGGTACGTGATGAGCACGCAGCCGACGGTGACCCACTGCCACGTATTGTCCCACCGGGCCCGGCTAACCCACTGGGTTCAAGAGCGATGCGCCTGGCGCTACCGGGCTACCTGATCCACAGCACGAACAGACCTGCCGGCGTCGGGATGCGCGTGTCGCACGGCTGTATCCGGATGTTCCCCGAAGATATCGAGTTCCTGTTTCAGCATGTGCGTGTCAATACCGTGGTTCGCATCATCAACGCCCCGGTGAAGATCGGCTGGGACGGCGAATCGCTGGTGGCGGAGGTCCACCCGGTGCTGGAGTCGCCGCAGCCGTTGGTCGATGCATCGCTACAACAGATTGAGAAACTGGATGCCGATGTCGAACTGCCAGAGGTGAGTGAGCCCAGCAAGGAGCCGCTGACGCAGGTGACCGAGCAGTTCATCGCGGTAACGGCAGAGCGTCCCGGGCAGCTGGACTGGCAACTTGTTGAAACACTGGTGGAGCGTTCCGACGGCATCCCGGAGGCAGTTGGGGTCAGCATAAAAAACGCCGCGACAAGCGCGGCGTTCGAATAAAGATGTTGTAGTCTTACGCTACTGATCCAATCTTATTTGGACATCGATTTCTGGAACATACGTTCCATGCTTTCGCGATTAGCTTCGCAGCAGGCCTGTGATTCTGTTGCGGCTGACATGGCGCGATCAGCAGTGCTCTGTGCAGCAGAAGCTGCCTGAGATGCACGATCAGCGGCTGCGCGAGCAGCTTCGGCAGCCGAGGCTGCAGCGGCAGCGTCAGCGGCAGCACGATCGGCTGTTGCCTTAACATCGTCCAGTCCTGTGGTGGCGCAACCAGCGGCCATTGCGACGAAGAGCACAAGTGCACTTGCTCTTAATGCGGTCTTTTTCATGTTGGAAGGTTCCTTTGTGGGTAAAACTGCAGGCGCATTATTTAACAAACCGTCCGAAGCTGCAACGAAAACTCCTGTTTTTATTGTCTTTTGTCGGCGCATGGCGACACTGCCAAAACAACGCTTGTCCGCGAAGAAAGCAGCCTGGCGGCTGCCGCTGCGCTTCGCGCGCCGGGGCGCGCTCCTACGTCGGCCGCTGGGCGGCCTCCTACAGGCGGCCTTCGACAATCGCTTGCACTCAACGAAACACTGTATATAATCCCAGATACTGTGAATCTATACAGGAACTGTTCAAATGCGCGAATTAACCCCCAGGCAAAGACAAATTCTTCAGATGATTCAAGAGTTTATCGCCGAAACCGGCATGCCGCCGACACGTGCTGAGATCGCAAGCGAGCTTGGCTTCAAGTCGGCAAACGCTGCTGAAGAACATCTACGCGCGCTGCAGCGCAAGGGCGTGCTCGACCTGTTACCAGGCGCTTCGCGTGGCATTCAACTCAAGGATTCGCTGCGAGACCAGATGGGCTTGCCGCTGGTAGGCCGTGTCGCGGCGGGTAGTCCCATACTTGCCGAGGAGCATATCGAGACGCATTACAAAATCGATCCGCAGCTGTTTAACCCCAAACCGCACTACCTGCTGCGCGTACATGGCATGAGTATGAAAAATGCCGGCATCCTCGATGGCGATCTCGTTGCGGTACATCGCACACCCGAGGTTCGCAGCCGCCAGATCATTGTTGCTCGTCTCGATGATGAAGTGACTGTCAAACGGTATCGCCAAAAAGGCTCGCTGGTCTCGTTGTTGCCTGAAAACGAAGACTTTGAACCCATCGAAGTTGACCTCAAGCATCAGGCACTCGTTATCGAAGGCGTCGTTGTTGGTGTCATCCGCGACGGTCTGCCGCTGCATTGAGCCTTGTCAGCGTCTATCGAAAAACTGCTGGAGAGCCCGCGTATCTGGCGGGGTCGCAATCAGACGCAGCGGAAGGCAGGCTTGCCCAGCGGTTACCCCGAGCTCGACAGGCACCTGCCGGGGGGAGGCTGGCCTCTTAAGGCATTAACTGAAATCCTGATAGAACAATACGGCATCGGCGAGTTACGTTTGTTAATGCCGGCATTGATCCGGCTCAGTACCGAAGACGTACAGTTGGACTACAGCGAACCCGGCTGGATTGCCTGGATAGCGCCGCCTTTTCAACCGTATCCGCCGGCATTACAACAGTGCGGCATCGACTTATCGCGCATGCTCATTGTGCGGCCAAAGGATCCCGGCGAAATACTCTGGTCGGCCGAGCAGGCATTGTCCTCAGGCACGTGTGCCGCCGTGTTGTTTTGGGCCGAGCAGCTCGATGATCAGGCCAGCCGGCGTTTGCAGCTGGCAGCCGAGAAAGGCCACAGCTGGGCCATAGCTTTCCGTCCCATGGCGGCACGCACGCAGCCGTCGGCGGCTGCACTGCGCCTGGAGTTGCATTCCAGTAGTGACGGCACTCGCGTTCATATCCTGAAGAGTCGCGGCGGTCGCCCGACAATTCTTAACAAGCTGCTTTAACAATGCGACGCGCATGGAAATCGCCCGTCATCGCACGGGATGCCGCCCCGACTCCCCGTGCTGCACAGCAGGCGCTGCCATTCGTTGAGCCAGCACCGCTTGTCGAGCCTCTTCTCTTGGTGCCAGCGCGGGTTCAGCGGCTCTGGTTTTGCGTCTGGCTACCGGGCCTGCCGCTCGAAGCGAGTCGTTCGTCAGATAGCGCCGCCGCAGTTATCGAGGAACAGCAGGGTATTCATCGCGTGCTGCTGGCAGACCCTAAAGCGCAGGCTGCAGGCGTTATGGCCGGGCAGTCGGCAAATGCGGCCCTTGCTTTGTTGCCAACACTTCAGCTCGAAGAGCGTAGTCTGCCGAGAGAACAGCAGACACTCGAGGCGCTGGCAACCTGGCTTGAGCGTTTCTCGTCATTCGTCTGTATAGCCGATCGCGACGTGTTGTTGCTTGAGATCGCCGGCAGTCTGCGCTTGTTTGGTGGTTTGCGTGAGTTGCGTAAAGAAATCTCGAAAGGCTTACGTCAGCATGGCTTTGATGCGTCACTTGCGATTGCACCAACGCCACTTGGTGCGACATGGCTGGCAAGGGCCGGGCGGCGGGCCTGTATTCGCGATCAGCAAAATCTGCAAAGTGCATTACGCCATTTGCCCATCCGTAGCCTCAACTGGCCAGAGGGGCTTTGTGCGACATTGATCGGCATGGGCGTGACGACCATTGGCGATTGCCTGCGCCTGCCGCGGGAGGGATTTGTCAGACGTTTTGGTGCGGAGCATATGCTTGCGCTCGATCGCGCGCTTGGACTTTTGCCGGACCCGCGGAACTCCTGGCGTGCACCTGAGCGCTTCTGCGCGGACCACGAAATGCCAGAAGAGCAATCGGATCGCGAACGGTTAATCAACATTTGTTACGAGCTGTTGTTATCACATGAGCAGTTCCTGTTAGCGCGACAGCTCGGCACGCAGCGCTTGTGTTTCAGTTTTTTTCATCTGAAGGGACCAGCCACCGAGTTGCGGTTAGGCTGTGCGCAAGCGGATCGTTCTGCCAAACGCTGGCTGGAGTTATTACGTATTCGCTTCGATCAGCTGGTATTGCCGCAACCCGTTATCGCAATTCGCTTACGCAGTGGCGTGACCCAGGCCTTGCGAGCGGAGTCGTCACGCTTGAATTTTCACGACAGCAACGAAGGACAGACGCGGCGGTATTCGATTACCCAGCTAGCGGAGCGTCTAATCGCGCGTATTGGCGAGCAGTCGGTGCACTCGGTTGGCCTGGTTGCAGAACATCGCCCCCAGCATGCCTGGCGCGTACAAAGTCTCTTCTCGGACTGGGCGAGCAGCACGCTGACAGAGGTCAGGCGACATTGGCGGCGTCCACTCTGGATGCTGCCAGAACCGGCCTTGTTGCCAGCACATAGTGGCTATCCGCTGCATCAGGGTGGTCCTATAAGACTGCTTGACGGGCCAGAACGCCTCGAGACCGGCTGGTGGGATGAGGAAGGCATCTCTCGTGACTATTACACGGCTGTAAACCCGGCAGGGATGAGGCTATGGGTCTTTCGTAACCGCAGACGTCCGTCTTCCTGGTATCTGCATGGCTACTTTGGATAAGGGTAAATACGCTGAGCTGCACGCGCTCAGTAACTTTACTTTTTTGCGCGGTGCTTCCCATCCTGAAGAACTCGTCGAGACAGCGGCGAAGCTCGGCTATGAAGCGCTTGCCATTACCGATGAATGTTCAATGTCGGGCATTGTTCGCGCGCACTCGGCGGCGAAGGAGTTTGGGTTACCAAAGCTGATCATTGGATCGGAGTTCAAGCTGCAAAGCGGCCGCAAGCTTGTAGCCCTGGCGCAGAATAAAAACGGCTATGCCGCCTTGTGCCAGCTAATCTCCAACGCGCGCCGAGCGGCTGAAAAAGGTCGCTATGAGCTGACCCGTGCGTCGCTTGAAGGTGGCTTGCCCGACTGCCTGGTGCTTTGGGTGCCAGACCAGGATTTTATCCTTGATGTCGAAGATCACTGGATACGTGAGACTTTTCGTGATCGCCTCTGGATCGCCGTTGAGCTGCTTGCTGACGGTCGACAGCGGCAGCAGCTGGCAAAGCTTCGCGAAGAGGGGCGCCGCCTCAAGCTACCCCTGGTGGCGAGCGGCGATGTGCACATGCATCGTCGGGCGCGTCGAATTCTGCAGGATGCGCTGACTTCGATACGCCACGGCACGACGATCGATAACGCCGGCTTCGCGCTGTATCCTAATGGCGAGCGTTATCTGCGCTCGCTTGAGACGCTGCAGCGTGTTTACCCGGCCGAGCTGCTCCAGGAAACAGTGCGCATCGCCGATGCCATTGATTTCTCACTCGATGATCTGTGCTACGAATATCCGGATGAGCTGGTACCTCGTGGTGAAACGCCCACCACCTACCTTCGCAGATTGACCGAAGACGGCATGCAACGTCGCTGGCCCGGCGGCGTCCCGCACAAAGTAACCGTGCTGGTTGAGCATGAGCTCAGGCTGATTGCCGACCTCGAATACGAGCCGTTCTTTCTGACCGTGTATGACATCGTCTCGTTCGCGCGCTCAAAGGGAATTTTGTGTCAGGGAAGGGGATCGGCGGCGAACTCTGCCGTTTGCTTTTGTTTAGGAATCACCGAAGTCGACCCGGGGCGCATGGAAATGCTGGTCGAGCGTTTTATTTCCAAGGAACGTAATGAACCCCCGGACATCGATGTCGATTTCGAGCATGAGCGGCGTGAGGAGGTTATCCAGTACATCTATGGCAAGTACGGCCGGGAGCGAGCAGCGCTAGCGGCAACGGTCATTACCTACCGGCCACGCAGTGCGATGCGCGATGTGGGCAAGCTGCTGGGTTTGAGCGATTTGCAGATCAGTCGTTTGTCGCGCTCCATGCAATGGTGGGACGGAAACAAGGTCGATGACAGCCGCGTTCTCGAGGCTGGCCTCGATCCGGGCAGTCCCGTTATGCGACGACTTCTGTACCTTGTCAGGGAGCTGATTGGTTTCCCCCGACATCTTTCTCAGCACGTTGGCGGATTCGTTATCTCGAATGCTCCTTTGTATCACCTGGTGCCGATCGAAAATGCCGCGATGCCCGACCGAACCGTGATTCAGTGGGAAAAGGACGACCTGGAAGAGCTGGGCCTGCTCAAGGTCGACGTACTCGGCCTCGGCATGTTGACGGCGATACGTCGTAGCTTCGACCTGATACGTGATTTCAGGGGCACACAGTACACGCTGGCGAATGTGCCAGCTGAGGACCCGAAGGTTTATGACATGATCTGTGACGGTGACACGATGGGTGTTTTCCAAATCGAATCACGAGCGCAGATGGCGATGTTGCCGCGGCTAAAACCCCGCTGTTATTACGACCTGGTTATCGAGGTGGCGATCATCCGGCCGGGCCCGATTCAGGGTGACATGGTGCATCCCTACCTGCGCCGACGAAATGGCGAGGAAGCCGTCGAGTATCCCAGCAATGCCGTCAAAGGTGTTCTGCAGCGCACGCTGGGCGTGCCGATTTTCCAGGAACAGGTCATGCAGCTCGCCATCGCTGCCGCGGGTTTCACGCCCGGTGAGGCCGATCAACTGCGGCGCGCCATGGCTGCGTGGAAGCGCCGCGGTGGCCTTGGCGGATTCGAGGACAAGCTGATTTCCGGCATGCGTGAGCGGGGGTACGAGGAGGAGTTTGCGCGACAGATATTCCGACAGATTCAGGGTTTCGGTGAGTATGGCTTTCCCGAATCGCATTCCGCGAGTTTCGCGCTGCTCGTGTATGTCTCGTGCTGGTTGAAATTTCATGAACCTGCGGCATTTACCTGTGCACTGTTGAACAGCCAGCCGATGGGTTTCTACTCCGCGTCACAGCTGATCCAGGACGTTCAGAGGCACGGAGTGGAGGTAAGGCCTGTCGATGTCAACCAGAGCGATTGGGACTGCTCGCTGGAAAAAGATGGTGATGGCAGGGCTGCGCTGCGCCTGGGTTTAAGAATGGTCAAGGGGTTGTCTGATACGGCAGGGCGGAGAATAGTCGCAGAGCACGGTTCCGGAAGCTACACACAGGCACAGCAGTTGCTTGAACGCGTGGGTCTTGATCAGCGCGAACTCGGCGTGCTGGCATCATCCGGTGCGTTACGGTCACTCTCCGGCGATCGTTACAAGGCGCGTTGGGCGGTTTCCGGTATCGAGAAGCCCATGCCATTGTTTCCATCGATGGACCGCTTCGAGGCGACGCCTCTGTTGAGAAAGCCGACCGAGGGACAAAATATCGTTGCGGATTATCAGAGCACCGGGCTGACTCTCGAAAGGCATCCGATACGCTTGCTGAGACGGCACCTCGATCGTTATCGATATGTTTCCGCAGAGCAGCTGCCGGGCGTCGGCAATGGTCAGAAAATTAACGTCGCCGGACTGGTTATTACAAAGCAAAGGCCGGGTACCGCAAGTGGCGTCACTTTTGTAACGCTCGAAGATGAGACGGGACAGATAAATCTTATCGTCTGGAAAAAGATCGCGGAACAATATCGCGCGGCCTTATTGAACGCGCGTTTACTCGGCGTCGCAGGGGAACTGCAGATCGAGGGTAAAGTGATACATGTGATCGCAAGTCGATTATTCGATCACACGAATATGCTCGGCGATCTGACCGTACATTCGCGAGACTTTCGCTAACGCAAAATCTAGTCTTCGTCCATATTGAAGTTAAAGGTGCTGTCGAGTTCCTGTTCGCGCTGTTCACGCAGATCCTCGAGCTTGCGCCGAATCTCGGCTCTGCGATGTACGTCCTCGCTGTCACTGGCCTCAAGCTTTGCAACCAGGTTTTCTATATCCATTTCGATGGTCGTGTCACCGGTGACAATGTCGTCGGGGTCATCGGAAAGAACAACCGTCTCAGTCAAGGTCTCGTCGGCCGAATCGTCGTCCAGTACGTCATTTTCTTCGATGTCTGTGCCGTTCATCGCGTCGGTCTCCTGCAACAAGCAGTTCAATCAATAGAATTAGCGAATCAGGTTATTAATTTCGAAGATTGGAAGCAAAATTGCAAGGACTATTGTCAAAACAATGGCACCCATAATAATGATCAGCAGCGGCTGCAGGATACCCAGTAAGGCTGCGATCAGGCCGTCGACTTCTCGTTCCTGCCCGGCAGCCGCCCGCGACAGCATTTCCTCCAGGCGTCCGCCGGCTTCACCGCTTGAAATCAGGTGGATCATCATCGGCGGAAAGAGCTTGCTCGTAGCCAGGGACCGGCTGATAGAGCCGCCTTCCCTGACTCTCAGCGTTGCCTCCATGACGGCATCCTGCATGGGCAGATTCTCGATGACTTCCGCAGAAATCTTCAAGGATTCCAGGATCGGAACGCCGCTCCCGGCCAGGATACTGAGCGTGCGGGTAAAACGGGCCGTATTGACGCCGCGTGTCAAGCGGCCGACGATCGGCATACGTAACAGCGCCGCGTGGTAGCGCCGCCTGGGCCCGTCCTTTTGCAGCACAAACCATGTCGCGTAGCCAAGAGCGGCGAGCCCGATGATGACGATTAGCCAGTAGGCTCGTAGAAAATCACTGGTCGCGATCAGGCCGCTGGTCAGCGCTGGTAGTTCCGCTGCCGTATTTTCAAATACGCCGACGATCTTCGGCACAACGGTTGCCAGCATAAAGCTGATAATGGCGACGGCCATCACCACGAGAGCGATGGGGTATACCATCGCGTTGGTTACACGCTGCCTCAGTTCCTGGCGAGCTTCTGTGTAGTCCGCCAGACGTTCGAGTACTACATCGAGATGGCCTGACTGCTCACCCGCCGCTACCGTTGCGCGGTACAGCTCTGGAAACGCCTGCGGATATTCGCTGAAGCCGTCCGCTAACGTATGTCCTTCCATCACCTTGGACCGAACACCGAGCAGGATGCTCTTGGTGCGCGGCTGATCGTTCTGCTGTGAAACGGCGAGCAACGCTTCTTCGAGCGGCAGACCCGACTGTGACAACGACGCGAGTTGGCGCGTTATCAACGCCAGTTCGCCCGAGGACATGCCGCGTCGAAACGAGAAACTACGTTGCCTGCGGGCCTCTCGTTGCGCCACTTCGGTAACGCTGACGGGAAGCAGGTTCCGATCGCGCAACAGCTGCCGGACGTGCCTTGGCGTATCACCCTCGAGCAAGCCTTTGGTTTGCTTGCCCGACTGGTCCATTGCTACGTATTCAAACGCGCCCATCCAGTGCCCCGTCCAGTGCCGAATCAGTCTTCGCGCGTGACGCGCAAAACTTCCTCCAGCGTCGTCTTGCCGTTGAGCACCTGGCGCCGGCCATCTGCTCGAATGCTCGGGCTGGTTTTTCGCGCGTGGCGATCGAGCTCCTGCTCGCTAACACCGCCATGAATCATTTCGCGCATCTCGTCGTCGATCGTAATGAGCTCGTAAATGCCGGTGCGGCCCGAAAAACCGCCATTGGCGCCTTCGCCGGGATGATACAGAGTCGGTGGGTTTGTCGCGCCGACGCCCAGGATGTCGCACTCGTACTCGCGCGCCTTGTAGGGGATCTTTGTGGTGTCGTCCAGAACACGTACCAGGCGCTGAGCCAAGACGCCAAGCAGGCTCGATGACAGCAAGAACGGCTCGACACCCATATCACGCAGTCGGGTGACCGCGCCGGCTGCCGTGTTGGTATGCAAGGTCGATAGAACGAGATGTCCAGTCAGGCTGGCCTGCACGGCGATTTCGGCCGTCTCGAGGTCTCGAATTTCGCCGACCATCACGACGTCCGGATCCTGCCGCAAAATTGCGCGAAGTCCGCGCGCAAACGTCATATGAACCTTCGTATTGACCTGTGACTGGCCAATGCCATCGATGAAATACTCAATCGGGTCTTCGACCGTCATAATATTGCGAGTATCGTCGTTGATTCGCTCGAGAGCCGCGTACAACGTCGTTGTCTTACCGGAGCCGGTAGGGCCAGTTACGAGGATAATGCCGTGTGGCTTATGGATGAGTTGATCCATCGTCTTCTGGGTCTTGGCATCCATGCCCAGTGCGCCCAGCTCCAGCCGACCTGCCTGTTTATCGAGCAGTCGCAGTACGACTCTTTCACCGTGGCCGGACGGCATCGTCGAGACACGTACATCAACGGCGCGTCCGGCAATGCGCAGCGATATTCGTCCGTCCTGCGGCAGGCGCTTCTCGGCAATGTCGAGCTTGGACATTACCTTGATACGCGACACCACCAGGGGTGCCAGCGCACGTCGAGTCTGCAGGACTTCCTTCAATACGCCGTCGACGCGAAAACGCACGCCAAGCCGGTTTTCATACGGCTCGATATGCACGTCTGACGCGTTTTCCTTGATCGCCTCGGTAAGGACAGCGTTGATGAAGCGGATAATCGGCGCGTCGTCATCGCTTTCCAACAGGTCAGAAGGGCCCTGCAATTCCTGTGCGACCTGGGTGAGATCAAATTCCTCGTCAAGGCCGTCGACCATCTGCGACGCCTTGGTGCGGTCTTGCTCATAAAACTGCTGCAAGACGGTGTCATACGCCTCTGGCGTTATCCGTAACAGCTTCAATGGCACGCCGGCGAAACGGCGCACCTCTGCGAGGCTGATCGGCGTTGCATCGCTGCGGTATACGACATCGGCCTTCGCATCATCGATGTGACGAATCAGTACGCCGTGCCGTTTCGCAAAGGAATAGGGCAGACTGCGACTCTGCGATTCGGCCGCTTGTTCTTCTACTGCCTCTTGTTCGAGTTCGAGAACGACTTCGGTATTCGATTCCATCGCGATCACTCGTCCTCTTTTTCGGGCTCAGGGGCCGAGCGGTTGGCTTCCTCGAAGGGCGGCAGCGCAAAGTGGTCTTCCTTCGGCATGAGCTGGATGCCCGAGCCTTCCTGTTCCTTCAGAACGTCACGAATATAGTTGTATTTCCTGTTTGTTTCGGTCGCAATCGAAGCAGAATCGCGCAGAATCTTCGGGCGTATGAAAACAAGCAGGTTGGTTTTCACTTTGTCCGTTTTCCGACTGCGAAACAGAGCGCCAAGTCCCGGGATACTACCGAGTACAGGGACGCGCTGGTCGCTTTCGCGCAACACGTCCTCGAGCAGCCCTCCCAATACGAGAATCTGGCCGTCATCGACGATAACCGTCGTTTCGATAATGCGTTCGTTGGTGATCAGGTCCACAGCGCCGGCAGCTGACTGCGCGATGTTGGAGATCTCCTGAGAGATCTTCAGCAACATCGAGTCGCCCTCGTTGATTTGCGGCGTGATGGTCAGCTTCACGCCAACCTGTTCGCGATTGATTGTCTGAAACGGATTAACGCTGCCGGTGGTGCTACCGGTATTGGTAAACGAGCCGGTTACAAACGGAACTTCCTGACCGACATTAAGGCTGGCTTCCTCGTTATCGGTTGTGACGATCGATGGCGTCGAAATGATGTTGGTATCCGCGTCGCCTTGCAGTGCCTTGAGAATCGCGGCAAAACTGATCCCGCTGTCGCTAATACGGCCGACGCCAACGGTAATGCCTTCGCCGATCAGAGCAGATGGATCGATAGCTCCGTCCGAGCCGGCCGCACTGCCCAGTTGCACCACACCCGGACCAAGGTCGGGAAAGTTGGTAAGCGCAATGGGCGTATTGGAGCCCTGTTCGTCGCGGAGTGCCCAGGTTACGCCGAGTTCCGCAGTTTTGTCGGCGATGACTTCGACGATGATCGCTTCGACCAGCACCTGGGCGCGCCGGATATCCAGTTTGTCGACGATCTGGGTCAGCGCACGCATCATTTTCGGCGGCGCATTAACGACGATTGCGTTGGTCTGGGTGTCCGCCCAAATGCTGACGGCCGAACCGGGCGGTGAAGCAGCGCCGGCTGCCGCCGCCGCGCCAGTCGTCTGCGCCGTAAAGTGTTGTTGAAGCTTGGTGGCGAGTTCTTCTGCGTCGGCATACCGAAGATACCGGACCTGGGTATCGCCGCCTTCTTCGAGCGGTGTATCAAGATGGGCGATCAAGGTACGGAGGCGCAGTCGATCCGATTTATCCCCGCCGATGAGCACGCTGTTGGTGCGTGCGTCCGCGACCAGGCTGGTGGTGACGGGAGCGCCGTCCGCGCGCGGTGTCTGCGCCAGGGCGGTCATGATGCGCACAATCTCCGAGGCGGACGCGTGCTCCAGAGTAACCACCTCGATATCCTCGTCGCTCGCCTGGTCGATGCGCCGGATGATGGCAACCATGCGGGCGACGTTAGCGGCGCGATCCGAGATGATCAGCATGTTGGATCCCGCATGAGCCACCATGTGGCCATACTGGGGAATGAGCGGGCGCAGGATGGGCACCAGCTGGGTCGCACCGACATTGCGGACCTGCACGACCTGCGTGGCCAGATCATCGGGACCGGATGTGATCGCGACGTAACCGTGTACCTGCAGAATCGAGAGAAACGCCTCATAAAAAGCGTCGGGCGACATTGGCGTCGCGGACAAAAGGGTAACTTTGCCGGTGACGCGAGGATCGATGATGAAATTCTTGCCCGTTACCTCGCTGACCGCTTCCACGACCTTACGAATGTCGGCATCTTTCCAGTTCAGCGTGACATCCGCTTGCTGAGCCCAGGCGGCCGATGCGACGCATAGAGCGAAGACGGCAACCAGCAGGCGCACAGATCCGCGAAATAACGTTGTTGTTTCTTGATTCATTGAGTTTGCTCGCCGCCCAGGTCCAGTTGACTGGTTTTCAATACAATAGTTTCGGGTTGCCCATTGCGTTCTACAGTAACGGTCACCTGGTCTGCAGTGCCGAGTGATTGAAATATCTGCATCGCCTGGGTCGGGTCAGTGAGTGACTGCCCATCGATGTCCTTGATCAGGTCGCCAGGCCGCAAGCCCAGCGACGAGAATTGCTGTCTGTTGCGGCCAGGATAGACACGGTAGCCACTTTGCTGGCCGTTAACAAAGTACGGGGTAGGCCGAATGACATCCGAGAGCTTGCTGAGATTTTGCGTGACAGCGGCCTGAATGCTACTCGTGTTCGTCGATGTTTGTCGCAAGCGATTCGTCGTCCGTCGCGCGGCTGTGGTAGAGACTTCCGCGAATTCTCGCGGCAGTTTGAGGTTCGTGAGTACGCCGTTTTCATTGAGGACCACTCTATCGGCGTAAACGGCGTGCAGCTTCGCGCTGGAGCCGATCGCATCATCGATGGCGTAGACCTTTTCCTCGTTATTACCATCCGCAATTATCGCGACGGAAAACTCGGGTTTTTCTGAGGCAACCGTGCCCTTCAAAGAAAGGTTGGTCAGCCGCGTATCGCTGAGATTGTCGTCTTCCTGAGGCGCCGGGGCCGCCTCCACGGCGTCCGCATCGGCGACGCCGAACATGTGCGCAGCAACAATCGCTTGAATATCGCCGGCGACGGCGGCTTGCGGTTGTGTCGTTAGCGCAGCTGAGGGTGCCTCGACGCTGTCGCCCGCCGCCGGGCCCGGGATCAGCATCCAGATGATTTTCGCGATCTGCCAGGCGATGGCAACGACCAGCACGAGGCTGGCCCAGGGAGGCAACACGCGATTTATCGTCGATAACGCGGTATCGCCGTCCAAGCTCAAGAGATCGGACAAGTTGGGTTTAGAGATCATTTCGTGCCCGGCGGATTTCCGTACCTTGACCTATTACTAACGCAGCGGCCCGATGATACGGGTTGAGCCGTATCGCCGACAAGGTGTTAGGGGCGAAAAATACTATATTTAGCAATGATATACCTGTATTTTTTCATGCACGGATAGCGCCAGCTTCTGGTGGCCATGCGGCAGGAAATTGTGCCATTTTGCCGATCGATACTGCTTTTACCACGGCCGCCTATATAATAACTCGCCTGCAGCCGGCGTATTGAAATTCTGGCCGCCGGCCGCAGGTCGGGTAATCCAGCAACTTTCCGTCCTGCATTTAACGTAATGAGCGAAAGACCGACCGACAATGACCAGTACGGCAGCCATGATCTGGCTGTCGAAGAGGAGCGGCCCAAGCTTAAGCGTCCGCCATTGTACCGGGTCGTGCTGATTAATGACGATTTCACGCCGATGGAATTCGTCGTTGACATCCTCGAGACAGTATTCGGCATGGAACGTACCCGTGCGACACAGGTCATGCTAGAAGTACACACGAAAGGCAAGGGCGTATGTGGCGTATTCAGCTACGAGATCGCGGAGACCAAAGTCGCGCAGGTAATGGGTATCGCCAAGCAACATCAACATCCGTTACTCTGCACGATGGAAGAGGCCTGAACCGGCTATGAGGCAACGCTATGCTCAGCAGTGAGCTTGAATTCTGTTTGAACGAAGCATTTCAACGTGCGCGGGATCGTCGTCATGAGTTCATGACGGTCGAGCATTTGCTGCTTGCGCTGCTCGATATACCCAAAGTGCACGAGATTCTCAAAGCCTGCAACGCGAATATTCCCGAGCTTCGGCGCCAACTCGCCGAGTGCGTCGATGAGCAGACGCCGCTGTTGCCTGAAGATGCGGAAACGGATGTTCAGCCGACGCTGGGATTCCAGCGAGTCCTGCAGCGTGCCGTATTTCATGTCCAGTCCAGCGGTAAGAAAGAAGTGACGGGCAGCAATGTGTTAGTCGCAATATTTAGCGAGAAGCAGTCGCAAGCCGTCTATTTCATGAATCTTCAGGACATTACTCGACTCGACGTTGTGAATTTTATCGCGCACGGCTTGCCACAGGTTCCGGGTGACCGCGATGACGAGGATTCGGAAACGCCGCTCGAGAGTGACGCAGAAACGGAGCAGTCGCCTCTGGAGATGTATGCGAGCAATCTGAATGAGCTTGCAATCAAAGGGAAAATTGATCCGCTGATCGGTCGCGAGCTCGAGATCGAACGTACCGTGCAGATACTGTGTCGGCGTCGCAAGAATAATCCGCTCTACGTCGGTGAGGCCGGTGTTGGCAAGACCGCGCTGGCCGAAGGGCTGGCCAGGATGATCACGGAGGAGCGGGTTCCGGACGTACTTCAGGACAGCACGATTTACGCGCTGGATATGGGCACACTCATCGCGGGGACCAAGTATCGCGGTGATTTCGAAAAACGCCTGAAGGGCGTGATAGCCGAGATCAGCGAAGATCCGGGCGCAATTCTGTTTATCGACGAGATCCATACGGTCATCGGGGCCGGTGCCGCGTCGGGTGGCGTAATGGATGCGAGTAACCTGATCAAGCCGGTGCTTGCCAATGGCGAGATCCGATGCATCGGATCGACCACCTATTCGGAATACCGCGGCATCTTTGAAAAAGACCACGCCCTGGCGCGACGCTTTCAGAAAATCGACGTGCCCGAGCCCAGCGTCGAGGAGACGGTGGCCATTCTGCAGGGCCTCAAGTCTCGTTTCGAGGAACACCACGGAATTCGCTATGAGGACGGCGCGCTGGAGTCGGCCGCGGAGCTCGCGGCGCGGCACATCAACGATCGGCATCTCCCCGATAAGGCAATCGACGTAATGGATGAGGCCGGTGCAAATCTTCGCCTGCAGCCGGCGGCCGAACGTGGTGACACCGTTTCCGTGGAAATGATCGAGAACATCGTCGCGAAGATGGCGCGCATTCCGGCGAAGAGCGTTTCCGCGTCGGATCGCGATGCGCTGCGTACAATCGAGCGCGATCTGAAACTGACGATTTTTGGCCAGGATCGCGCGATCGAAGCGCTTGCCGGCGCGATCAAGATGGCACGCTCCGGCCTGCGCGAGGAAGAGAAGCCGATTGGGGCATTCCTGTTTGCGGGACCGACCGGCGTTGGCAAGACCGAGGTGACGCGACAGTTGGCCATGCTGATGGGCGTCGAGCTGATTCGCTTTGACATGTCGGAGTATATGGAGCGCCATACGGTCTCGCGCCTGATCGGTGCGCCGCCAGGGTACGTCGGCTTCGATCAGGGTGGCCTGTTGACGGAAGCGGTGAGCAAGAACCCGCACGCCGTCGTCCTGCTCGATGAAATCGAGAAGGCGCACCCGGAGGTGTTCAACCTGCTGCTGCAGGTCATGGATCATGGCACCCTGACCGACAATAACGGCCGCAAAGCCGATTTCCGGAACGTGATACTCGTTATGACAACCAACGCAGGCGCGGAAGAGATGAGTCGTGCCTCGATCGGGTTTACCCAGCAGGATCACAGCAGCGACGGCATGGCGATTATCAAGAAGCAATTCTCGCCGGAATTCCGCAATCGCCTGGATACGATCATTCAGTTCGCGTCGCTCGACCTCGAATCCATCAAGCGCGTGGTTGACAAGCTTGTTGTCGAGCTGGAAGCCAAGCTGGGTAACAACAACGTCACGCTGGAACTGGACGATGAGGCGCGCGAGTGGATAGCCGAGCGCGGTTATGACCCGAAGATGGGGGCCAGACCGATGGCTCGACTCATCCAGGAGCAGATCAAGCGGCCCCTGGCCGAAGAACTGCTATTTGGCAGCCTCGCAGATGGTGGGCACGTGAAGATAACCGTAGGCCCTGACGGCGAGTTGCAGTTGAATTCTGAGCCGCTGCTGAAAGAGCTCGAGCATCTGCCCGAGGGTCAGTGACAAAGGGGTCTAGCGTCCGCGGTAGACGATACGACCTTTACTGAGGTCATACGGGGTGAGCTCGACCGTGACCTTGTCGCCGGTGAGTATTCGAATGTAGTTCTTGCGCATCTTTCCTGAAATATGCGCAGTCACTACATGACCATTCTCCAGTTCTACCCGGAAGGTCGTGTTGGGCAGCGTCTCACTTACGACGCCTTCCATCTGCAATGCTTCTTCTTTCGCCAAGGGTGTTGCTTCTCTCTAGTGCTAAAAGGCTCGCGAATTGTGCAGAAAGCAGCCTGCTATTGCAACGCAATACTGCTCATGTCCGCAACAAATGCTTAACTAATATTGGGCCAGACGGCCAGTTTTCAAATCGGCTGGCGGGTTCGCAGAGGCTTGCGAGAATGGCCGTGAATGCCTCCCGCGGAATGCTGCTTGCGCCCAGGTCGACCAGGTGTCGGGAGACCATCTGACAGTCCAGAATACCGAGCGCATCCGAATCCAGCATTTGGGAGAGCACCAGCAGCGCGAATTTCGACGCATTTGGCTCGGCGCTGAACATCGATTCGCCGAAGAAAGCCCGCCCGATAGCCAACCCGTACAGGCCGCCCACGAGCTCCTCTGACTGCCATATTTCGACCGAATGAGCCCAGCCCTCGCGATGCATTCGCTCGTAGGCGTCGATCATCTCGCTGGTTATCCAGGTCCCCTGTTCCGCTGCTCTGGGTGCCGCGCACGCCGCGATAACGTCGCTGAAGGCTGTATTGAAGCGGACCTCGGCGCTCGATTGCCTGACGTAACGTTGCTGGCGTCGCGACAGGTAAAGCTCACCTTTCCTGAATACGCATCGTGGGTTTGGCGACCACCACAGCAGTGGCTGACCCTCGCTGTACCACGGGAATATCCCCAGGCGGTAGGCAGATATGAGACGTTCCGTGCTCAAGTCTCCGCCCGCTGCTAACAATCCGTCCGGTTCGCTGAGCGCGGCGTCCACCGGCGGGAATGCGTCGTGCGGATCGCTGGGGCTGAGCCAGACAATTCTGTTATTGCTCATTCCACCGTCTTGTACGGGCTGCGTGACTCCACGACATCGATGTAGCGGTCGACGTGGCGTGCTTCCTCATCCAGATACCGGCTGACCGCATCAGCGAATTCCGGGTGTGCCAGCCAGTGTGCCGACCAGGTTGTCTCCGGTGAAAAGCCGCGACTAATTTTGTGCTCGCCCTGGGTGCCCGGCTCGAAGATTTGTCTGCCGCTCTCGATGCAATAGTCGATACCCTGGTAATAGCAGGTCTCGAAATGCAGTGCGTCGTAATGTGCGTTGCTGCCCCAGTAACGCCCATACAGAACGTCCTCGCTGTCAAAAAACACGGCCGCCGCTACCGGTTCGTCGTCCTTTTCGGCGAGGACAACGAGAATATTCTCGGGCAACTGGCGGCTAACAGCCCTGAAAAATGTCTCGTTGAAGTAGGGCAGCGATCCGCGGCGCATGAAAGTCCGGCTGATCAGTTCGTAGATAATGGTCCACTCCGCGTCGTCAATCTCACCACCTTTCAGATGCCGAAATCGTATGCCGTTTTCAACGGCTCGACGCCGATCACGCTTCGCTTTCTTGCGCTTGGACGCGTTAAAGGTGGCGAGGAAATCGTCGAAACTGGAGTATCCACGGTTGCGCCAGTGAAACTGGCAGTCTTTGCGGACGAGCAGCCCCGCCGACTCAAAAAGTGCAATTTCGTCCGATGTGGGAAACAGGAAATGAACAGAAGAACAGTCCGACTCAACCGCAAGCTTGACGGCAGCCGCAATCAGCGCGTTGGCGGCCTCGCTGTCATTCGGGTCGGCGAGCAGAATTCTGCGGCTCGGCGCCGGCGTAAACGGCGCTGCGGACACCAGTTTCGGGTAGTAGCTTAGGCCCGCCTGTTCGTAAGCATTTGCCCAGGCCCAATCGAACACGAACTCGCCCCACGAATGGCTTTTTTCATACAGCGGCATTGCGGCACGAAGCCGCCCGTCAACGCCAATACTCAAATGTCGAGGGGTCCACCCCTGTTCAGGCGAGACGCAGCGCGTCTCCTCGGCGAGTTGCAGGAATTGATGTTTCAGAAACGGGTACTGGCTGCCCGTGAGCCGGTTCCAATCGGCGGCCGCAATCTCCGCGATGCTGGAATGGACGGCAACCTCCACTAGGGCCTGCCAGTGGTGAACGCGCCCTGGCGCACCGTAGCCTCAAGCGGCAGCATCGTCCGCCGCGCCCGACTGCTTTTCGAGCGCGTCGACGTATTTCTCCGCGTCGAGTGCCGCCATGCACCCGGCGCCAGCCGACGTAATCGCTTGACGATACACCTGGTCGGCGACGTCGCCGGCGGCAAAAACGCCCGGTACGCTGGTCGCGGTTGCGTCGCCCGCGATACCGGACTTGACGATGATGTAACCGTTCTTCATGTCGAGCTGACCGTCGAAAAGTGACGTGTTCGGTTTGTGACCAATCGCTATGAATACGCCGTCAACCGCCAGGTCCGTTGTCTTCGATCTGTCTTTGGTGCTTCGGATACGCAATCCGGTAACACCGGCATCGTCGCCGAGCACTTCATCGACCACGTGATCCCACTGGATTTCCACGTTGCCGTTGTGCACTTTTTCAAACAGGTGGTCTTGCAGAATCTTGGCAGCGCGTAATTCGTCACGGCGGTGAACGAGCGTCACTTTCGAGGCGATGTTGCTTAAGTAAAGCGCTTCTTCGACGGCTGTATTGCCGCCCCCGACGACCGCGACTGGCTTGTCGCGATAGAAGAATCCATCACAGGTAGCGCAGGCCGAGACGCCGCGGCCTTTATAGGCTTCCTCAGAGGGAAGGCCAAGATACATCGCCGTCGCACCTGTCGAGATAATGAGCGCGTCACAGGTGTAGCTGCCGTAATCGCCGTCGAGGCGAAACGGTCGTACAGAGAGATCCGCGGTATGGATATGATCGTTCACGATCTCCGTGTCAAATCGCTGGGCGTGACGAAGCATCCGATCCATCAGCTCCGGGCCCTGCAAGCCCTCGACATCGCCCGGCCAGTTGTCCACGTCGGTCGTTGTCATTAGCTGGCCACCCTGTTCGATGCCGGTGACCATCACCGGCTTGAGGTTGGCGCGGGCCGCGTAAACGGCGGCTGCATAACCCGCTGGCCCGGATCCCAATATCAGAACCCGGCAATGTTTCAAGTCACTCATGTATAATTTATCCCTGAATTCGATGATGCACTGAACTGCCCGCGCAGACCCCGGAAATACGGTCCGAAAGACGAGTTTCAAGGGCGATGATGCGGGCAAGCTATATGCGGAACAGCGCGTCTCCGAGCTAGTGTAGGGAAAAGCGTTTCTTAATGGCAAGAGTCTCAAAAGCGAAACAACCGGAATCGCGATTATCGTCGCAAGTACATCGGGCACTGCGCGAGGGCGCGCTGTATGTTTTTGGCGCCCTTGCGCTGATTCTTTGGTTCGCCTTGTTTACCTATGACCCGGCTGACCCCAGCTTCAGCCATGCGACGACTGACGCAGAAGTGCGCAACGGTGTTGGTCGTATCGGCGCGCTGGTTGCCGATCTGCTGTTCAATTTCTTCGGCCGACCGGCGTACTTGTTCACACTCATGGTCTTCTATCTCGGCTGGATGCTGTACCGCGAGCAAAAGACACAGATCGAGCTGACCAAACTCGACTTCGGTCTTCGGTTTGCAGGTTTTCTTGCGACCCTCGTGACCAGCTGCGGATTGTCGACTCTGCATTTCTCGTCCGCCGGGTTTAACGAGTCCGCAGGCGGCATCATTGGCCAGGTCGTCGGACACGGACTGGCCGATGTCATGAAGCTGCTTGGCGCCAGCACGCTGCTGTTCTGTCTCTGGGTCGCCGCCATTTCGTTGTTCCTCGGAATCTCCTGGATTGACGTCATGGACCGTATTGGTCAGTGGACACTGTCGACCTACGAGAATGCGAAGATCAAGATCGGTGAACTGCGAGACAGGGCCGAGGGCCGCCGGCAGGCGGCGGCGCGCCAGGACCTCGTGAAGGTCCAAAAAGTATTGAAGGCGAAACGCGCCAAGCCGCGGATCGAGCCGGTCGTGCCCGCACTGGAAACAAGTGCTCGAGCAGAGAAAGAGCGGCAGGTGCCGCTTTTCGACCCGCCCCATGCCGGCGAGCTGCCGCCGCTATCGTTGCTTGATGACCCGCCGGAACAGAAGCAGGGATACTCCGAGGATTCACTCGAAGCGATGTCTCGCCTCGTTGAGCTGAAACTCAAGGATTTCAACATCGACGTCGAAGTCAGGTCGGTATCACCCGGCCCCGTCATCACGCGATTCGAACTGGATCCTGCGCCCGGCGTGAAGGTCAGCCAGATCGCGAACCTGTCGAAAGACCTCGCTCGTTCACTGTCGGTCGTCAGCGTGCGCATCGTTGAGGTCATCCCCGGTAAGTCCTTTGTTGGGCTTGAAATACCGAACGAAACGCGCCAGCTCGTTACGCTCGGCGAGATCCTGAAGTCAAAGGCCTATGACGAGATGGCATCGCCGCTAACGCTTGCGCTTGGCAAGGATATCGGCGGCAAGTCGGTTGTTGCGGATCTTGCGCGCATGCCTCACCTGCTGATTGCCGGCACGACCGGGTCAGGC
Organism: uncultured Woeseiaceae bacterium; assembly: GCA_947259285.1. Classification (GTDB taxonomy): domain Bacteria; phylum Pseudomonadota; class Gammaproteobacteria; order Steroidobacterales; family Woeseiaceae; genus UBA1847. Next base: position 27,331 of record CAMYMR010000028.1, on the reverse strand, counting down.
AAGTCGGTAGGTATCAATGCGATGGTGCTCAGCATTCTCTACAAGGCCCAGCCGGAGCAGGTGCGATTGATCATGATCGATCCGAAGATGCTCGAGCTGTCGGTCTATGAAGGCATTCCGCACCTGCTCGCGCCGGTCGTAACGGATATGAAAGAAGCCTCGAACTCGTTGCGCTGGTGCGTCGCGGAGATGGATCGGCGGTATCGCCTGATGTCGGCGCTCGGGGTGCGCAATATCGGTGGCTACAACCGCAAGGTGAACGAGGCGATCGACGCTGGCAAGCCGATCAAGGACCCGACATTCAGGCCGCCCGAGATTTTCGACGAGGAGAAGCCGATCGAGCATCCGACACTGACGCCATTGCCCTTCATTGTCGTCATCATCGATGAACTTGCCGACATGATGATGATCGTGGGCAAGAAGGTCGAAGAGCTCATCGCGCGACTGGCGCAGAAAGCGCGGGCATCAGGGATTCATATGATCCTCGCCACGCAACGACCGTCGGTTGATGTCATAACCGGCCTGATCAAAGCGAACGTGCCGACTCGAATCGCATTTCAGGTTTCGGCGAAGGTGGATTCGCGAACTATCCTCGACCAGATGGGTGCAGAGAACCTGCTCGGGCACGGTGACATGCTGTATCTGCCGCCTGGCACCTCACTTCCCATGCGCGTGCACGGCGCGTTCGTCGCCGACAACGAGGTCCATTCGGTCGTACGCCAGCTGAAAAAAAGTGGCTCTCCCCGCTACGTGGATGAAATTCTCGAGGGTCCTTCGAGTCCAACACCAGGACTGGCAGGAATCGACAAGATGCCGGCGGAGGGCGCCGATGCCGAGGAGGATCCGCTGTACGACCAGGCCGTAAAGGTGGTACTGGATACCCGGAAAGCCTCGATTTCCGGCGTTCAGCGCCGTCTGAAGATCGGCTACAACCGTGCCGCCCGGATGGTCGAGTCGATGGAGGCGGCGGGGCTCGTCGGTCCCCTGCAGTCTAACGGGACCCGTGAGATCCTGGCGCCAAACGCCGGCGCCGACGAATAAACGGGACGGCCAAAACGATGCGAAGGACCGGATTGTGATCAGACGAGCTATTTCGTTGTTACTCATCGTGGGTATCGGCCAGCAGGCGCTTGCGGAGTCGAGCGTAGATCAGGCCGGCGAAAAGCTTGTCAACGAATTCTTAAGCGACGTCATTACGATGCAGGGTCGTTTCGAACAGTCGTTGATCGATGCCGAGGGCGAACTCGTAGAGGTTTCGACGGGCACCCTGGAAATCGAGCGTCCGACGCGCTTTCGCTGGACCTATTCAGATCCCTATGAGCAGTGGTTGGTCGCCGACGGTCTCAACGTCTGGTCCTATGACGTGGACCTTGCTCAGGTAACTGTTAAGCCCCAGGCGAAGGCTTTGAGCAATACACCCGCGTTATTGCTCGGCGGCGCGACGGATGCGCTCGAACAGTTCCGGTTCGAAGGCAGTGCGATTGAGAAAGACACCACCTGGGTGCGGATGGCGCCGGTTGATGACAATAGCGGTTTCAATCGCGTCGAGCTCGGGTTCGATGATGGCCAGCTAAGCCGCATGGTATTTTTTGACAACCTTGAACAGACGACACTGGTCGCGCTTTACGACGTCGTAATCAACGAACCTATCGATGCCGGAAGTTTTCAGTTCGCAGTGCCCGAGGACGTCGATCTCGTCGGTGTTCCTTTGACGATCGGCGATGCGTCTCACTGAATGTTACCGCTGCGGCACTTACGTTTCTGGCGGATAGCGGGGCTGCTTATGCTGTTGCTGGTGCTGGTTTCTGCTTTGATGCCGGCCGTCTGGTTCTGGGATGACAAGGCAGGCGCACTCGCCTGGCTACAGAATTCCGACAAACTCCTGCATATGAGCACGTTTACCCTGCTGGCAGTCTGGTTTTCCGGTCAATATCGGCGTGCCTCGTATCTGCGAGTCGCGATCGGGCTACTGCTATTCGGCCTGCTGATCGAGTTTTGCCAGTACCTGGTGGGTTACCGGCAGGCCGACTGGTTCGACATGGCCGCGAATACGGTCGGTATAGTGGTGGGCTTTGCAGTTGCGATTGCAGGCCTGGGTGGTTGGAGCCTGCGTGTCGAAGACTGGTATTCGACGCGAAACACGGGCACTCGCATTGGCTGACTTATTCACTTCAGAAACGCGGTACCAGAATGATCGCCCGCTGGCCGACCGCATGAGGCCGGCCACGTTGGCGGAGTTTTGCGGTCAACGGCACCTTCTGGAGGAGGGTAAGCCGCTGTTACGCGCGATCGAGCACGGCCGCGCCCACTCAATGGTGTTCTGGGGACCGCCAGGTACGGGGAAGACCACGCTGGCACGGTTGATCGCCAGGACGACAGACTCGCATTTCATAGCCTTGTCCGCCGTAATGGCGGGCGTCAAAGACATTCGAAAAGCGGTCCAGGAAGCAGAGCAGCACCGCCATATGCGCGATCGCGGCACCGTTCTCTTCCTTGACGAAGTGCATCGCTTCAACAAGTCTCAGCAGGATGCGTTCCTGCCCTTTGTCGAGGACGGAACGCTGACCTTCATCGGCGCAACGACAGAAAACCCGTCTTTCGAGCTCAATAACGCGCTTTTGTCTCGCGCACGCGTCTACGTACTGAAATCGTTGTCCGAGGATGACCTGACCGCGGTGCTGCGGCGAGCGTTGCTGGATGATGAGCGTGGCCTTTCCGGGCGCTACACAATTAGTGAAAAGTCAATCCGGGCGATTGTGCTAGCGGCCGACGGCGATGCACGCCGAGCGCTGAACCTGCTCGAGCTTGCGGCCGATCTGACCGAAGGACGGGAAATCTCTGCCGCCACTGTGGCCGAAGTCGCTTCCGGTGGTCGCAGGCGCTTCGACAAACAGGGCGAGTACTTCTACGACCAGATCTCGGCCTTGCATAAATCGGTTCGCGGCACGGATCCGGACGCGGCGCTTTACTGGCTGATGCGTATGCTCGATGGCGGCTGTGATCCGCTGTATATCGCCCGGCGAATGATACGCGTGGCTTCTGAGGACATTGGCAATGCCGATCCACGGAGCCTGCAGCTGACGCTCAATGCCTGGGAGGTGCTCGAGCGCCTTGGTAGTCCCGAAGGAGAGCTGGCACTGGCCCAGGCGGTCGTGTATCTCGCCTGTGCGCCAAAGAGCAACGCCGTTTATACGGCTGCGAAGGCGGCGCTGACGGACGCGAGAGAGCAAGGGTCTCTGGAGGTGCCAATGCACCTCAGAAATGCCCCCACGCGCCTGATGAAAGACCTCGGCTATGGCGCCGAGTATCGCTACGCGCACGACGAAGAGGACGCGTTCGCCCGCGGCGTGAAATACTTTCCCGACGACATGAGCCCGGTTAAGTATTATCATCCGGTGCCGCGCGGTCTCGAGATTCGCATCCGCGAAAAGCTCGACGAAATCGAACTGAAGCATCGCAAGACTCAGGCAAAGAAAACACGTAATGATTGATCCCAAGATTCTCAGGCAGTCGACGGCCGAGGTTGCTAAAAATCTCGCCCGGCGGGGTTTCGTATTTGATACGGACGAATGCGCTTCAGGTAGAGACGGAGTCGTTACGCAGCGAGCGCAATAGCAGTGCTAAACGTATCGGTACGGCGAAAGCCCAGGGTGAGGATATAGCGCCGTTGTTGGAGGCAGTAAAGGATCTGGGTGACCGGCTGGAAACGAATGAAAGTGCCCTGAACGACGTTCAGGACGCCTTGACCGATATAGAGCTCGGCCTTCCGAACCTGTTGTCCGATGACGTGCCCGATGGCGACTCGGAATCCGACAATACGGAAGTGCGCCGCTGGGGAGAACCTGCCGGGCTGGCGTTCGAAGCACGGGATCATGTCGATCTCGGAGAGAGACTGGGGCTGCTTGATTTTGATTCCGCCAGCCGTATTTCGGGTGCCCGATTTGCGGTGATGCGCGGCGCACTTGCGCGCATGCAGCGCGCGCTCATTCAGTTCATGCTCGATACCCACACCGCCGAACACGGCTATGAAGAGGCCTACGTGCCCTATCTCGTGCAGGCGCAGGCGCTGGTTGGTACGGGGCAGCTGCCGAAATTCGAAGAAGACCTTTTTCAGACAAAGACGAAAACGCCCTTCTACCTGATACCGACGGCCGAGGTCCCGGTGACGAACCTGGCGCGCGAGACAATCCTCGACGCCGATCAGCTACCGCTGCGCTTAGTCGCCCATACGCCGTGTTTCCGATCGGAAGCCGGCTCTCACGGGCAGGATACACGCGGTATGATTCGCCAGCACCAGTTTGAAAAGGTCGAGCTCGTGCAGTTAGTTGCGCCCGATCGATCGATTCGATGGCAGCGCTGGAGGAATTGACCGGGCACGCGGAGGTTGTATTACAGCGGCTGGAGCTGCCGTATCGGGTCGTTACGTTATGTGCGGGCGACACCGGATTCGGTTCGACCAAGACCTTCGACATCGAGGTTTGGTTGCCTGGTCAGCAGAAATATCGCGAGATATCCTCGTGCAGCAACTACAACGACTACCAAGCCCGGCGCATGCAGGCGCGTTGGCGTAATCCCGAGTCCGGCAAGCCGGAACTCATTCATACGCTGAATGGCTCAGGCGTGGCTGCGGGTAGAGCACTTATTGCCGTTATGGAGAACTATCAGAATGAGGATGGCAGCATCCGCGTTCCGGATGTGCTTCGGCCGTATATGGGCGGTCTGACTGAGCTGCGATAACGTCAACGGCACAGCATATCGTCACAAAAAAAGGGCCCGTTCAGGGCCCTTTCTTCGTCGCGCGTACCGTCTTAGTCGCGACTGATGAACAGCCGCAGCACATACCAGAACATCATCGCGATCGACGCGAACAATGCCATGGATGCCCCGACATACTTATCCTGCGGGTAGTGGTGCATGATATTCGAGGTGTCATAGAGAACGGCGGCGCCTGCAAAGCCGATCATGCCGACCGAAAACCAGGTGCCGAGATTCCAGCCAAACAGAAAGGATGCGCCGATCAATCCAATGACAATGAAAAAGCCCCATACGAGGATACCGCGCAGGAACGAGAAATCCTTGCGCGTGATCATTGCGGTGGCGATGAGGGCGATACACCCGAAGATCGTAACGGATGCCGCGCTTTCCACGATGTTGGCGCCTGATTCCGCCGACTTCAACATTGCGATCGCCAGCATCGGCACGAACATAATCGACCAGAGGACTACAAACGCTCCGAAGGCCGCGTATTGTGCCGGTTTCGATTCGAGGCGATGCGCGAGGTGGCTTGCGCCCCAGCTCAAGGCAATAAACGCCATCAGGACGAGCATCGGGCTGCCGAGCATCGGTTCAGCGATTGCCCAAGCCACACCGGACTCGAAAAGATAGGTTTCGATCGCGGCAAACGCCAGGATGGCGCCCACCACGTGTGCATAGCATTTCCAGATAAACTCGGAACGGCTCTCGACCGACGTGTGCGCGACCGGTGCGGCGTAGTTCACGTTTTGCTGCATGTTCTGATTCCCGTAGGTTTAGGTTGGCCGTAAGTCTAGCATCGTGGCCGTGTCCTGCGATATGAAATACGCACGGTCCGATTTGACATAGTCACCAGGGGAGGGAATACCCCTCGGCGTGCCAGAACCCGCCGCTATTGTCGAGGTTCAGTTCGTCGATTCGCGCAATCAGCCCTGCGGCCGAATCGTTGGCGGCTACTCCCTGACCGCCGGTCATATCGGTTGCGACCAGCCCGGGGTGCAGTAGCGCGACGGCGATTCCGCGCGGTGCAAGTTCGTGCTTCAGATTCATACCAATCTGATTGACGGCTGTTTTTGACGCGCGATAACCGTAGTAGCCGCCGGAACTGTTGTCTTCAATCGAGCCGACGCGGCTGGTCACGATCGCTACCTTCGAACCGCTGCCGAGGTTGTCGACCAAAGCTTCGGTGACGCGCAGCGGTCCCAGCGTGTTGACGCGATACTGTTCGACCAGTGCTTCGTAATCGATTTCCCCAAAAGTGTCCGGCCGTAAAATTCCGGCATTGTTGACCAGGATATCGATGGGTTTGCCGTCGAGTGCCTCTTTTAGTCTCGCTACCGAGTCGCCCTGGCTGACATCGATTCCATCGATGACCGTTGCGCCGGAGTCGCGTAATTCGTCGCTCGCTTGCCGGCATACGGCGATTACTTCGTCTTCGCGAGCGAGAAACTGGCGGCAAAGTTCCAGGCCGATCCCGCGGTTGCATCCTGTGATCAGTACGGTTGACATGCCCTCTCCCTAATCTAATTTGGCTTCGTGTATGGTCCTTTTCTATGACTCGCTCTGCAAGCAACAGGTTCGTTTTCACGACCCTGATAGCGGCGGTGATCGCCAACATGGTCGGAACCGGGGTATCAAAGAAGAAGGCCATCTACGGCGGGGGCACTTCGATTTCTGGCGGAGAGGGTGGGATGATCGCTTCGCGTTCACGCATGCGGCTTCGCCGCTGTGCGGGTTGAACAGGGCTCTCATCCCAGACCGCACTCGGCAAGAAAACAAAATGGCCCCGCAAGGGGGCCATTTCATTTTCTGGCGGAGAGGGTGGGATGGACTCAAATCGCCTCAGGGCGATTCTCGCCCCTGCGGGGCGCACTACGTGCGTCCAAAACGCTGGCGCGTTTTGTTGAACAGGGTTTAAACCCCAAACCCTCTACTGGACATCAAAAACGGGGCCCCGAGGGCCCCATTTTCAATGTCTGGCGGAGAGGGTGGGATTTGAACCCACGAAGGGCTACTAACCCTTGCTGGTTTTCAAGACCAGTGCATTCAACCACTCTGCCACCTCTCCGGTGCTTGATCGAACGACCGCGAATTGTGCTCGCAGTGCCTTGAGGATTCAACCTGTGCTCTTGCCGAATATTGATTTAGTGGACCTTGAACCTCATATTGAAAAAGCGGATGACCCGTCGCGACTCGAACCTGCTCAGTTGATTCTTGTCCGGACAAGGGCAGTTCTCCTGGAATAAACTTAATGTCAATACTAGATTATTATCGTAAGTTATTAATTATTATAGCTTTAAGTTTCCCCCTATCGTGCCTTGCGGAATCCGGCGCGGATCAACTGTTTGAGGCGGAAGACTGGGGCGCTGCGGCAGACGCTTATGCGCTGCACATTGAGGCGCAGCCTGAGGACACGGTAGCGTGGTTCCGCCTGGCGGTCAGTGCGAGGCAATCCGAGCGCTATGCGCTTGCTCGAACCGCGCTCGACAGAGCGGAGCAGCTAGAGTTCTCGCCGGTACGAATCAGCCTTGAGCGAGCCCGCCTCAGCGTGCTCGCGGAGGATGCCGATGGCGCCGTGCAAGAACTGCTGTCCGTCGCTGCAAACGGTTTCACGGCCGTCGGTTTGATAACCACCGACCCGCTTTTAAGCACGCTTTCGGGTAATGCGGCGTATGATCAGCTTATCGCCGAGATGTCCCGCAAGGCATTTCCGTGTGAACATGACGCCGCGTTTTCGGCGTTCGACTTCTGGTTAGGTGATTGGGACGTCCATACGGCCGACGGAACCTACGCGGGAAGTAATCGCATTGAATCTACAGAACATGGCTGCGTTCTGATCGAAACCTGGAGTAGTGCGACCGGCGGCACCGGCATGAGCGTCAACTATTTGGACAAGGTTTCGGGTGACTGGGTGCAGATCTGGAATGACGCCGCGGGAAGCCAGATCAATATCCGCGGCGGTATTACGGATGATGGGATGCTGTTGGTCGGTACGATTCATGACGTAGCGAGTGGCACCACCTTACCTTTTCGCGGTCTGTGGACACCACTTCCAGATGGCCGGGTGCGGCAGTTTTTTGAGCAGATATTGCCCGATAGTGAGGATTGGTCGCCTTGGTTTGAGGGCTTTTACACCAAAAAGCCGGTCGACTGAGCCGGTTTGAGGACCATATATTGAAATACTCAACGAGCAATCGTGGTTTGCCTGCCGGCAACCCCATTGCGAACATATTCGTTATTCTCGTCGGTGCTCTCGTAATTGGGGCCTCTATTGTGCTGGGTTTCTTTGCGTTTCTAGTACTGGGTAGCATCATCGCCGTTCTTGCTTCTGTCATAGGTCTCCGGCTCTGGTGGTTCAATCGCAAGTTGCGGCGACAAGGTCAAGACGACCACCCGGGCAGGCCCGCGGGACCAGGCGGTCTTATTGAGGGAGAGTATCGTGTCGTCGATGATACGGATGACGACCGCCCTGCGGACATAGTCAAACCGCCCAAAAACTCGTAAAGTCTCGCTAGGGAACGTCTGATCAATTTTTTCGCGGCTGCGCCGGTGACGAGACATGCGCGAAACAAAAACAAGAACGAAAGAAGAAATAGACAGGAAGCGGCGGCGACGGATGCGAAGGCTCCAGGTCGTCGTTATTTACACGCTGATCGCAATTGGCCTCGCGTGGTTCTTCGAGTCACAGGCGACCACGACAGTAATATTTGTCCGACATGCCGAAAAGGCCGGGGGGGGCGACGACGATCCGGGCCTCAGTGTGGTCGGTCAGCGGCGTGCGGCCGAACTCGCCCGCCAACTTGTGGACGCGGACGTGGTACCCGGGGTAGGCGTTGACGCGGTCTACTCAACCTCCTATCGACGGAGTGTACAAACCGCGCAACCGGTAGCCGACGCGCTGGATCTTCCGGTGTTGACCTATAACGCGGCAGATACCGAGGTATTCCTCGAAGACGTCGTCAGGGAGTACAAAGGCAAGATCATTCTCGTTGTGGGTCACAGCGACACGGTTCCGCAGATGATTGCCAACATGGGTGCGAGCAAGAGCGTGCCGCCAATCGCCGACGACGAATACGACAATATATACCTCGTTAGCATTCCGTGGTTCGGAAAAACCAAGACCATCCGGCTACGTTACGGCGAGCCGTACATCCCTTGATTACCCAGCGGGAGCTGCGGGTTGCGACGACGGGTCGCGGAACCTACGAGATCAGTAGCCAGGTGCAGCGCATTGTGGGTGACTCGGGCGTTCGTACGGGCCTGTGCCATGTCTTCATTTGCCACACGAGCGCGTCGTTGATGCTCTGCGAGAATGCGGATCCCAGCGTAATGCACGACCTTGAGGCGTTCATGTCGCGGCAGGTCCCGGACGGCGATCCGATGTTTACTCACTCTGCCGAAGGCCCGGACGATATGCCGGCTCACATTCGCAGTATTCTGACGCAGTCGGATTTGAACCTACCGATTCGGGACGGACGTTGTGCGCTGGGTACCTGGCAGGGCATCTATGTCTGGGAACATCGTTACGCACCGCATACTCGCCGCGTAGTGGTAACGGCTACCGGCGACTGAAGAAGCGCTAATCGTCGGACCGCATCCCGGCGGTGTCTCTGAGAAGGACGGCCTTTTCGATGAATTCCTGGTGACGTCCGATACGCACGTCCGCCATCATCGCGTCCTGGATCGTCCGGTCCTGGTTGATCAGGAATGTAGCCCGTCGAACGCCGACCCCGAACGGCCCGTCGACGTCATACATCTTGATCGCGATCTTATCGGGATCGCTCAGCAGGGTGAACGGTAGCTCATACTCGTCCCGAAATCGCTGGTGGCTCTCTACATCCTGCGGGCTTACGCCCGCGACCTGAAGGCCGACCGACTGGATGTCATTGTGGATGTCACGGATGGAGCACGCTTCCTTGGTACAACCCGGCGTGAAATCCGCCGGGTAGAAATACAATATCAGCGGACCACTCTGCAATAACGCCGACAGTGTCGTTTCTCCGCCCTGGTCATTAGCCAGCTCGAATTCCGGTGCCGGTGCGCCAACCTCAAGCATGCGATTTCTCCTCGGTATCGATCGCCGTGTTTCGGCTCTCGTGCGGCCGATTCTACATTGCGCGCCGCTTACCGGCTATGAGCAGAGTATCGTGATCTGCGTCGCAACTTCGGTATTCTCGTATAACATTTCGGTCCCCGATGCCGTCTAAGTATAGGTGTATGCAGAAATTCTACCGTCCATTGGTGCTGACTCTGATCGCGCTCGCGAGCGCCGTCCAGGCGTCGGAAAGATATCCGTTATTCCAGGATGACGGGGTAGTTAAGGCCGTACTCACCGCGCCAATCTCCCAGGCCTACGCGCAACGCAATCAGGACGTTCGAATTTACTTTCCGGGACAGTGGACGTACACGGCCGCCGATGGAAAGACACAGCGTCTTGATGTCTCCATACGTACGCGCGGCCTGTTCCGGCGCAAGTACTGTCAGTACCCGCCATTGCAGCTCAACTTCAAGAAAAAACAGGTCAAAGGGACCTTATTCGCGGGCCAGGACAAATTGAAAGTTGTCGCGCCCTGCGAGGACGGCGCGAAATCGCAGCAGCACGTTGTGCTCGAATACCTCGCCTACCGCACCTTCCAGATATTGACCGACACGAGCTTTAGCACGCGACTGGTGCGCATCAGCTATGTTGACAGCGATGAGAAACTGCAGCCCTGGACCGATCTCACCTTTGTCATAGAAGATGACAGTGACATGGCCAGGCGCCTGGATCTGACCCGGCTGAAGGTCGTTGCCAACCGATTCGATCAGATGGACCACGAAACGACGGCGCTGGCGGAGTTGTTCCAGTTTCTGATAGCCAACAATGACTTTTCGGACCTGAAGTCTGCCGACGGCCGGGAGTGTTGCCACAATGCGGAAATTCTCGCACTCAAAGACAACGCCGACGTGAGAATACCGGTTCCGTACGACTTCGACATGTCCGGTCTCGTGAACACAGAGTATGCGGCGCCGCCCGACTTCATCCCGATACGATTCGTGCGGACGCGCTATTACCGTGGCCTCTGCCAACCGCCCGGCGTTCTGGATAAGACCATCGCGCATGTACAGTCGAAGCGCCAGGAGATAATTGGCTTATTTGCCAACACGCGAGAGCTTGAGCCACGAACCAAGGAGAAGACCTTGAAATACATCGAGGATTTTTTCGAAGTCCTTGATGACCCCCGGAAACGGAAGAAGCAGCTTTATGATCGCTGTCGCGGTCAGGACAAGCTTGACGAGATGCTGTCTAGAGATTAGACATTGGTCCGGTTGGTTCGGCGCGGGCTCTCTTTTCTTCGGCCTTCTTCGCTTTGGCGATCTTCCGGCGAGTTGCTTCTTCCAGAACGTATTGTGATTCCAGCCCGTCACCGAAAGCGCATACGGCGATCGCTGCGTAGTTGAAAAAGACCGTTAACACGACGGCAATTTCAATTGACTTCACACCGGCAGAAATTCCCACACCAATCGAGGCGAGGATGAACAGCGTGTCGAACGTATCGCTCAAGGCGCGGCGGAATCGAACGCCGGCAACGATTCCGGCGAGGCTGAACGCCAGTGCGAGGCTGTGTTGGACAACCGTGACGATGCCGGCGACTACCGCGGGAAGAACCAGCGTGGTCGTGTCGATCGAATGATCGTAGACGCTGTCGGTATGTATCGCCCGATAAACCCACGACACTGGGAGCATGAGCAAAAGTGTCGCTGCCATTACGTAGACGAGCGAAATCGCGCCTTGCAGCCAGGCCGGGCCGCGTGCCAGTCGCTCACGAGTCGTTGCGCTGGCGATTTCCTCGAGTTCCTCGTCGTCGGCTGAGAGCAGCGCTTCCTCGAGGTCGTAAATACTGGCACTTCCGTAATCGACAATGTCACCGACGCCACCAAGCGGCAGGTTGTCTACAATGCTCGGGAACGCGGTTATCAGGATGGCGACGGCGCCTGCAAGGAAGATGTAGTAAATCGATACTCGAGCCGCCATCCAGAGCAAGATTTTGCGATGCCGCGCTAGCGTTTCCGCTTTTGTTTCCTGTCCATTCATTGCGCCACTGTAGAGGCAATGCTCGTCGTTGGCAATTGCCGGATCGGGAGCTCCCGGCCGGATACTTGGCTGAATAGCGGTCGATAACGACTCACGTTGAGCAGTCTATCCAAACCGCCTATTGCAGATCCGGTACCTCCCAATCCGCGTGCAGCTCACCCTGGTCCATTATGATCTCGCGGTGCCCGCTCCAGGTGCTCACAATGGCTTCGGGTGTTCCGATGCCGGCGGCTCGGGGATCGCCCGACGGCCCGAACCAATGGTTCTGCGGTGCGCCGGTGGTGCGCGCTCGCATGCCGCAATAGGTTGTTCCGTTGACCGTTGCGGACAGAATACGATTCTGAAATACCGGGTCCGCGCTGACCACGGCCGCGGTGAGGTGATGCGACATTCGCTCCAGCAGAGCCAACAGCGACGGTACGTCCTCATCGCCATAAGTAGTGACAATCTGAAACGGCCCGAATAGCTCTGTCGTGAGCAATTCAAAAAAGTCCGTACATACGGCGGACAGCGGTACGTGAACCGCCGTTGGTTGGTACGCGCCATAGCACGCCGGAATGTCGTGACTTTCAAGCGGCGAGCCGCCGAACAGGAGTTCGGCGCCGGGCACTTTGAGAACGGCGTCGACATGATTCTCGATCTGGTCATTGTTCCAGGACAGCACCGGTCCGACGGAGAGGTTAGCGATGTTGCGACGTGACGCCAACGCTTCGAGTCTGGGGAGCAGGGCGGCTGACCAGTTCTCATGAACAAACAGGATGCTCTGTGCCGAGCACTTTTGTCCCGAGGCATTGTAAGCATCCTCATCAGACTGCCACGCAACGTAGTCGAGCCACCGATCGTCAAAGTCAGGGCCGACGACCTTCCAGTCGAATCCGGCGTCTTCCAAGCGCACTGCGCCATTCACTTTGCTGGCTATCGTCTCTGCAATATGACTCGAGCCAGTGAACTGAATCATACGGACGCGGTCCCGCAGGGCATCGATTAATTCGCCCATGCGCTCGCCGCGGCAGTGAATCAGGTCAATGTCGTTGGGCGACAAGCCGCTGTGGATCAGAAGCCGCAAGAACTGCTCGAAGACGATGCTGACTTTGGAGTCGACCTTTACGAGCGGCCGGTTGCCCATGAAAATAGCGCCCAGAGTTTGCAGCGCCGGTATCTCCAGCGGGAAATTAAACGGTGCGATAATCACGACGGGCCCGAACGGCCAGCGGTATCCGCGCGACTCCTGACCCGTTCTGTCACCGGGATTGGAAAATCCGCGTCCCAGAAAGCGCACACCGTCGCCCGCGAAGTTTTCCAGAAAAACGCGAGTGACAATGACCTCATTCAGACATTGTTGCCAACTCTTGGGCATCACTCTTTGAATCAGCTTCGCGAAATAGGCCTCGACATTTTCATTCGCCAACAGAGCGGCAGCGCGAGCGCAGACATGGCCTAGATGCACGTAGCGCTCCGTATTCTTGAGCGGATTGTGCAGACCGGTCTTTGGACAAGCTGCAAAGCTGCTCAAGAAAGGCGTAAAGTCATGCGTATCAGGCACATCCATGAAATGCCCGCCGGACATCGGGTCCGGGATGTCATCTCGAACGGGCCCGTCCGCCGCCCAGTGGCCGTCCACCAGGTTCATGGCCCTCGCAGGTGCGCTGGCCGTCATCGCATTGAAAGGGTCGACGGTCGCGAAATCGGAAATCGGAATTGAAGTCATAGTTCTGATGTCTCTATCGAGTGGTGCCTCGATTATCCGCAGCAGGCAATCAGGGCGTATCGGGAATACGACAAAGTATATTCGATAGCAAGTCGCCGGGTGGCATGAGTAGTCGCGGCGGATGGAAGATTTTCAAGAAGCGGTTCGCCGCGGTAATTGCTAGGACATGCCGCCAAGAGCAACCTTCACGGCCTCGCCATTGATGCCACTCGCTTCTTCGGAGGCGAGAAACGCGATCGTTTCGGCGACTTCCGCGACAGTCGCTACCCGCCCCGACGGGTATAAAGCCGCTCTATCGCGCCATACGTCGTCGACCGTTATGTCCCGTTCCTTTGCTTCCCGGCGTGCCGAACGTTCCGCCATCTCTGTGCGGACCCAGCCGGGCAGGACCGCGTTCGACGTTATGCCGTAAGGCCCCGCGTCCTCTGCAACAGAGCGCATCAGGCCGATCAGGCCGTGCTTGGAGCTGTTATAGGCGCTGCCGGCGTGCTCGGCGACGAGACCGGCGGTCGAGCTGACGTAGACGGCTCGACCGTAGCGGCGTTCGACCATACTTCGCAGAACGAGCCGGGACAGATGAAAAGGTCCGTCGAGGTTCACCCGCATCGCCTGCTGCCAGACCTCAGGGGTTTGTTTCCAGATAACGTCTTCGTGTGCGGAGCCGATACCGTGATTGCAAACCAGAATCTCGACGGGCCCCAGCCGTTGCTCGGTCTCGACGACCGCCTGCGAACAGCCCTCGGTCGTACCGAGGTCCGCCACAACGTATTCCAGACCGACGTCTTCCAGCTCCTGTCGAGTTCTCGAGACGCACATCACGATGGCGCCGCGGGAGGCCAGTAGTTTTGCCGCGGTACGCCCGATTCCGCGGCCACCGCCAGTAACCAGAGCAACCCGCCCGGCGACTCCCGCCATGCTAGGAAGCGTCTGGCACTTCGTCGCTACTCGGTACTCGGGCCCGGTACCTCGACCTCGGCAGCGGCGTGGCAGCCATCACAGCCCTCCGAGATGCTTTTTGCCGCCGCGCGAGCGGCGTCGAGATCCTCGGCTAGACTCACCGCATCAGCTCCGTCGCGCATTCGGCGCATATGTACCCGCCAGTCCTCGGGGATGGCGCTGACCTCTTCGTGTCCCACCAGCCAATAGGCCGGCGTTCGCGCGGCCGCAAGGTCTCCGTCCGCAAGGGCCGCGTTTAGATCCTCGAGCTTGCTGGCGTGCTGATGCATGTGTCGAAGGAACGCGTCTGTGCCCAGTTCCGCCGTTTCGTCGCCCATCGCCTCAGGCTCTGTTGTATCCGCGGGCTGCGCCGCTTCAGCGGCGGGAGCCGGGTCCGCTTCCGGCGCCGGGGCTTCTTGTTTCTTTTCGGCGCAGCCCGTCGCTGCTATGGCGACCAGACCGATCAAAAGCAAATGAATCTTCATAAATTTCTCCTAAGCCAACTGCAGGCGGGCAAATGCAAACCAAAAAATCAAACAAACAAAACATGGCACTCCGACCATGATTGACTCATTGGCGCGTTCCTAGTTAGGCGGCGCCGTTCGTGCATCCAAATTGTTTCACAATTTGTCGAACATGGCGCCCCGGAGAGGATTGATTCGGATCGCCAATAAGCGATCCTCACCCTCCGGGCGCCGCGGCTCACGCCGCTTCGTCGCCAATTGCTCGCGCAATTGGTCGAACAGTGTCCTGATCTGTCGGTTGTTCAACCATTCATAACGAACGGAGCTGCGCCCCGTCCGTTATGAATGGCGCCCCGACCATGATTCGAACATGGGACCCCCAGATTAGGAATCTGGTGCTCTATCCGGCTGAGCTACCGGGGCGGCGAGGCGATTTTAGCAGACCCCGGCAGTGCTGCAATTCATGTCAACATGTAAGTGATTGTAACAGCTGCGTTTAAGCCATTGTTGCCTCAATTGAGCTCTGTATATTGTCTCCCAACAGTTTATTGGGAGGCCGACGATGAGCGGCGTTACAGCAAAAGCGA
Source organism: uncultured Woeseiaceae bacterium (assembly GCA_947259285.1). Classification (GTDB taxonomy): domain Bacteria; phylum Pseudomonadota; class Gammaproteobacteria; order Steroidobacterales; family Woeseiaceae; genus UBA1847. The sequence continues at coordinate 11,809 of CAMYMR010000028.1, read as the reverse complement.
TTGGATGGACCGAATCAGGATTGGTCCCCGACACGGTGATACGTGGCGGGATGCGTCGCCTGCTCGAGAGAAAGCTTGCGGAAATTCGCGCCGGCGATGTTGAGTTCGCTGCAAGGACCTTGAATCAGTTTGCCGATATGATGCGAAATTCGCCGGTCGCTCTGGTTCCAGAGCTTGCCAACGAGCAGCATTACGAAGTACCTGCCGAATTTTTTTCTGAGGTTCTCGGAGAACACAGAAAGTACAGCTGCTGTTTCTGGGCCAGCGATGTGGGCACGCTAAGCGAGGCGGAGGAAGCGGCGCTCAGGACCACGGTCGAGCGTGCCGGCATCCGCGACGGCATGAAGGTGCTCGATCTGGGCTGCGGCTGGGGGTCCCTCTCGCTCTGGGTGGCCGAGCATTTTCCCGGCTCGAACGTGACCTCTGTTTCAAACTCTCAGTCTCAGCGCGATTTCATTGTTGCGACCGCTGCGGAGCGGGGCATCGGCAACATCAACGTGATCGTTTGTGACATGAACGAGTTTGAAGCCTCAGACACCTTCGATCGAATTGTCTCCGTTGAGATGTTCGAGCATATGCGCAATTACGACGAGCTATTCCGCCGTATCCGATCATGGCTCGTGGCGGACGGCCGCTTCTTTATGCACATATTCTGTCATCGCTCGACGCCTTACGAGTACGTCGATAAAGGGCCGTCCGACTGGATGAGCCGGCACTTCTTCTCCGGCGGAATCATGCCGAGTGTCGAGCTTCCGATGGTCTTCCAAAAGGACCTGGTGCTCGAGCGGCGCTGGGCCTGGAACGGCAAGCACTATGCCAGGACCCTGCGCGCCTGGTTGGATCGCATGGATAGCCGCCGCAGCGCGGTGATGCCAATACTCGCGGAAACCTATGGGCAGGCTGAAGCCGGTCGATGGTGGATGCGCTGGCGTATGTTCTTCATGGCGTGCGAGGAGCTTTTCAAGTTCAACGATGGCCAGGAATGGTTCGTCAGTCACTACTTGTTCTCAAAGGCGGGCCACTAAGATGCCGCTGTTCATAAATTTTGCTGCATTTCAGGTCGGCTGGTTTTCATCGGTTATCGGTGCGGCCAAGCAGATGCCGTGGTTGGGTCCTCTAGCGCTGGTCGTCGTTCTTGTGATCCATCTGCGACAGGCGCGTCGGCCGCATGCGGAGTTGGCGCTTATCATGGCATGCGGCATCGTCGGCATATTCTTCGACAGCCTGCTCGTAATCTTTGGTTGGGTCACCTATCCATCCGGACAGTTCAGCGATCTTTTGGCGCCCTACTGGATTGTTACGATGTGGATGCTCTTCGGAACAACGCTCAACCTATCCATGGGATGGCTGAAAGGGCGGCCTTTAATGGCAGCGGCGTTCGGGGCCGTCGGCGGCCCTGCATCCTATATCGCCGGCCAGAAGCTGGGCGGAATCGTCTTCATTGAATACGCCAGTGCGTTGATCGCGCTGGCGATAGGGTGGGCAATCTTTATGCCCCTGTTGCTCGCGGTCGCACGACGCTTTGACGGAATCTCTGAGCCGCTGGTACCACAGGAGGCAGTCGAGTAGATGTTCACGCTGTCGTACTGGCTGTTGCCGGCGTTGCCCGGGCCGTGTCGAGCGACGATTTTGCCGGAAGAGGTTAGCTCGTGATGAGAAATGTACGGCTCGTTGTCCGCTCGCTCGTTGCTTTGGCGATGCTGGGAGCACCGCATGTCTCGGGCGCGACTGATGCCGTGAGAAGCTGGGACTTCTCCGTGATGCTGGACGGCGACAGGATCGGCTACCACCGATTCGAGCTGATCGAAGAAGGCGAACGTCGACGAGTCAGGAGCGAGGCGAAGTTCGACGTGCGATTCCTCTTTGTCAATGGTTTTCGCTACCGCCACAGTACCAACGAAGTATGGCGGGACGGTTGTCTGCACGAGATTGACGCGAGAACGCAGTCGAACGGCAAAAAACTGGCCGTAAGCGGCGCTACGGTTGAAGACCGGCTTGTTATCGATGCCGGTAGCGCCAGGAATGAATTTCTGGATTGCGTGATGACCTTCGCCTACTGGAACCCGAAGTTTCTACGGCAGCCCAAATTACTTAACGCGCAGTCTGGTGAATACCTTGACGTACAGGTGGAAGATCTGGGGCGTGAAATGATCGAGGTGCGCGGCCGGAACGTCGACGCGTCGGTGTACCGACTGACGGCGGAGAAACTCGAGCTGAAGCTTTGGTATTCGTCAAACGACGAATGGCTGGCGCTCGAATCCATAGCGAGAGGCGGGCGCATCATCCGTTATGAGCTTACCTGATATGAACAGTATGAATAGAACACTTATCGCACTATTACTCACTCTTACTTTGAGCGCCTGCGCGGCGCGCGGACCGCAAATGAAGACCGTTGATTACGTAGATCTGGAGCGATTCATGGGTGACTGGTATGTCATCGCGAACATACCCACGTTTCTCGAGAAGAACGCCTACAACGCCGTTGAAACTTATGAACTGAACGATGATGGATCCATCCAGACGACTTTTACGTTCTTGAAAGGCGGTTTCGACGGTGAAAGGAAGCAGTACAACCCGAAGGGGTTTGTCACCGATACCGATACAAACGCCACCTGGGGCATGCGATTTGTCTGGCCCATCAAGGCTGATTATCGAATCGTTTACCTCGATGACGACTATTCACAAACGGTTATTGCTCGTCAGAAAAGGGACTTCATCTGGATTATGGCGAGGACGCCCGACATTTCCGACGAAGACTACGATCGGCTGGTCGCTTTAGCCGGGAGTATTGGCTACGACACCAGCAAGGTCGAGCGCGTACCGCAAAAATGGTGAGCGGCATAGCTTGGTAGCAAAGGAGAGATCGTGCGCATTGCAATAATAGGCACCGGAATCGCGGGCAATGTCGCCGCTTACAAGCTACGCGACAGATATGACGTGACCGTATTCGAGGCGGCGGGGTATGTTGGCGGCCACACGAATACGGTCGATGTTGACGACGACGGCGGCACGCTGGCGGTCGATACCGGGTTCATCGTCTTTAATGACATGACCTATCCGAACTTCATACGATTGTTGGACGAAATTGGCCAGCCGTCGCAACCCAGCAACATGTCGTTTAGCGTGCACTCGGCGAATGGCCAGCTCGAGTACAACGGTTCCTCGTTGAACGGACTCTTCGCACAGCGCCGAAACCTGGTGCGTCCATCGTTCTACGCAATGGTGCGTGACATACTGCGATTCAATCGGGAAGCAGTTGTCGATATAGGCCGGGCGCAACAGTCCCTGGCGCTCGGCGAATACCTTGCTTCCAGAAACTACGGGGCCGGCTTCATCAACCACTACCTGGTGCCGATGGCTGCAGCAATCTGGTCATCCGAGCCGCTCGCGGTTCTCGATATGCCGGCGCATTTTCTGGTTCGTTTTTTCAAGAATCACGGCCTCCTGCAGCTGGAGGATCGGCCACAGTGGCGAGTCATACAGGGCGGATCTCGTGAATACGTGAAGAGACTCGTGCGTGGGCACCGCGAATCGATTCGCTTGAATACCCCGGTGCGGTCAATTCGCCGTTTCCCGAATCACGTCGAGATCGTCACAGAGCGGGATGGCCGAGAGGAGTTCGATTACGTGTTTGTCGCGTGCCATAGCGATCAGGCCCTGCGCATGCTCGCCGACCCCACGAATGTCGAAGTGGGTGTGCTCGGCGCGATTCGCTATCAGGACAACGAAGCGGTACTGCACACCGACGACGCGGTATTACCGCGGCGACGCAGGGCATGGGCCGCCTGGAACTACTTCGTGCCGGAGGACAATCGCGGCCATGTTGCCGTGTCCTACAATATGAATATTCTCCAGGACCTGGACGCCAAGCGGACCTATGTCGTCACGCTCAACGATGATTCCAGGATCCGCCCGGATCGCGTGGTGCGTCGGATTCAGTACCAGCACCCGACGTACACGCGTGAGACCGTGCTCGCACAGGCACGGCATGCCGAGGTGAATTGCGATCGCACCTTTTACTGTGGCGCATACTGGCGCAATGGCTTTCACGAGGATGGTGTCGTTAGCGCGCTAAACGCCATTGATCACTTTGAGGAGAGGCTCCAGCGTGGAGAGTTGCATCTACGAAGGGCAGGTTAGGCACACCAGGACGACCCCTGTGCTGCACCGCTTCAAGTACCGGGTGTTCATGATGTACCTTGACCTCGATGAGCTGCCCGGCCTGTTTGAGAAACACTGGCTGTGGTCGACAAAGCGGCCTGCGATTGCGCGCTTCAGGCGTTCCGACCACACGGGTCCCGATCACGAGTCGCTGTCAGACTCCGTTCGTGAGCTGGTAGCCCGCGAAACCGGCCGGCGGCCGGCAGGGCCCGTTCGCTTGCTTACAAATCTGCGTTACTTCGGTCACGGCTTCAATCCGGTCAGCTTCTACTATTGTTTTTCTGAAGACGGCGAGGCGCTCGAAGCAATCGTGGCTGAAGTCAACAATACACCGTGGGGCGAGCAGGATACTTACGTGCTGCCCGCCGCCGAGAACATAGGCACGGCTCGGGCATGGCGCTTCCGTCCGGCAAAGAAGATGCACGTGTCGCCTTTCATGCCGATGGACGTCCAATACGACTGGAGCTTCAATGTCCCATCCGAGCGCATGAACGTTTACATGGCGAATTCCAGGAATGGCAAGCGTTTCTTCGATGCCGCAATCAAGATGCAGAGGACTGAGATCAACGGAGTGCATCTGGCGAGAGTCCTTGCAATCTTTCCGCTGATGACGGTAAAAATTATCGCCGCGATATACTGGCAAGCGTTGCGCCTCTGGCTGAAGCGCTGCCCACTCCATGTACATCCTGACAAGAAAAAGACAATGGTGGTGCACTAGACATGAAGACCATTTCCGTAGACTCGATTGGAGCGCTTTATAAAGAGCAGGAGGCGGGCTGGCTGGACCGGCTGGCTCGTCGTGCCGTGCTCGGCCGCCTTGCCGCGTTACGACAAGGTGAGATCACGATCATTGAGGATGGAAAGGAGCAAACGTTCGGCCAGCGGGCCGACGAATTCCCCGAGCCGGTCGTCATCAAAATTCATTCACCGGCTTTTTACAGTGACATTGCCTTCGGCGGGTCGGTCGGCTCCGGCGAGGCCTACATCCAGGGTTATTGGGAATGTTCGCAACTGGAGTCGCTGGTCAAAATATTGTTGAGAAATCGCGGCGTCCTCGATGAGTTGGATTCCGGCACGGCGCTTCTGAAGCGGCCGCTGCAGAGACTCTTTCACTGGATGAACAGGAATACGAAGCGCGGCAGTCAGCGAAACATCGCGGCGCATTACGACCTCGGCAATGATTTCTACAGCCTGTGGCTTGATTCGCAGATGATGTATTCAAGCGCGTATTTTGCAAGCCAGTCGACGTCTCTGGAAGACGCGTCGGTCGCGAAGCTCGACCGAATCTGTCGGAAGCTGAATCTCGCTGAGTCGGACGAGGTAGTAGAAATCGGCACCGGCTGGGGCGGCTTCGCCGTTCATGCCGCCACAAGGTACGGCTGCCATGTGACGACGACGACAATCTCAGAGCAGCAGTACGAGTACGCGCGGGCGAAAGTCGAAGCTTTGGGCCTGACGGGCAAAATCACGCTATTGAAGAATGACTACCGCGATCTTGAAGGCAAGTACGATAAACTCGTCAGCATCGAAATGATCGAGGCCGTTGGCCACGAGTACCTTGACACGTTCTTCAGCAAGTGCGCATCGTTACTGAAGCCGGACGGTGAAATGCTGTTGCAGGCGATTACCATCGCTGATCAGCGCTATGAGAGGGCCAGGAAAACGGTCGACTTCATCAAACGCTACGTATTTCCGGGAGGCTTTCTGCCCTCATTGACCGCGATGACCAGCTCCCTGACGCGCGTGACACCGCTCAAGACGATCGCGGTTGAGGACATTGGGCCGCACTATGCGTTGACGCTCAGGCGCTGGCGCGAACGCTTCTTCGAGAAACTCAACGAGGTCCGCAACCAGGGGTTCTCGGAGGAATTTATTCGTCTGTGGGAGTTCTATCTCTGCTACTGCGAAGGCGCGTTCGCGGAACGAGCGATCGGCACGGTGCAGCTGCATGCAATTGGTACCGAGGCCCGTCCGGCCACGATCGCCACCAATTAGAGGCTTTAATCGCGGTCGCTGTCGGCCCATAATGTAGCGATGCAGGGCATCTTCATACGGACACTCATTGCGATGCTGGGCCTGTTCCTGGCTTCGATTATCGTTCCGGGCGTGAGCATCGCAGGTACTGGCACATTCATCCTGGCAGCATTCTTCGTCGGGATCGTAAATGCGGTCGTCCGTCCGATCGCGTTTGTACTGACGCTGCCGCTGACGATCATTACGCTTGGCCTGTTTCTTCTTGTCCTTAATGCGGCGATGTTCGGATTGGTCGCGGCACTGCTGGACAATTTTTCAGTCAGCGGATTCTGGTCAGCCGTATTCGGCGCGATTATTCTTAGCATCACAAGCACCGTGGCGTCCTGGTATATCGGCCCTGATGGCAAATATGAAGTCTTCATCGTCCGCCGACGTTAAGCAGACTCCTGTGAGAGGTCATCTGTGAGCGTAAGAACTCGCCTGCTCGAGTACGACGATGGGCAAACGACTTTCGAGGGAATGCTCGCCTGGGACGATGCCATCGATGGCGCGTGCCCGGGCGTGCTCGTCGCGCATACCATTCGGGGTCGCACGCCTTTTGAGGAGCGCAAGGCGCGGGATCTGGCCGAGCTTGGCTATGCTGCGTTTGCCCTCGATGTTTACGGTAAGTCTGCCTTGGGCGGCGACGATGCCAGTAATCGCGCGCATATGGACGCGCTCAAAGCGGATCGTCTGACCCTGCAAAAGCGCATGTTGCTGTCACTTCAGATCATGAAAGAGCAACCGGAAGTTGACGGCAGCCGGGTCGCGGCCCTGGGTTTCTGTTTTGGCGGCCTGAGCGTGCTGGATCTCGCGCGAACCGGTGAAGAGCTGGCCGGCGTGATCAGCTTCCATGGATTGCTTGAGGCGCCCGGCAATACGGCAGGCAACACGATCAAGGCCAGGGTGCTGGCGCTGCATGGTTGGGACGACCCGCTGGCGCCGCCTGACCGGGTTAGCGCACTCGCCGATGAAATGACGGCGATGGGCGCCGACTGGCAGCTGCACGCATACGGAAATACCGTGCATGCGTTCACCAATCCCGCGGCGGACGACAGCGAGAGAGGCACTGTCTTCAATGCCACAGCGGATCGACGCTCATGGATTGCCCTGCGAAACTTCCTGCACGAACTATTTGATGAATGACCGGCTTGGGAATATCACGACTATGAGTAGTACGAAATTACTGATCGCCTTCACACTTTTCGTTGCAATGGCGGCCTGCGGCCGGCCGGATCCGTCGGCCGAGAAGGCGGCGCCTCAGGCGGAGGACAAGGCCGTGGCAACGACGACTACGGTCGACCGGTCCGCCGAGGAAGCCGCGCTACTGATTGCGGGCGACTATATGCGCTCTATCGTTGTGGAAATTGCCGACGACCGCTATGAAGGGCGAGGCCCCGGAAGTCCCGGTGATGAAATGGCCCGTCGCTACCTGGCGGATGAAATGGCGACACTTGGACTGCTGCCGGGCGCCGATGATGGAAGCTGGCAGCAGATGTTTGATCTTGTCGGTATTAATGCGTCGCAGCCAGCGTCCTGGACCTTCGATGGCAAGGACACGTCGATGACGCTAAAGCAATGGGATCAGTTCATTGTCGGCAGCGGCGTGCAGCAGCCGGAAGTCGCTGTCAGCGACGCAGAAGTTGTCTTCGTCGGCTATGGAATTCAGGCGCCCGAGTACGACTGGGACGACTACAAAGGGACCGACCTGAATGGCAAGATCCTGCTCATGATGAACAACGATCCCGACTGGGATCCTGAGTTGTTCGAGGGCGCGACGCGACTGTGGTACGGCCGCTGGGACTACAAGTTTGAGAGCGCCGCTCGTCAGGGAGCCGCCGGCGCGATCATCATTCACACCGAGCCATCGGCGGGCTACCCGTTTCAGGTCGTGCAGACTTCGTGGACCGGCGTGCAGTTCGAGCTGCCGGCCGACGATGAACCGAGGACCCGTTTCAAAGCATGGCTGACCGAAGATGCGTCGCGAGAACTCGTGGCCATGGCGGGTATGGACCTCGATGTGCTTCGCGAAGCAGCCTCTAATCGTGATTTCGCGCCAGTGCCGCTCGGTATCACAACGTCGCTTGCGATGGACGTCGATATCGCTCACGCGCAGTCGGCCAATGTATTGGGACTTATTCCGGGCAGTGATCCGGGTCTCCGCGACGAAGTTGTCGTTTACACAGCGCATCACGATCATCTTGGTATTGGCACGCCGAATGACGAAGGCGACGAGATTTACAATGGCGCGAGGGATAACGCGGCCGGCGTCGCAATACCAATGGCGATCGCAAGGGCCATCAAGGCGTTGCCGGTCGCGCCACGGCGATCTGTTTTGATCGCCTTGGTCGGTGCAGAGGAACAGGGCCTGCTGGGTGCCGAGCACTACGCCGCCAATCCTACATTCGCGCCGGGCAAGATCGCGGCGAACATCAACTACGATAGCCCCAATATCTGGGGCGCGACTCACGACGTGACGTTCATTGGCCTCGGGAAATCGACAATTGATTCCATCGCGGCGCGGTTTGCTGAGGAGCAGGGGCGCGTTCTAAAGCCCGATCAGTTCCCCGACAAGGGTTATTTTTATCGCTCCGATCAGTTCAGTTTGGCGAAGATTGGTGTTCCCGCGATGTATCTCAAGGCAGGTACTGATTTCGTTGACCGGCCGACGGGTTGGGGTCGGGAGCAGCAGAACCAACATACTACCGTTGACTATCACCAGCCATCGGACGAATACGATGCGAGTTGGAACTTTGACGGCATGGTCCAGGATGCGCTGCTGGGCTATTGGACCGGACTCGCTATCGCGAACGCCGATGACATGCCGGCGTGGAACCCGGGCGATGAATTCGAGGCGGCACGCCTTGCGGCGCTCGAGGCGCTCGACCAGTAAGAGCGCTACTTGGAACGGCGGAATCGGCTGAAGAATCCTGACTTTTGTTCTTCTTCCGGCTCCTCATCCTCCATCTCGGGCGGTATCTTCAGCGCCTGGAGCGTCTGGGTTATCGAGGTATTGATCTGGTCTTCGATCGGTTGGGGCTCATCGCTGACAGGAGGCGAACTCGCGGCCGGTGTGGGTTTTACCGGTTCCCTGAGCGCGGGGTGAAGGTCTGCATTCAGCGCGCGCACCGTTTTCAGACGCTGCGATGCGGACGGGTCCAATCCGACGTTCGCCGCGGGCTCGGGTGTTTCGATGGAAATCTCTTCTCGTATCTGCTGCGGCAGTGGGCTTGCCTGAACAGCTTGTTCCACCGTCGCCGACGTCTCCTCTCCCACAAGTCGCAGTTCGTCATTGGCCGATTCGTCACTCGGAGGATTCGCCGTGACTGCGGCTGCGATCATGCTGATGCTGGTGCCGAAAAGCGTCTCGGCCATGATGTCGTCGATGTCATCCAGGGTTTTGGCGTTTGCGATGTTGGCCGCAATCTGGCCAAGCTCAACGTCTGATTTCTTGGCCGCTCGAGGCGGTTGGATATCAGCGGGCTCTTCGACCAGGTGATCCTGGATTCCCGTTTCGATCGATTTATCCAGCGTGATTTCGGGAATTTCTTCTTCGCCGATGCTGGCAGCGAGGACCTCAGGTTCGGGCGGCGTCTGTGATTTCGATTCCAAGGGTTCGCTGTGGGTATAAGCCATCGCTTGTTCCAACGCGTCCAGATCGGGTTTTAACTGGGCGAATGTCGGATCGCGATCCCATTCCGGAGTCTTCTCCTGCGACTCGGGCTGGTTAATGTCAGTTGCCGTTTCAAGCGCTGGATTGTCCGGGACAATTTCGAGTACGGGCCGTTCCCCGGCCTCAGGGACGCTCTCGGCGGCGGGCTCGGGTGGTGATGCCGGAGTGAGTTCTGGGATCCCTTCGTCGATACCTTCCGACTCGGCGACCGGTTGCGGTTCGAATTCGGCGGCGAATTCGGCGACTAGCTCGGGCGAGGAGTGAGGTGCAGCCTCCAATACAGGAACGTTCTCTGCTACGGGCTCGAGCACCGGGACGTTTTCTGTCAAAGGCTCCGGCTCGGCCTCGAGTTCAGGAAGCACCTCGAACGGCGACTCCGACTCAGGCGCGGGCTCGGCAATGACCTCTCCTAGCGGTTCCGGTTCGGGACTAACGTCCGCTAAATCGTCCGCATCCTCCGCGACAATCGTATCGGCATCCGCTGCAATTTCCTCTACGTCGTGGTCCGCTGCCCGAGCTTCGGATTCGGCATGGATGTTGACGTCGTCCGCCTCCGTGACCAGCTCAGTAGTTTCCTCGAATTCGTCCTGCGAGAGCGTTGCGTAACGTTTCGACAGAATCGAGAGATCCGGCAGCGTGTCGTTGATCAGGTGTGGAACGTCCATTGACTGTTCAGGTGACGTCTCGGCTTCGTCAGCAATGTCGATGACCGGCGGCGATTCCTCTGAGGCTTCGGGCTTCGGCGCCTCGTCGACAACTGGCTCATCCGCAAGCTCTGCGACGGGCTCCGTTGTCATGTCCTCGGCGAGTTCTGCCGCGGACTCGGCGAGCGGCTCTTTCGCGATTTTCGGAGCAGGCTCTGTTGTGACGTCCTCGGCGAGTTCTGTTGCCGGCTCGACATCTGGCTCTTCAGCGAGCTCTGCGACAGGCTCCGGTACGTCATCGACGATGGGCCCTACTGCCGGCTCGACGACTGGCTCCGATGTTTCTGGATCGATGGGATCGGGCGACGCGTCCTCTACCGCTTCGGGTATCGAGAAGTCGAAGCCATCGGCGGTCAGACCGAACTCTTCGGCAACGATTTCGGCGACGAAGCTTGCAGGGATTCTGTCCATCCCGTTTGTGGCTGCGGCCACGAGGACGGCGTCAACCAGATTATTCGCGACGCGGGGTACGCCTTCGCTGAGTTGATTAAACAGCTCCGCAGACCGGTCATCGAAGATCTGTTCGTAATCTCCGCCGGCAATGCGGAAGCCGTGCCTCAGGTAGCCCAGCATCTCCGGGAGACACAGCGGCTGAATTTTGTGACGTCGACGAATTCGTTGTTGCAGTCGGGCGAGTTCCGGCTGTCGCATAAAGTCGAAAAGACGGTCATCGCCCATCAGCACGATACTGGCGCCGTCAGATTCTCCGGCCTCCGCATCGGTCAGGGCTTCCAGCTCCGCGAGGGTCTCCGATCCGGCGTGCACAGCGTCTTCGACGAGAACGAAGACGCGGGTTTCGGCGTCTTGAAGCTGCTGCAGTTTCCTGCGGAGCGCCCCAAACTTCTGAATGGTCCCGTTTGGCCGCTCCTGGACCCCAAGCACGATGAGCAGCGATTCGAGTATGTCGCTGCTGTTCATTTTCACCCGACCGACACGAATCGTCTTGTACTTCGATCCAATGGCATTGAGCGCACGTTCGACCAGCGTCGTCTTGCCGGTCCCTACCGGCCCGGAAACGGTGACGACCGCGTCTTGCACGGCAAGTGCTTTTCTGAAGCCTTCCATGGTCTTCGCTGTCTGTGGGCCAACAAAAACATCGGGGCCCTTCGCTTTTTCACTGAAGGGACGTTTTTCTAACCCAAAATGCTCTTCGTACATAAGCTCCGATTACCCTTTCCTTGGCCTGACGGTTAAAGGCGTTGCGAGAGAGGCAGTTTCGTTTGAAATCGGACGCATTTCATGGAGTTATGTCACAAAA
>CAMYMR010000027.1 GCA_947259285.1 uncultured Woeseiaceae bacterium | reverse complement strand
CAGCCGCTCAGATTGTCGTCGACCTGTGACGCGAAGCCGCTGGACCCGAGCGATGAATTGGTGCTCGACACGTGAAACGTAAACGGCGTGTTCGGCGCAACGCCGAGCTCGGCCCAGGTGACCGGAAACTCCATCTGCTGCCCGCTCGTCGATCCCCATGTACCCGAACGCGTCGGGTTACCGGTCGACGGCACGTTGGCAAAGGAACCGGGCAGCGTGTAACCGTCGCCGAATCCGTTGCTGTCGGCCATCGGATCACCGCCGGGCGCCTGCGCGACGTAGGTAAAGAGATAAACGTTGACGCGGCGATTGCTGCCGCGCCAGGTAACGCCGATGACCGGCTCCCCGGTTTCCATGAGACGGTCGTTGTCGGTATCCGCGTAGTAGACGAAGGTCTGTGTATTCGAGACCGAGCCGGCCCTTTCGGTAAACAGGTAAACGTTGTTGATGTCCCAGGTAAACGCGAAGTGCGTCAGGTCGCGACCCGTGGACTGCACCGGCGCGTCACGATCCGTCAGGCTGTTTGCCGGTCCGTCACAAACGTTGTTGTCCAGATCCGCATGCACGGGCGCCCAGTCGTTCATGTTGCCATTAACGTTGATCGACACCAGCGTCAGCCGGCCATCACCGAAACCGCAGGTGCAGACCGCCCAGGCGATGGCCGGCACCAGGCTCGACAGCGCAAGCGTCGCCAGCCTGGAAAAACGAGACCTTGTGATTCTAAATAAGTGCATCGAATTGCTTCATTGCAAGACCGAACACGGCACTCGGACGATAAATGGCCGAGTAACGACAAAGAAGTCTACTTTACGCGCCCGCTGCCCGGTGCGGACCTGCGTCAAGGATTTGAGCATTTCTATGATGGTTTAGTGGTCACCGTCCGCCAGTTGAAGCCGCGGGACGTATCCTGAACCGCGAATTGTGACCAATATCGTTGCGCTGTAGGATCAGGCGAATGTCGATCCTGCGAAGAATTACACATCGATCACCTCCTGTTTCTGTCATAGCAGGTAATGGCTTTGACTAGACGGCTGCGAGTTGGCGGCGTACCGGAGCACTTCAACCTGCCCTGGCGACTCGCGATCGACGACAACGCGTTCTCCGAAACCGGTGCCGCCGTTACTTACGCCGACTATCCGGGCGGCACGGGGGAGCTGACCCGCGCATTGCGGGACGATGAACTCGACCTCGCGCTGGTGCTTACCGAGGGTGCGGTCGCTGACATTCTTCAGCATGATCGCAATCGACTGGTAAAAACCTACGTCAGTTCACCGCTTACCTGGGGCATACACGTTGCTGCGTCGAGCGACATCAAGCGTATCGCTGCGATCCGCGGTAAACGAATCGCGATCAGCCGTTACGGATCCGGGTCGCACCTGATAGCGATTGTCGATGCTGCAGAGCGCGGCTGGCCGACTGACGATATGACGTTCGTCGTTGTCAAGAGCCTGGACGGTGCGCGCAGGGCCCTGGCGAGTCGCAAAGCGGAGGTCTTCCTGTGGGAGCGCCATATGACGCAGCCGCTTGTCGATGCCGGCGAGTTTCGCCGGGTCGGGCAGCGCGAAGTGCCGTGGCCGGCGTTTGCCGTGTCCGCCCGGCGGCAGATCCTCGGCTCGCACGCTGAGGAGATTCGTGCGGTGCTGGATGTCGTGGCCCGATACGCCGCCAACCTCAGGCGCCGCAAAACGGCACCGTCATTGATTGCCGATACCTACGGCATGCGCCTCGCTGATGCAAAGCGATGGTTAAGGCGTGTTCGCTGGGGCATCGGCTATCGCCGTCCCACGGCGGCATTGCTTCGAGTCGTGAGCGCTTTGGAAGCACAGCAGGTGATAGCGATCGATCACTTTGATCCCGACAAGGTATGGCATTACCTTTGACAATCCCGCAGAGCATCGTCCGGATTGCCCTGTCGCTATGCGACACGTTTTTGCCGAGTCGCTTTGCATGGCTATTCACATCTCTTACAGTGTTCATGGCCGGCCACGAGATATGACAGCATGAAGCGCAGAATCACTCGTCGGGATTTCCTGAATGGCACGCAGGTCGCTATCGGCGCCTCACTATTAAGTCCCTGGACAGAGGTCTTCGGCACGGATGCGTCGAAGTTCGCCCTCGGCAACGACTATTACCCGCCGGCGAAAACGGGCCTGCGCGGCAGCCACGACGGATCATGGGAAACGATGCATGCGCGCGTTGCGGGTGCCTCATGGCCGGCAGGTGAGATCGAGGAAGACTACGACCTCGTCGTAGTGGGCGGTGGAATTAGCGGCCTCTCTGCTGCGCACTTCTACCGGCAAGAGAAACCTGCCGCGCGCATCCTGGTACTCGACAATCACGATGACTTCGGCGGCCATGCCAAGCGCAATGAATTCCAGGTGAATGGCAGAACGCATATCGCCTACGGCGGTACCGAGTCCATCGACACGCCGTCCGGCTACACCGATATCGCTAAGGACCTGCTGGCGGATATCGGCATCGATGTGCAACGCTTCTACGCGTACTACGATCAGGATCTTTACGACCAGATGGGGCTGTCCTACGCCATCGCGTTTGATCAGGCGACCTATGGCAGGCGCAAACTCGTTACCGGCTACGGCAGCACGCCCTGGAAGGAGTTCGCGGCGCAGACGCCGATGAGCGCCAGAGCAAAGGCCGATCTCGTGCGCGCGTTCACCGACGCCCGGGATTACCTGCCCGGCATGAGTCGTGATGAGAAGGTCGCGCTGCTCAGCAAGATCAGCTACCGCAGTTATCTCAGGGACTACGTCAAGGTCGACGAGCAGGTACTCGAGATGTACCAGCGCTGGGGCATGAGTTACTGGTGCGTGGGTATGGACGAAGTCCCGGCCATATACATACTGGGGTATACCGATGGTGGCGGCATGCCGGGGCTCGAACATACCGTGTCGCAAACGGGTGGCCGCGGCAGCGAGCCGTATATCTTCCACTTCCCGGACGGCAATGCGTCGGTCGCGCGGCTGCTGGTGCGAAGGTTGATCCCGGCGGCCGTGCCCGGTGAAACCATGGAAGACAGCGTGACCGCGCGCGTCGACTACAGCGCTCTCGACCGGGAGGGTGCATCGCTGCGCATACGTCTAAACAGCACCGTAGTGAACGTCGCTCATACGGCCGATTCCAAAGCCGTCGACGTCACCTATGTGCATGCCGGCAGCGCGCACACGGTACGGGCAAAGAACTGTGTGATGGCCTGCTACAACGGCGCCATTCCCTATGTCTGTCCCGATCTCCCGAAAGAACAAAAGGAAGGGCTCGCGTACAACGTCAAGGTACCGTTGACATACACCAAGGTCATGGTGCCGAACTGGCGCGCATTTGCCGACCTCGGCACGCGCTTCGTCTATTACACCCGGGATTTCTACAAACAGGTCGAGCTGGATTACCCGGTGTCGATTGGCAGCTACGAATTCGGCGCGGATCCCGATCAACCGATGGCGCTTCACATGTGCCACGTACCGTACTTCGACGATCTCAAGGGCCCGGAGCAGTGGCGCGCCGGCCGACGCAAACTGCTCGAAACGTCGTTCGCAACCTTCGAGCATCATGTTCGTGATCAGCTCGACCAGGCCCTGTCCAGCGCGGGATTCGATGCCGACCGCGACATCACGGCGATCACGGTCAACCGCTGGGCACACGGTTACTCCTATAGCCCGGACCTGCTGTGGGAACCCGAGTACGCGTCGGATGCGGACAAGCCTTGGGTTCAAGGGCGCCAGCCGTACGGGCGAATCTCAATCGCGAACTCCGACGCGGGTGCCGAACCGAACACTGATTCCGCAATTTCGCACGCGTACCGCGCCGTACAGGAAGCGCTGTCGAGCTAGGCAGAGTCCGGATTCCGGGCCTCAGCACCCGAGTCGGTGACAGCCGTCATTGACCCGGCCACTGGTCTGGCGGCCGCGGCTTTCGCAGCTCAGTCGTCCTTGACCGCTTTCAGGATACGTTCGTAGCCGAGCTTGAGCTCGTCTCCAAGCTGACCCAGCGCCTTGCCGACGCCTTCGCCCGTCTCGCCCAGCTTCGCTTTGGCTGTGAAATCTTCCAGCTTTTCCTCGAGCTCTTCCCATTCATCTTTCGCTTCTTTCGACGCCAGATGCATCTGGACTACCAGCTCGTCACGTTTTTGTTTCAGTTCGGCAATGATGTCGTCTAATTCGCTCATATAACTACCCTCTCAGGTCTTCATTTGACTCCTCGATCGTCTAATCCTGATCAATAAGTTTTTGAAGAACCGTCGGATCCTGGCCGACCACGTCCTTGTCCACCGTCTTGAACGGCACGGCCTTGCATTTTCTGGAGATTTCGTCGCGCAATAACCCTAAGAATCTCGGTGCGGCGATCAACGCATAGTCTCGACAGCGTCCATCGTGGGTCGCTTTGCCGATGCGTTCAGCAATCTGTTTGGCAAAGGCGGTCGCGGCGTGTTTCTTGGGATCATCTTTCTCTATCGCCATCGTATGGCGGCCTGTGCCGAAGCTGTCAAAGCTGCGGCCGCCACGATCCGCCAGCAGTTCGCCCGCTTTCTTTCGACCCGCCTCGTTCTCGAGCGAGAGAAATTCCTGCAGCGGCGCACGTCGTTTCTCGCGTTTGTAGAATTTTGCCTGCGATTCGTCCGCGGCGACGATCCAGTAGGCTTTCTCGGCACGGTGGTAAGTACCTTTCATCGATGCACCTCCGCTGTTTTCAGCCAGACTCCACTATGAACCTGAATACCCGCCCTGCGCAATAAGGGAAACTGCGCCTTTGCCTTCGGCGAGCGCTTGTGATTGGAGCGCCCTGAATGACCGCCGCAACACCGCCCACGACGATGTACTCAACCTCGTGTCTGTTAAGAAACTCGAGAATCTCGCGAAAACTGGGATTCATTACCCGGACGCAATGAGAGGAAAAAACCGATTCTTGACTCCAGTTCCAGAAGCCGCTGCTCGGGCGTTAGCGATGCAAACCACTCAAGGAGCGATCGGTCGTGCGCGGTACTGGAGAGCGGTGGGGTGCAAGGACCTTGCATCTCAGGATTGTAACATCTGAGGAGCAACAGGCAGAGAAGCCGAAACGTTGATTCGGACGGCGGAGATTATTGCCGTCGCGCTTTGAACGCCGCAAATTGACAGGAATGACGGGGGTATATCGCGGCGGTGCTAGTCCGCCGAGGCGACGACGGTCGGCCCGGCCGAGGTCGGCTCCAGCGCCCTGAACTCGACGCGGATCATGGAATTGGCTTCCGCCGCACTAAGAATCGGTCTATCGGCGGTATAAGCCACCGTCTGGTCAGACGTGGTAGCGCAGCCGCTCACTGCGAATAGCGCCATCAGCACGAGGATTATGTTCACTATGCCTGTGTTCATCCGGGACCTCCCTGGTCACCTGTCTTTACTGCCTGGTCTTACTAACGTGCCTGATGGTTAGTGGTTGACCCGGGTTCGGTATATGACGGATATCCGCCGTTTGTGTGGCCGTCCGACCGCTGTTGATGGTAATTCTGTTAACAAATGCTACCGGGATTAACCATAACAGTCTGCGACTCAAATCATGTTTCTCGAGGTACAATGATCGTTTCCCCAGGGCGCGCAGTCTTCCAGGCAAGTGGTATATGAGCGATGTTTGATACAGCGGAACTCGGCCAGAGCGTCAAGAAATCCGAATTCAAGGAGCGTCAGCGTGACCTGCGCGCACGACTACTGACCCTGCAGTATCGTGTGCTGGAAATGGCGCGATTTCCCGTCATCATCGACTTTGCCGGCGTTGACGGCGCCGGCAAAGGTTCGACCATCAACATGTTGAACAAGTGGATGGACCCGCGCTTTGTACGGTCCATCGGTTACCAGGCACCGACAGAGGAGGAGCGTGCTCGCCCACGTTTCTGGCGGTACTGGCGCGACTTGCCGCCAAAAGGCCGCATCGGCCTCGTTTTGAGCGGCCGCTATTCTCGACCATTGCTGGGCAGGGTCTATAGCGGCATTGACGAACTTGAATTCGACCGGCGGCTTGCCGAGATCATTCGTTTCGAAAACGATCTGGCAGACGACGGCGCGTTAATCCTGAAATTCTGGATGCATCTCAGCAAGGAGCAGCAGGAAGCGCGCTTCGATCAGCTATCGGCTGATCCGGTACAGAGCTACAGGGTGACGGCCGAAGATCGGCGTAACCATGAACACTACGACGACTTTATAGCAGCGGCCGAGCAGATCATCACCCGGACGAACCGTGGTGGGGCGCACTGGAATATCGTCGAGGGCGTAAATCCCAACTATCGTCACCTCAGGGTTGGCGAGATTATTGCTGCAGAATTGTCGCGACATCTCGACATGCACGAGCAACAGGCGTCATCGCCGAAAGTCGCGGAGGTAGCACGCGGGGCCGATCCGGCGCTAACCAGCACGTCGACGGTGTTTGACAGCCTTGATCAGACGCTGAAGGTTCCAAGGGCCGACTACAGGAAAACAATAAAGAAGGCCCAGGCACGCCTTGGCGAGCTGGGCCGTAACGCCTTTGATAAGGGCGTGTCGACCGTTCTGGTCTTCGAGGGCCCGGATGCCAGTGGCAAGGGCGGCGCGATCCGGCGCACAGTCTGGAGTCTCGATGCGCGCAAGGCCCGGGTACACCAGTTCGCGGCACCGACGGAGGAAGAGCGTGCGCACCATTATCTGTGGCGGTTCTGGCGCAAGCTGCCGCGCGCCGGTTACGTGACGGTATTCGATCGCAGCTGGTACGGCCGCGTGCTGGTGGAGCGCGCCGAGGGTTTTGCGACCGAAGATGAATGGCGGCGCGCCTACAATGAGATCAATGATTTCGAGAACCAGATCGTCGATCACGGCATCCTGCTGCTCAAATTCTGGCTGCATATCAGCAAGGACGAACAGCTCGCTCGATTCAAGGAGCGCGAAGATTCACCGTACAAGCACTGGAAGCTGACCGAGGAAGACTGGCGCAACCGGGAGCAGTGGGACGCTTACAAGCTGTACGGTCAGGACGTCGTGCAGTTTACAAGCACCAAGAAAGCGCCCTGGATACTGGTGGAAGGCAACGACAAGCTGCACGCGCGCATCAAGGTAATAAACACCGTCATCGATCACCTGAGCGAGCGGGTCAACGGTTCCGATTGACGGCGCCGCCTCAGGGACGGCGAAACACCATAAAGTGCTGCTGCGGCAGGAAGTCTTCGGTGCGAACCCACTCGAGCCCGACGTTCGCCATCTCCCGCTTTGCCTGAGCCTCGCTCATCTTGTGCAATGGCTTTATCGGCACCGAACGATCCTCCTCCCTGTATTCGATGAGCACGAGGCTGCCGCCCGGCCGAAGCGCGCGCGCCATTGTCATGCCCATTTCGAAGGGGTGGGAGAACTCGTGATATGCGTCGACGATCAGAATGAGGTCGACACCAGACTCCGGGAGCCTCGTGTCATTCTCTTCACCGAGCACCGTCTCGACGTTGGCAACCGAGTCGCGTGCGCGCCGGGCCTCGATAATGTCGAGCATTTCCTGCTGGATATCGACCGCCAGCACCTTGCCCTCGGGAACCTGTTCGGCAATCGGGAAGCTGAAATAGCCGGTGCCGGCGCCGATATCGGCAACGACACTATCCTTCTCGAGCGGCAGGTTTTCGATCAGCAGATCCGTGCGCTCCTCCCGCTCGCGGGTCGGCCGCTCGAGCCAGGCCGCGCCACGGTGACCCATTACATGGGAAATCTCGCGGCCCATGTAGAACTTGCCGATGCCATCGCGGCTGGCGTTACCCGAACGATACGGCGAATCCGCGGCAAAATCCGCATGCGCCTGCTGCCCGGATAAACCGCAGGCAGCCTGCAAGAGGCAAAGCAACACCGCGAGGATCGTGCCCCGTGCGACCTTTCGGCTAGAATTCTTGCGCAGCTTGATCACCCAAAGTTCGAGACGATCGGTGCGCGAAGGTTCCGTCAAAGCTCGACCATCAGCTTGCCGGTGTTGCCGCCCGTAAACAGCAGGTTGATGCCTTCGATCGCGCTTTCCAGGCCCTGAAGTTTGTGCGCGCGGTATTTCAGTTTGCCGGCCGAGTAATACGCGAGCAGTTTCTCCGTCATTGCCGGGACTTCGTCCCAGTGATCGGGCATCGCGAAGCCCGTGATCGTCAACCGCCTCCGGATCATGTTGATCCAGTTCGGGCCAGGCGACGGTTTGTCGGTGTTGTAGTCGGCAATCATGCCGCAAACAATGATCCGTCCGTGCGGATTCATGCGGCCAAAGGTAATGTGCTGCACCGGACCGCCGGTATTCTCGAAATACAGGTCCACGCCGTCCGGCGTCGCTTCGGTCAGCTGCTTCGCCAGGTCCTCCGACTTGTAGTTGATCGCCTTGTCGAAACCCAGGTCTTCCTCGAGCCAGCGACACTTCTCGTCGGTGCCGGCCGTGCCGACGACCCTCAAGCCCTCGGCTTTGCCGATCTGCCCAACCATCGAACCCACCGAGCCCGCCGCGCCGGACACGACCAGCGTCTCGCCGGCTTTGGGCTTGCCGATGTTCATCAGGCCCTGGTAGGCCGTCAATCCGGGCAGCGACAGCACGCAAAGCACCGCCTCGGCGGGAACGCCGGGCGGCAGCTTGTGCATGCCCTGGCCGGTGCTGACAGCGTACTCGGTCCAGCCCATCATGCCCACGACCTTTTCACCGAACGAGAAATTCGGGTTCTTCGAGTCCACCACCTCAGCCACGCCGGAGGAACGCATGATCTCGCCCAGCTCGACTGGCGGAATGTAGCTGTTCCGGTCCTCCATCATCCAGCCTTTCATCGCCGGATCGAGCGACATGTGTGTCTGCTTCAGCAGTACCTGCCCGTCCTCGAGTTCCGGCGTTTCCAGGGTCACGACTTCGAAGAGATCGGGTGTGATATGCAGGGTGGGTCGCTTGACGAGCTTGACGGCTTTGTATTGCATGATCGCTGAATTTCCTGTTAGTTAGTTATGCGTCGATGGTACAGGTTTTTGTTGCTTGAAACTTTCGCGCGCTGCTCCGATCATAAGCTCAACAAGAGGCTTTAAAGAGGCAGGAATGCTCAAACGAATTATCGACCAGGTGGTTGATGCGATTTCGACGCCGACAGCTGCCGACGACGGCGGAGACGATCGTGAGGCAGCCTTGCGCATGGCGACCGCGGTATTGATGCTCGACGTCGCTCGCGCCGATCACCTGTTCGACGAAAGCGAGTTCGACCGCATCCTGATCCTGGTGCAGGAGCACTTCGACATACCTGCGGAAGAGGCGGCTGAGCTGGTGAATGCGGCTCATGAAAAAGCGGAAGACGCCGTGTCCGCGCACGACTTTACCCAGGTCTTGCACGAACACCTGGACGAAAACGAGAAAGCCCGCATCGTCGCGCTGCTCTGGCAGATTGCTTACGCCGATGGTCGACTCGACAAATACGAGGACGCGTTTGTGCTGAAGATCAGCGACCTGCTGCACGTCAGCCGCGGCCGCGTCATGCGCCTGAAATACGACGCGAAAGGCGGCGCCTAGTTCGGGAGAAACGGGGACATTCTGCTTTTCGCTTAAAAAGCAGAATGTCCCCTTTTTTGCGGTTCAGTTGACCATATCGTCAAGGCCCGTCATCTCCCAACGGCCCAGTGAGATCGGAATGCTGTCGATGGCGTTAAGGCGATCGAAGAAGTCTTTCAGCCGAAATTCTTCGCCACGCTGTTCGACCTGCTTCGCGTAGTCGGCCAACGTACGTTCCAGCAGGTACTTTCCGGTGACATAGCTGGTGCCATAGCCGGGCTGACGTAAATACAGGTGCTGCTCGAAAATCAGCAGCTCCTTTTCCGTCTTCATCCAGCCACGCGGTGTCCAGTCCATGTGCACCGAGCCGGCCTCTTCCATCGTCATTTCGTTGGCATGTGCATACAAGGATCCGAGTCCGCGTGCGGCGCGTTGCGCCAGCAATATCCAGACCAATTCGCGGGAGCGCGGCCGATCATCGTACAGGCCCGCATGCATGAACATTTCTTCGACGCCGGTCGCGGTACCTTCGTTACGGCTGTCGAAGATGTTGTAGAGCAATGCGCCCTGGCGTATTGGACTTTCATGCGGCTCGATATCCATGCGAGCCAGTTCGAACCAGTGATAGAAGTGTGTAAACAGCGGCGCGGGATCGTAGTGCGCGGTTATCCGGAAGAAATTGCGTTTTTCCTGCGGCACGAAAGCACCCCGGTGCTCGAGTAACGCAGGCTCCATGTAGTCGGTAACGGTGACGATTTGCTTTTCTTCAAGGAAGTCCATGATGCGTTCCACCGCTTCGTTCGCCCGCGCGTTGTACTCCTCAGGCGTGCTGGCGGCCACCATCGGCGGCAAATCACGGTTACGCTGTTCTTCGAGCTTCAGAAAGGACCATGCGCGGGCGAGCTCGCGCTCGAGCAATCGGACCTCATCTTCCCAGGTCAAAGGCACGAGGTGCACGTTCTGCTGGTACCAGGTGTAGTTGTCTTTGCCGATGCCGGACGGTCCTGTTTTCGAATGCGCCTCGGATTCGAGCCAGGCAATCAATTCATCGGTCGCCGCTTTCGCAGCCTGGATTGCTTTCCTCAGTTCATCGCTTGCTGATTCGCCAGACATCAACTCTATTTCATCCAGCGTCGCGCGCTGCCCGCGAATATCGCGGATGCCGGTTACCCAGAGGTCGCGCGCATTGCCCGTGAGATTGCGCCGCGCCTGCTTCATCAACGGTGGAATGACGCTGAGCTCGCGCGCCAGGCGCTCCTGATCGGACGCGGCGAGCGGAAAATCGTATTGCCAGAACTCGACCACAGCATGGTGGGTGGGACCCTCGTGCGCCGGCACGTCGCTTCGGTACGTCCAGATCGAGTTGTAAAAGGCCGGATCGCGCGCCCACGGCTGCAGGACACGACGGTTGAAGTCGTAACCGTTCATTTCCGCGCGAACCAGGTGCCAATCGACCTGCTGCGGGATCGGCCAGTCACCGATATCGAACGACTGCAAACGCACACGTAGTGCCTGAAACTCGTCGTCACGGGATGCAAATTGCTCCGCCGTGTAATCAGGCGCGCCGTTCAGCAATGGCGGCGACTCGAACTCCCGCCAGTCGGCGAAAAGCTCGAGCAGATCATCGAAATTGCGGTTCGACTCCGCCGATGCGTCGGGCACGGTAACCGCCTGCGAAAGAACCATACAGACGGCAAGGACTACAGTAAGCGATCTCGGGAACGCCATGGGACTCCATCCTCTGGATGGGCATCGGCGATTACGTTGTGACCACCGAGCGGCCCGGTGTCCGACAGTCTATGCGCTAGGGTCGTCCAGGGAAATGGGGACATTCTGCTTTTTAGCGAAAAGCAGAATGTCCCCTTTTGTCAGATTTGTCTGCGACGGGCGCGAACAGCCAGCGTAAGGATCAGCAGTGAGAGCCAGCCAGGAGAGCCACCGCCACCCGATTCGGCGCCACTTTGGGTGGTCGTAGTGACCGCGGCACCAACCGTCACCTGGCCGCTGACATCATTGTTGGCCGTATTCCGATCCGTTTCCGCGGCACTGACGCTCACGGAGTATGAGCGGCTTCCGTCATCGGTCCCCGTTACTCCGATTTGCAGCTGATCGTTCGACTGTGGCGCGAGACTGTTGGCAACACACGTCGCCACGTTGTCGGAAATGCTGCAGGTCCCGGGTGTCCAGCTCGCGCTGTCCACACGTAGGCCGGCCCCCGGGGTCAGGGTCACGGTAACGCCGGTCGCAGCGATTGAAGAGCGGTTCTCGATACGCGGCCGAATGGTCGTACTGTTACTGATAACAACCTGTGCAGCGGCGGCGGCCGTCGCCACCAGGTCAACCGCAGGGTTGATATCGAACTGAACCGTGGCCTGGTTATTGTTTCCGTTGGCGTCGGTATCCGCAGTAATCGTCGCGACAAAGTTGGCGCTGCCGACCGTTGACGTGGCGGCACTAAGCGTAACCGTGGCGCCGGATCCTGCTGCGATCGTGCCGATCGTGCAGCTAGCGGAACCGGCCCCGCTTGAGCAGTCGCCGGTGGTCGATGTCGCGGAGTTCAAAGTGACACCCGGCGGAATGGTCACGTCAACGTTGACGCCGCTCGCACTGTCGGTACCGACACTATTCGCGTCGAATGTGACCGTCGCGGAGTCTCCGAGGAGCACAGCGCCTGGCTGGCTGCCGGCGAGGAGTGCAACGTCTGTACTCGCCAGCGCGGTGATGCAGTCCCCTTGCGCTCGAGCGATGTCGTCCTGCATTTCCGTGATGCTGCATGACGAGAATTGGTCTTCGCCGTTGATGCTCGTCGCCATCAGGAAATCGCCGGTCACGGATTCGCATTCCGAGCCGCTGGTGCCGTCATGCGGCGCGCCGAAGTTATGCCCGAACTCGTGTGCCGCGATCAGGCTGTCCAGCGCCGCATCGTTGCTGACCTGGGTCAGGCTCGCTCCGAATCGTCGGCTGCAAAGCGCGCCGGTCCACGCGATACCGACCGTCCTTGTGTCGAGATTGCGACCCGTGAACAAGTGTGAGAGTCCATTCACATATTGCGTCGGCTCGTCTTCTCGAAAATCGGACAGCTCCTCCAGAAGCTTGCCGGCATCGAGTTGATCGGTGAACGGGTCGTTACTTTCCGTAAAAATGTCGACTTGATTGACGTTCATCTGCACGCCGAGCTGTGTACTGAAAATGCCGTCGACATTGTTCATGCGTTCGATCATGTCGTCTCGCGGGCTTGCGCCATTGTCGCTGGCAAACTCGAAGTCGGCGATCACCGCGATGTCGATCTGCGAGGTTGCGCCCGGACCCTGTGCCGCGCTCGCCGTCACTTCCGACATGACAGCCTTTGCGAATTCACCCGCATTCTTTGAAGCGCCGAGTGCCGAGCAGCCGAGAGCGCCCTCCGGAATCTGCAGGTCGCTCAGACGATACATGAACGGACCGGCTGCGTTCGTTGACGCATCCCGCTGCGCTTTGATCGCCCAAAGCTCGGCGCCGTCCCACAGCATGCCGCGCGGCACGTCATCTTTGATGACAAGGCGTACCCAGGAATTCGGGGCTCCGGCGATATCGCCGCGGTAGATTTGATATCGACCCCCAGCGAATTCGCCCAGCCCGGCATTGAGCAGGCTGCGGTTCTCTTCGAGATTAATGTCGAAATGTTTACCGAAAGCATTGAAGCGTAGCGAGCGGGCCGCATTCATGCCGGCCTTTTGCTGCTCGCCGCTGGACGCCGGATACACAATCTGCAGCTGCTCAAGCGGTTCCTGGTAGTCGATAGTTACCAGGACCTCGCCGTTCGCAACCGACAGCCATATCAGACCTGACAGTAGCGCAACAAGGTTCTTGATGGGGGCACGCATCCGATCACCTGAACAACGTTATTCCTGTTCACTAGCTTTGCAGAAAACCACCGGGAGGAACAGGACGCGCATCGTCGCAATACAGCGACATCACGCCAATATATGAGCGCTGGTTCTCATTTTCGAAAAATTGTCCGCCGAGCGGCCCGAATCGTCAGGATCCGTCAGCCGAAAACTCGAGGGGGCATTTCGGCAGTTCGCCGCCGTCGAGAAAGTCACGATGTTGCTTGCTGGTCAGCAAATAGCGCCGTCCGTCGCGCTCAATGATGAACCAGTCTTCAAGTCGGACATCGTCATCGGTAACAAGTTCCAGACGGCCCGCCGCAACCCGGTATGTCCCGGTCTTGGGGAAATCCGGAAACGGCTCGACGACCTTGCCGGCGTCATCGACACGGCGCTCATCGGTGAAGCGATTCCAGGAGAAACGGCCGTCATCGAGCTTGATCGTGTCACCCTCGAAGGCGATGCAGGCAGGCTCATACAGGCCTTCGTGATTGGCGCATGCAAGCAGCAGCAACGCAGGCAAGACCAAGATATGGCGGAGAATCGTCAAGATCGAATTACGCCCGTGGTTATCTCAGGTCGATCGATGAAACGGCAGTCTACCGCGAACGTCTGATGGACGGAAAGCGACCAGTGTGCCCGGCTTTCGCTCGAACCTTCGATATGGAGACTATCGAAGCGCCGACGCCAGTGAATCCAGCTTCTGCTGATACAGCTCCATGATGGCCGGAACTTTTTCTTCCGTCAGCTCAAGCCGCTTCGCCTCGTCGGTTTCGTACCAGGTATTGTCGCCGCCGTTCAGCGAGTTCTTTGCCGTCGTTACGACGTCGGCAAGATTTGCCGTGGTACGTCGCCGTGTCGTCTCGACCTCATCCGGATTGAGCGTTGACTGAATCTCCTCCGGGAATTTCCAGTTGGCAACGATGCTTTCGCCGACGGGCGCAGCCCATTCGTCGATCAGGCTCTTTCGAGTTTCGGCATCCTGCAGCAGAGTCGGATAATCGGTGTACTTCGTGCAAAGATAGAGAACGCCGATTCGGTGCAGCAGACCAGCAATGAATGCGCTGTCACCATCGAGTTTGGTGCACTGCCGGGCGATCACTTCGGACATCGCGGCGAGCCGCATGCCGAAAGACCACGTCGCCCTGAGCTCGTCTTTGAGCGGCTCCAGACCTTTCGATGCGTGCAGCTGTTCGACGGCATAGGCGATAGCTGCCGTTCGCACCTTTTCGAAGCCGATCCGACCGACGGCCGCATCGAGGCCTTCGATCTTGATGCCGGCGGGATTGTGATACGTCGAGTTGGCGAGAATCAATACGCGCGACGTGAGCACCGCGTCCACGCCAAGAATATTCGCGATATCCGCGCCGGTCGTATCCGGGTCATCGAGCGCCGTTCGGATTCGCACGACAACTTCGGGAAACGACGGTAGCTTTATATCGTCCTTGTTCAGATCCGCAGCCAACGACTGCACGAGTTCGAAGTATTCATTCTGCGACATACTCCATCTCCAAGAAATATATGCCTTATACCGAGCGTGTCGGCAAAAGTGATAGATTCTTTAGTCCCAGACGGACTAACGAACAATAGATGCCCGTGTTTATGGGGACATTCTGCTTTTTCAGTGAAAAAGCAGAATGTCCCCAAAGCTCCGGAAAGAGAACCGATGACAGACACTAAAACGCTTGAATGGCACCGGGTGGCCGGTACCGACGAACTACCGGACGGCCGGGTCAAGTCGGTAACTGCCGGCTCGAAGTCCCTGGCTCTGACGCATATCGATGGGGAATTCTTTGCGATGGACAATCGTTGCCCGCACCAGGGTGGGCCGCTGGGAGAGGGCTCCATCGAGATCGGCGGCGATGGGCAGTGCTGGCTGCGATGCCCCTGGCATGGCTGGGATTTTGACCCCAGGACCGGTGTGCCGCCGGGCGGCCACGAGGACACGGGGCAGCAGACCTTCCCGGTGGAGGTCAGGGATGACGCCGTCTACGTGGGGCTCGAGGCCGAGCCGGCGCGCGTCAGGACGGTGACCGACGTCATGGCCGAGACGATGACCAACTGGGGTGTCAGCAGCGTGTTCGGGATGGTGGGACACTCGAATCTCGGCCTGGCCGACGCGCTGCGGCTGCAGGAGCAGGGCAGCCGCCTGCATTATTACGGAATCCGCCATGAAGGCGTCGCCTCCTTCGCCTGTTCGGGTTACGCCAAGCTTACGGGCAAACCGGCGGCCTGCCTGACGATAGCGGGGCCCGGTGCGACCAATCTCATGACGGGACTCTGGGACGCCAAAGTGGACCGGGCGCCCGTCCTCGCGCTGACCGGCCAGGTCGACGTGCAGGTGCTGGGCCCGGGCGCCTTCCAGGAGGTGGATCTGGCGGCAGCATTTGAACCGGTGACCCGGTTCAGCCAGACCGTCTTGCAGTCCTCGAAGCACGCGGAGCTGATGTCGCTGGCCTGCAAGAACGCAATCGTCGAACGCGATGTCGCACACCTGATATTCCCCGACGACGTACAAACGCTGCCTGCCGGCGACTCGGCAAAAGCGGCAAGGCCAGAGGGCCGCGTCGCGGCCCAGGGTATTGCCCCGGATGACAATGCGCTCGGGGATGCCGTGGCGCTTTTGCAGAAATCAAAACGACCGATCATCATTGTTGGCTACGGTGCAAGAAACGCCATGCCGGATGTCGTCGCGTTGGCCGAGCAGCTGCACGCACCCGTGCTCACGACCTTCAAGGCCAAGGGCCAGATCGCGGACAGCCACGCGCTGGCCGCCGGCGTGCTCGGGCGCTCCGGCACGCCGGTCGCCAGCTGGTTCATGAACGAGTGCGATCTCATCCTTGCGGTCGGATCATCGTTTTCGAACCACACGGGCATCACGCCCAAGCGGCCGATTATTCAGATTGACTTCGAGCGAATGGCGCTCGGCAAATTCCACGCAGTGACGGTGCCCGTCTGGGCCGAGATCGGTGTCGCGACTCGAGCAATACGTGCGGCGCTTCCAGCAACGATGGCAACGGTCGACCAGCGTGGCGAACTGGCCGAGCGCTGGACGATATGGCGCGCCGAAAAACAAGATCGTCTTCGGGACGATCGCGGCAAAGGCCTGAATTCCGCCAGCGTGTTCGACGCGTTAAGCAGGACCGCACCCCGTGACGCTGTCATCGCGGTCGATGTTGGAAACAACACCTATTCGTTCGGTCGGTACTTCGAATGTGAGCAGCAGCGCATATTAATGTCCGGCTACCTCGGTTCGATCGGGTTCTCGTTCCCGGCAGCGATCGGGGCCTGGGCGGCAACGCAGGATCAGGATGCGTTCAAGGGACGCAAGGTGATATCGATCAGCGGTGACGGCGGATTCGGACAGTACATGGGCGACTTCACAACGGCCGTCAAGTACGGCATGAACATCACTCACGTATTACTGAACAATGCCCAGCTGGGCAAGATCTCCAAGGAGCAGCTCGCGGGCGAGTGGCCGATCTGGGAGACCTCTCTGCACAACCCGAGTTTTGCCGCCTACGCCAACCTGTGTGGCGGCAAGGGCTTCAAGGTAACGGCCGCGGAGAAGCTCGAATCGACCTTTGCTGAAGCGTTGCAGGCGCCCGGCCCGTCGCTGGTCGAAATCATGACCGACGCCGAACTGATCTGACATTGTTTAAGGGGACATTCTGCTTTTTTCAAAGAAAAAGCAGAATGTCCCCAAAGCTCAAGAAACGCCATGTCCGGCCGATATCAAGAGGACATAGCGCCTTCATCAGACAGGGATGGCGATGTCGGTTATCCAGAGCATTCAGAATATCGTGCGGTCAGTCCGCGTCAATCCGGGTACCTCGGCTTCAGGCCAGGCGCAGTTCGCTTCCATAAGCCCGGAGGCGCACAGTGATTTCCTGCGCGCGCGCACCGAACTCCTGAAGCTATACCGGGCCATCGAGAAGCTTGCCGAACTCAGCAACATCAACACCCGCTTCAAGCTCGATCTGCCGGACGCACGTTCGTCCTCCCCCCTGGGTCTCGACCTGACCGAAACGGCCGCCACGTTGAATTCGTCAGCCGAAATCAACGCGGCGCCAACGTCGTTTTCGCCGTTCGGCCCGGACTGGATCGATGGTTCCACCGCATTGCTCACCGTCGGAGGCCAATACGACGGCCTGACTCCGACCGGAACGCTCACCTTTGAATCTCGCCGCAGCGGCGTCCGTGGCGCTCGCGACCTGCAGATCCGGGTAGAACGATCGTTCGGTGGCCCGACGCAGAACTTTACAGTCCGCACCACCGACCCGCTGACCCAGCAGTACGATCTCGGCAACGGGCTCTATTTCACGCTGGGCGCGGGCAGCCTGGTAAACCGCGACACCGCGACCGTGCAGGTCTATGACAACGTGGGATCCGTCGTGAATCCCGATCTGCCGTTGGGCGGCATCCGAAACCAGAATCCGAACCTCGAGTTTGGCTCTCCGGACATTGTCGACGGCGGCTTCGATCTGAACGGAGAGAGCATCAGCGTCCTTACCAGCGATACGCTCAACGATGTCGTGCAGCGCATCAACCAGTCCGATGCCGGCGTCACCGCCGTCTTCAACGCGCTGACGGAACGCATCGAGTTCGTCCAGAACACGTCAGGGTCTGCTCCGACGATCGACCTGGCGAACGACTCTTCCAACTTCCTGGACGCAACAAAACTCGACAGCCTCAACGTAGTTGACGGAATCGACCCGGAGAACAAACAGTCGTTTGACAACGTGGCGGCTTTCTCGTCGGTCGTGTCCGGTGACGTAGTCATCAATGGCCAGCAAATCGCCGTCGATACATCCAGCGACAGTTTGTCGACTGTGCTCGACAAGATTAATAGCTCCGGCGCCGGCGTGGTCGCGACGTTCGACAGCGCGTCGCAGCAGGTACTCATCGAGGCAAACGGGGCAACGTCTGCTATCGAACTCGATAGCAACGGCACGGGGCTTTTCGCCGCATTGAACCTCCCCGAGGGTCGCGTCGACCCGGAGGCCGTTTCCCGAGGCATCTCACGACGCCGCAGCTATGAAATCGCGGACGCAACCAACGCTGTTTTTGACCAGCTGAACCGGGTCTTTTCCGACTCGACGTTTGCCGGCAAAGGCGACAACGCCGCACTGTTTCGGGGGCCGCTGGAGGGGGCATTGCGAGCCGCGTTTGGCGTTGACAGTGAGAACAGCATACTGGGGCTCAACTTCGATGCATCGAGCAGCGCGCGCCAGCGCGGCGACTTCACGACCCTGGACCGCCGCGAGTTCACCACCAACCTGCAGCGACGCGGCAACCTGGTTCGCGATTTTCTCGCCGGCAAAGATGATGAAGGCGGCCTGGTCAAAGGCCTGCTGATTGCGTCCCAGCAGGCTTTGAACGCGGTCAATCAGTCGCTGGGTTTGTCGGGGACTTTTGTCGATACGTACGCCTGAATCGGCAATCGCTAATTCGACCGGAAGGCTTCTTTGACCTCGCCATCGCGACGCGGGTCAGCCGCGCCGGTCCAGCGTCCGTTCTCGAAACTCAGGGCATGGATGCCGCCAAAATAGGGATCGAGCTGGTTACCCGACACGTCGTAAGTCGGCCGTTTGAGCGTAAGCCCTCGTTGCGCCATGCCCAACAATAACGCTGGCGATAGCTCGCCTCCCTCAACGTAGGCCTTGTCCTGCGGTACGACATGGACGCGGAAGGCAGCGACAGCCTCTTCAATGCCCGTAGAGACATCTACCCAGTGACTGGTCACCTGGGCCACCGAAGAGATAATTCGCGCACTGCCCGGGCTGCCGAGCACAAGCTCCGGCTTCGCATCCCTCGATACGATCGTCGCGCTCATCGACGACAACGGCATCTCGTTTTCCGCCAGGTAGTACGGCGCAGCCGGATTCTCTACCTGGAAGCCCTGCATGTAATTGTTATAAAGAAAGCCGAGCGTCGGGTGTGCGACCTTTGCACCGAAATAGCTGTCGATACTTTGTGTAACCGCAACGGCCGTGCCATCGGCGTCGACAACGGAAAAATGCGTTGTTTCACCGCCCGTCGCCCTGCGCAACGCATCGAGCAGCCGTTTAGCCTCGCTCCTGGAAGTTCGTGTCTCTATAAGCTCCGCATAATTCCGGTAATTGGTCACCGGATCGCGGCGTCTTTCGCCATGACCGATACGCAAGGCGTCGAGCAGTGCCAGTCGTCGGGCGTCATCGTCGCTGCCAAGCGATCTCGGGTCGGCTAGTTCGAGCACGTTGAGGATCTGCAACACAACCCAGCCGCCGAACGGCGGCGGCAATGTCTCTACATCGTAATTGCGATAGCTGCTACGAATCGCCGGGACGACTTTCGGCTCTGGAAACCTCTTCAAATCAAGCAAGGTAATCCAACCATCATTCGCTGCGACGTCCGCAACGATCTCCTCGGCAAGCGCGCCTGCGTAAAAATCCATCGCGCCGGCCTTCGCGAGGCGACGCAGCGTCGCGGCGAGCAGCGGCTGCTTCAGGCGATCACCGACCTGATAATAGGAACCGTCCGGCTTGATGAAGATGCCTGCGGCCGCGGGATTTTCTCCGAGACGGTCTCCGTAATTACGAAACGCGCGCGCCCGGAAGGGTCCGACAACGAACCCCTGCTCGGCCTGGTTGATTGCCGCTTGCACAAGTTCTTCCCAACTTTGGGCGCCGGAGCCGAACTTGCGGTGCGCGAAATCGAGTACCCTGAGCGTCGAGGGCACCGTGGATGCCGTGTGCCCGGTGCTGAGCTGTTTGTCGCTTGCGTCGGCCGGAATCGAGCGCGGCGACCAGGTCGTTCCATGAATGACAAAGGCGGGTTCGTCCGCACGCTTGACCAGCATCACCGTCTGACCCGCGATGCCGGATCCCGCCGGCTCCGTCACGCCAAGCGTGAGGGAAACGGCGACTGCCGCATCGATCGCATTGCCGCCGGCCTCGAGGACGGACACGCCCGCTGCCGTAGCTTCCGGCGTGGCGCTCGACACGATACCCGCAAAAACATTGTTGTCAGCGGAGGCCCAATTTCCGACAAACGCGATAACGATCAGCAGCCACGCACGTTGCCTTGTCATTATCATGCTCCCGAAACAAGAACGGAGCCGCGACAAGGCCGCGACTCCGTCAGTCCCCCGATCATTCGACCTACATGAACTCGAAGTCCGCCTTCGCCCACAAGACGCGGCCGTACGAGTTGTGCACACTCCGACGATAACCGAAGCTCTCGTCGGCGAACGGTGGCTGTTCGTCGCTCAGGTTGCGGACACCGCCCGAGAGCCTCAGCCCGGACAGCATGTCGCTTCTCGATCCGAAGTCGTAGCGCAGGGTGAGGTTGGTCACCGTCCAGTCATCCACGTCCCAGTACACCCTGTCGTCGATAACCGTACCCGGCGCGCCCGACGAAGCGGACTGCCACAGCGAAGAGTCGTAGAAATCATCGATGTAGCGCACGGAGATGTTGGCGTTGAAGTCTCTATATTGCCAGTCCAGCGTCACCGTGTAGCGCAGTTCCGGGTTACCGTTACGGCGGAGCAGGTCCGCGGTCGCCAGGCCCTGCTGCTCGAACTTGGTCAGCTTGGTCATGTCGCCGCGGATCCTGAACTCTCCGGCCACAGTCTCGCCAGTGGCATACTCGGCCATCGCATCCCAGCCCTCGAGTTCCCGAGGATCGAGATTTTCGTACTGGGTGATGATGTTGGTCGCTTCACCCACCGCTGTCCGCTGATCGTTGGCATTTGCCGGATCCGCGTTCCACGCATCGAACAGTGCCTGGTCGGCCGGCGTGACCGGCGCACGAACCACCGCGGGGTTGAAGCTGCCCTGAGATCGCAGCAACTCGTCGAGGGCCATCTGGTCATCGTTGCTGATAATTCCAACTGCGGATTCGGTCTCGATATTCCACCAGTCCGCGCCGATACGGAATCCTTCGAGCGGACCGGTGGTCGGTGCCAGAACGAAACCAAACAGCGTGGTCTCGGCGTCTTCAGGCTGCAGCGCCGGGTTACCCAATCGTGTCGTGACGCGATAGGTGTCACCCGAATCGAGCGCGCTGCCCGTTACCTCTTCGCGCAGCGGATCCTCGATGTTCTGCAGGCGTCTGACGATCGTGCCCTGGTTCAGCTGCACGAGGTTCGGCGCGCGGAACCCCTCGGTGTAGGAAGCCCGAATCGACAGCGCTTCGACGGGCGCCCAGCGGAAACCGATCTTCGGCTTGGTGTTGGAACTGAAATCGTTGGGATCTTCGAAGCGCGCCGCGAGCTGGACTTCAAGCGCCTTGGTGAACGGCTTTTCGTTTGCTTCGCCGATCAGCGGAATATAAAGCTCGGCGTACGCCGAATAGGTGTCCCGGTCGCCTTTGGAATCGAAGGTTGCCGACACACCGATGATGTCGCTCTCGTCAAAGATGATGCCATCGCTGAAAGGCATGGAACCATCCAGTCGTGGATCGCGATCGTCGACATAGGCCTCTTCACGCCATTCGAGACCCAGCGCCAGACCCACGTCGTTGCCGAATGTCTGGAAGATGCTGTCCCTGTTCAGGCGGAAGTCCCACAGATTCAGCTCCGATTCGCGCCGGTCCCTGGCGGTGATACGAATCGCATCAAGCGCCACCTGCGAGTTGCCACCCGGTCCTACAAAGGGATTGAGGGCATCGGGGCCAGCTATGTTCAGCGCATCGATGAACAGCGACTTGGCCTGGCGATTACGCTCAGCGTCGATGTTCTCCGCCTCTGACAGCACCAGCGCGGTCTCCCAGCTCCACTCACCGTAGTCGCCACGCAGGCCACCCATGACCCGCCAGGACTCGTTGTCCACGTTGATGATGCGGGGACCAAGGTCGATCGGGCGCCAGCGCGTGATCAGCACTTCCTCGCCGGGGAACGGATTGTGAAAGGAATCGGGCGGCACGATCAGGAACGCCAGTCCGTCGTCGATGGGGCTCGCGGCGCGATGAAACTCGCTCTCGGATTCGTAGTAGAAGGTATCGGCAAAAAACTCCATGCCGTTGTCGAGTTCGTGGTTGAAGGTCACCATCATGTTGATGCGCTCGTTGTCCGAGGTCACCCATGCCGGCTCGTTGAAGTTGTAGCGCTCGCTCTGTGATCCGCTGTCCACCGACCCGGTATCCGGGTCAATGTGATACCTGTCGGTGCGCGACCAGCTGCCGTCAGGGAGCAACTGCCCGGTCTCGAACTGGGCCCACGGGGAGCGAGTCGAGGTATTTCGTAATTGGCTGTCGCCCCTCCAGGATTCCGGTATGGCTTCGAGCTGTCGTCGATCCAGTTCGAAGTACAGCTCGCCGAGTTCCGTGATCGGCACATGGCTGCGGTCATAAAAGGTGCCGAACAGGCCGACGCGACTGCGCCCATCGTTGAACGTAAAACCACCCGCCGCCTGTAGCTCGGACTCGTCGTAGCTGCCGGTGTCGTTAAACGCGTACTTACCCGAGACCTTCACGCCCTCGTAGCTGGTGAACGGTACGAAGTTGACCACGCCGGCGATCGCATCGGCTCCATATAGCGGTGCGGCACCGTCGCGCAGAACCTCGACACGCTGTACGGCCGAGGATGGAATGGAGTTCACGTTGTAACTGACGACCGGCACGCTATTGACGGTCTGGGCCACCGGGTGCGCCACCATGCGCCGCCCGTTCAGCAGCACCAGCGTGTTGCCCGAACCAAGACCGCGCATGTTGATTGCCGCGACATCACCGCGGGCGCCGTTGGTACCGTTGTTCGAATCCTCGAACTGGAAATCGGAAATGGAGGGAATGTACGAGAGGATGTCCTGCATGTTGACGGCCCCGGTATTCTGGATGGCCACCTCGTTCATCACCGTAACCGGCAATACTTCCTCAGACAGACCGGCAATATGTGTGCCGGTGACGATAATTTCCTCTAGTTCGTCTTCGGATGCGTCGTCATCCTGAGCTTGCGCCGAGAAAGACATTAGAATTGACAGTAGCAAAAGCCGTGACAGCTTGAGCATCGGTTCCCCTGCGTGCGTGTTGTTCATCGTCTTCACCCTGGAAATATAGTTATGTGTGGT
>CAMYMR010000026.1 GCA_947259285.1 uncultured Woeseiaceae bacterium | reverse complement strand
GCCGCTTCTGCATCTGTGAACACATCGGGAATCGGGTATGCGTATTGCTCCGCTACAACCATAAACTCGGCATAGCCGCCATCAGCATCGCGACCAGTCGCCCTGAAATCGCGGCTGATATTCTCATCGCTTTCGCCACTGGAGGAGTGGATCCAGCCGACACCGACTCGTTGTCCTGCGGCGTGTCGATGGCACCCAGGTCCCAGTTCGGCAATGCGCCCGACAACCTCATGGCCGGGCACCACGGGCAATGCCGGCGGCGGCGTGCGGCCTTCAATTTCGTCCAATTCCGTATGACAAACGCCGCAAACCGATACGCTGATGAGGATCTCCCCGGCAGCGGGCCGCGGTTTTGGTAACTCCCGAAGCTCGAGCGGCTCGCCGTGCTCATCGAACCCGGAGATTTCGGCAACAACCATTGCCCGCATCCCGTTACTCCTTTACGCTCAGATTCCCACAGTATAAGGTTCTTCAACCTTTTTGCCGTAATCCCCGCGTATGCGCCTCACAACACTTCCGCCGGCGGTTCTCGACGTAGTACTCAGCGCCTGCGAGACCGAGCCGGTCCTGCTTAACAGCGAACGAATTCAGCGACGCTTCGGCAGCTACGACATCCGGGTCCTCCCCAGCGAGCCTGGCCTCAGACGCTCGAGTCTCTACAGCATTGACGACGACAAGCCGGTATGTCGAACCTACGCCGTCGTTCGCTTCGCCGATCAGCCGCACGATGGATACAGCGAAGAGCACGCCAAAGTGCTCGCTGGCAATTCGATCGGCGCGATCTTCAGATCGCACGGTTGGGATATTCACAAACAGACGATCTACATCGGCAGCCTTTTGCTACCCGCGAGGAGCACTCAGATTGGCCGGTTAATGCGAACTAAGGATCAGGACGAACTCGCGCTGCATGTTTACCAGCTGCTGTTAGCCCGCGACGATCAGGTATTCGAGTACGCGACAATCGTTGAGACGCATCATCCCGCGTACTTGTCCGAAAGCGACATACTCGAACTCTACGAATATGACGAATCCACGGGTCTGTCTCCACCGGCGGTGTCGGACCTTGCCCGTCTCGTTTTCGACGCAGGAGAATAGCGCAGCCACGTTTGTCGTTCCCAGGCAATGCGACTAAACTCGGCGTAATTGTTCAGCGATCGTGGGGAATACGCATGAAGACCATCAACGTGATCAAACTTGCTTTCACCAGCCTAATCTTGCTCGGTGCCGGCGCAGCATTCGCACAGACCGATGATCAGGTGAACGATCAGGCCGATGTATGGGCGCAGATCGAACTGCAGTGGAACATGGTTGAGAAACAAGATGCGAAGTGGATCGATCGATTGCTCACTGACGACTTCTCTGGCTGGGGCAAGGACTCACCGGCGCCGCGCGGCAAATCGTCGACAAAAATGTGGACGCGCTTTAACGAACAGGTCAGTGAAATGCTGGCACACGAGCTCTACCCGCTTTCGATCGTGGTGCACGACGATGTTGCTGTCGCACACTACATGTTTACGAGTGCGGATAAACACAAGACCAAGGACGGCAAGATCGAGACGACGCACGGTCGTTACACCGATATCCTGGTAAGGACGGATGACGGCTGGAAATTCATCGCCTGGGCCGGCGGCGCCGATTAACCGCGATCCAGAGGCTGTCGACATCGCCCTGTCTCGCAATACGGTCCAGATAACCCAAGTCGGTTAAGCGCCGGTTCAGCTACGCGGGTCTATTATTGGATCCAACATGGAAAGGTCCGTAGACCTGGTTGGACCGGGAGGTCGCATGATGAACCGACTAAATGCCGATTTTGGATTAGCGAAAAAGCTTCGAGCCCTGTTTGTAATCCTGGCGCTGCCCGGTGTGACCTGGGCGCAGGTTCCCGTCGACGACAGCGGCCAGGTCATCGGTTCATACGAGTCGGTGGATGAAGCCGCGGCAACGGGCAATGAGGAAATCCCTCTGATGTCTTCTGTCGACCTGGAGGAACTGGTCGGTCCAATTGCGCTGTACCCGGACGACTTGCTGGCGATCGTGCTACCCGCTTCAGCGTACCCGTTGCAGATCATCGAAGCAGCACGATTCCTGGAGCAATTGGAAGATGACCCGTCGCTGGAGCCAAACCCTGATTGGGATGATTCTGTCGTCGCCCTGACGAATTATCCCGAAGTCGTCGAGCTACTGGACGACGATATCGACTGGACCTGGCGCCTGGGCGAAGCGGTCGTATCGCAGCAGGCGGACGTCGTTGCGGCGATCGAAGCGTTCCGCGACCGCGCTTATGCAGCGGGCAATCTCAAAAGTGACTCGTATCAGACAGTCTCGCGTGACGAAGGCGTTATCGAGATTACGCCGGTCGCCGAAGACACGATTTACGTGCCCTACTACGAACCCGAGCGAGTCGTCGTCTACCAGCCACGCCCGGTCTACTACTATTACCCGCGGGCATACCCGGTTTACTACTATCCGTATCCGTCCTGGCACGCATTCAATCGAGGGTATTTCTGGGGTGTAACGACGGCATTTACCATCGGCTGGTACTCAGACAGCTTGAACGTGTTTCATCATAGCTACTACGGACATCCGTATTACGGGCATTCCTATTGGGATCGCTGGTGGTATCGTCGACCGACCGTCAACATATACAACCATCATTACGTGGCGCCCAACACTCGGGTCACGATCAATCATTACAACCGTGGTGACCGCTGGCGACCGCGCCACGACCGACGCGACTACGTGGATGACAGGCGTATCACACGCAATCGGTATAATCCGACGCGACGGCACGTAAGCGCCAGCAATCGCGTGGCGCAGATTTCGGACGGCCGGCGGCAAACGACGTCAGCCAGCGTCCGGCGTCAGTCCAACGATCGTGAACCCATCGCATTCCGCGATCGGCCGCGAACGCCGACCATCAGGCGGCAACAGACGGGCGAGCGAGCCGTTCGTCAGGCCGACCGACGTGAGAGCCGGGAGGCTGGAAGTCGACGCAACGCGGCGGCAAGACAGCAACGCCCGGAGACCGCCGCCCGAGTTCGTCAAGCCGATCGGACTCGCCCGGCGCGTCGGTCCGAGCCGAGTGCGCAGCTAAGACGATCTCAGACGACTTTACAGCCTCGTCGTTCCGAGGCGTCCGATCGCACGCGTCGGGCCCAGCCAGTTACGCAGACTCGTCGTTCCGTGCCGTCGCAACGCACGCGACGTGCTGAGCCGGCTACGCAGACTCGTCGTGCGGAACCGACGGTGCAATCGCGACGGCCGCAACAGCTTACCCAGCTTCGACGTGCCGATCAGGCGGGCGAGGCCAGGCGCAGTAGACCTGCTCCGCAGGCGCATCGCGCTCAGCCGACTCGCCAGACAACCGCTGCTTCGAAACCGCGGCGTCAACAGCAGGCCCCACGGAAGAACTCTCGTTCTACCGAAGGCAGACACCGGGTCGAACGGCAATCGCAGCGTCGCCGCAAATGAGATCAGCCGCCCTCGGGCGGCTCATCGTCATTCGACTGTTCTGACGGATTTTTCTCCGACGTCAATTCCCAGGCAATGTACGCGATGCTGCCGGCCGCAATCAGCGCGAGCATGACAGAGACGATGGCGACGACTGTGCCCATCATTCCATGCTATCACTATTGGTCTGATCAGCATCGCGGGTGTGTTTCGGTAGCCTGCCGGATTTTCGAAGCGCCGCCCGCAACACGAATTCAATCTGCGCGTTAAGGCTGCGCAGGTCGTCTTTCGCCCACCGCTGCATCGCCTCAAAGGTTTTCGCGTCAATCCGCAACGCGAACGACTTGCGTTTCGCCATCTTCGGTCCCGAAGGTACGGTTAGCTATTGTCGGATCAGGTATACAGGGATCCCGTATTCACCACCGGCTGGGCGCTCTCTTCGCCGCAAAGCACGACCAGCAGGTTGCTTACCATCGCAGCCTTGCGCTCTTCGTCGAGCTCTACGACGCCGTGCTCACGTAGCTCTCCCAGAGCCATGTCCACCATACCCACGGCGCCGCGAACGATCTGCTGGCGTGCCGAAATGATCGCCGACGCCTGCTGTCGGCGTAACATCGCGTTGGCGATTTCGGGTGCGTAGGCGAGATGACTGATGCGCGCTTCGATAACTGTCACGCCGGCCTGCTCGAGGCGGTCCTGGATCTCTTTACGGAGCGCCGTTGCGATTTCCGCGGGGTGACTTCGTAGCGCCGTAGCTTCGCCCTCGTGCGGCTCATAGGGATACGTTGTCGACAGGTTGCGCAGCGCTGATTCGCTCTGAATCTGCACGAATTCCTCGTAGTCATCCACCTCAAACAAGGCTTCGGCGGTATCAAATACCTTCCAGACAACGACGGCTGCGATTTCAATCGGGCTACCGCGCGAGTCGTTCACCTTGAGCTTCGCGCTCTCGAAATTCCGGATTCGGGTCGATACGGCCGACTTCGCAAAAAACGGATTCGCCCATTTCAGCCCCGAATCGTGCGTAGTGCCGACGTACTTGCCAAACAGCTGCATTACCTTGGCCTCGTTCGGATGGACCATGAACAGCCCTGCCCAGAAAATCAACACAATCACCGACGCCAATACGGCGACGATCAGGCCTGGCACTGCCATCGCGCGCAACGACACGAAAATCGCATAAGCGGTTGCCAGCTGGGCGACCAACAGAACCCCGATCATCAGGTACCCGGAAGATACGGGTCTTACCTCTTCACGAATCATCGCATTCTCCGTTTCTATTGATCCAAAATAATATCATTATGATATCACTATACCGGACACAATCAACCGCAGCGTGACACGAAATCACCAAGTCATTGATAATAAAAAGAAAACTAGAGAAGCTTAGGGTTTTATGTCAAATCCCAATGGCATACGGCATTCGAAACACGCGCCCTCCTCGTCCGGATTCGCCAGTCGCAGCGAACCGCCGTGTGCCTCTGCTACGAGGGTCGCAAGATACAGACCCAGGCCCGTACCACCGGTATCGCGGGTTCGTGAGGGGTCGCCTCGATAGAAAGGCTCGCCGATGTGCGCGGCCTGCTCACTCGAGATACCCGGCCCGTTGTCATGCACTCTCATGACGAGCTCGCCTCCGTCGATCTCGGCGGAAATCTCCACCCTGCCCCGCGACTCGGGAACGTAGCGCAGTGCGTTCGAGACGAGGTTCTTGAGCAACAGCGAGATTCTCGCGTCGTCAAGGTTCGCCTCGATACCATCCAGACCGCTTACCCGATGAATTCGATGCCGGTCACGATCGAAAAAGTCATCGATCAACGTTTCGACAAGCGTCTTCAATTCCACCCGAGAACGATTCAGCGCCACATGCCGGTCACTAAGCTGCTCTGCTTCGAGCAATGACGCGACGATCTTTTCCATTTCCGCAATTTCCGGGCGGAGTGCTTCCCGATCCTCATCCTTGTCGAGAAATTCGAGCAACAATCGCATACGCGAAAGCGGCGTGCGTAATTCATGACTGATGCCTAGCAATAACGCTCGCTTTGCGTCGAGCATGCGCTGGACGTCATTGGCAAGCTTATTGATGTCGGTTGCGAGGTCACCCAGCTGATCGTGCCGTATGTTGCGTATGCGATGATCGAAATTGCCTCGTCCGATATGTGCGGCGCCGGTGCGAATCGCGCCGATCGGCTTGAACAACCAGTTGACGGCCGCATAGCCGATCATGAGATAGATCAATCCGAGGCTCACGATAATCGTAATCAGATCCGGGCCGGTACTTACGTCTGCGATGCGCGGCGTTGATATCACGATATCGTAGTCATCCTGATGCATCAGCAGGAAACGATGTTTTCCCTGAACGGCAAATTCCAGGCCCTGCAGTTCGTCAACCCAGGCATCGGTATCATCACTGAATTTCGGACTCGGTCCAAAATCCAGCCGAGAGAGGAGTGGGAAGTCTGGATCGGACGCCCAGTCGATATCCGGACCAAGAATTCGAATATCCACGGGAACGCTCTCGGTGATGGCGATCGCGCGATCTATCCTGGGCGGCGATCCAATATCCTCCCTGACGTAGTGAACGTGCAGCGAGAGATGGCCGCTGATCAGCCCCCGGATTTCATCGCTGTTGTAGACCCAGCGAAGCGCAACGAAGGTACCGTAAACGAACATCAGTGCCAGCACGACAAAGATCGCCAGCAGCCGAAACGACAGCGACCGGGACAGGCCTTTAAGCATCCGAAATAGGCGTACAGACGAATGAGTAACCGCGGCCCCAAATGGTCTGAATGAACCTGGCCGGCTTGACTGAGTCTCCCAGCTTTCCACGCAGGCGGCTAATCATAATGTCGACCGAACGGGTCAGAATCGCCGCATCGATGCCACGCAACTCGCTTAGAATGTCGTCGCGTGACAGTTTCTTACCGTGACGTCGTGCCAGAATGAGCAACAGCTCGAATTCCATGGATGTAAGCTCCACCGGCTTGCCGTCAACCTCAACCGTCCTTGCGTCAGCATCGATGGACAGGCCATCGAACAATAGCTTGCCGGCGCCCGCACCGCCGGATTCCGAACGACGCAGTATCGCCTGCACGCGCGCCACGAGTTCCCTTGGCTCAAACGGTTTGCCGATATAATCGTCGGCGCCAAGTTCGAGGCCCGAGACACGGTCGATGACCTCGCCCCGGGCCGTGAGCATGATGATCGGCAAATTGCTGGTCTTACGGATTTCGCGACAAATCTCGAACCCGTCCTTGCCAGGCAGCATCACGTCAAGCAGCAAGAGGTCAGGGTCCTCGCGATTCAGCATGCGAAATCCGCTATCCGCGTCATAAGCACAGACCAGATTGATTCCAAACCGCTTGAAGTAGGCCTGCAGCAGATCGGAGTGCTTCTTGTCGTCGTCGATTATCAGGACTTTGGTCATATCAATAATGATACTCTGCTAATTGCAGCCCGTCTGCGCTGAGACACGATCGAAACAAATGGAAACATCCGGCCGCTGCTCGATGGCAGGGTCCGGAACCGTCCCTGACACCTGACCTCGACCGGCCACGGAACTCTGGTGATGGCAATCGAGTCCGAAATAGCCATAATCCGCCCATGAATAATCTCGTAACCGAACTTCGCCGACGCAATGTGTTCCGGGTCGCCGCGGCCTACGCGCTCATATCCTGGATCCTGATCGAGGCCGGGTCCGTATTGCTGCCCACGTTTGGCGCCCCGGAATGGGTGTTCCGCGCGTACGTCCTGGTCGTCCTGGCCGGATTCGTCGTAGCAATGATCATCGCCTGGATTTTTGAGGTCACGCCCGATGGGGTGAGGCTTGAGCGCGACGTGGACCGCTCGAACGGCCCGACGCAATCCCGCGGCAAAATGAATGCCGCCATCATCGCTTTGTTGGTACTTGCATTGGGCGTCTCGGTAACGTTCAACGTGACGGGCATACGCAACTCCAGTGATCCATCGGCCGATCGTCCCTTATGGGATTCAATCGCCGTATTGCCCTTCTCGAGCCGCAGTACCGACGAGGAAAACCAGTACTTCGCCGACGGAATCCACGACGACATATTGACTCGCCTGGCCGACGTCGATTCCCTTCGCGTCATATCCAGGACATCGGTCAACGAGTATCGGGATACCACCAAGAATGCGCGCGAAATCGGACGAGAGCTCGGCGTTTCCACCATCGTCGAGGGCGCGGTGCAGCGTTCGGGCGACCAGGTGCGCATAACCGTTCAGCTTATTGATGCCACTACCGACGAGCATATCTGGGCGCAAGCCTACGACAAGGCGCTGACAATTGAGAACGTCTTCGACATTCAGAGTGAGATCAGCTCGCAGATTGCCTTGTCATTGCGCGCGGCGTTGACGACGGAAGAAGCGCTGCGAATCGCCGCAGCGCCGACCAACAACATCAAAGCCTACGCTGAATATGTTCGAGGTCGGAACAACCTGTCGACACGCAGCTTCACATCCCTGCAGGCGGCCCGCCAGAATTTCTCGAACGCTATCGAACTGGACCCGAACTACGCGCAGGCACATGCCGCACTGGCGCAGACGCTGCTGGTAACGCTGTCCAATCACAAGTCGATCCCGGCAAACGACGCCTTCTCGATGGCCACCGATTCGATCGACAGAGCGCTTGAAATCGATTCTGGACTCGGTGAGGCCTATGCGGTACGTGGCCTGATGCAAACGATGCAGTGGCAACCAACGCGTGCTGGCAACGGAAATGTCGAGGCCGCGGCATCATTTCGCCGGGCAATCGAACTGAGCCCGAGCCTGGCCGATACCTATGTCTGGTTTGCAACTCTGCGCGCGGACGAAGGCGAAGTGAATAGTGCGATCGAGTTACTGACCACTGCGTTGTCCATCGATCCACTGAGTCGCATCCCGTACGTCAATTTGCCGAGTTACTACGCGATGCGCGGGCAAAATGAAGAGACCGTCCAGCGACTGCTTCAGGCTATCGCTCTGTTCCCGGACTGGTCGACACCCTACAACTATCTTAGCGGCCACCTGCAGAAGCTCGGTCGTCTCGACGAATCCGTCGCGTGGGGTATACAGGAGATGGCGCTTAGCCAGGATCCGTTGGCAGGAAGTAGCCTCATCGGCATCTATCAGGATTTTGGTCACGAGCAAGCTGTGATCGAGTTCATCGAAAGCTTCCCGCAAGACCACCCGGTATATCCGATCGGGAAGAGCTATAGGCATTACATC
The DNA here is from genome assembly GCA_947259285.1 of uncultured Woeseiaceae bacterium. Classification (GTDB taxonomy): domain Bacteria; phylum Pseudomonadota; class Gammaproteobacteria; order Steroidobacterales; family Woeseiaceae; genus UBA1847. The sequence goes on along the minus strand of CAMYMR010000026.1, from coordinate 14,842 downwards.
ATGCGCGATTACGAGGAGACGATTGACGAACTTGAACAGCTATCTGACCACTCGGAATTGTCACTGAAATTCGCTTACCCGCTCCTGATCGGCGCGTCAATCCTGGTAAAAGACTACGATCGCGCCTACGACTATATCCTGCGAAGTGATCCTGTTTTGGCAAGCGATACCAACATCTCTATCGATCGGAAGAATGTAGATTCCGCCGTTATACTCGCGTTTATCGAGCAAAAGCGAAATCGCCCCAGGCAGGCGGAGGAGCTATTGCGCCAAGCGCTGCCCGTCGTTGAAAAACTTCCTCGCCTCGGCATGTCCGGCCACGGCATCAAGGACGTTCATATCCTCACGTTACAAGGAAGGCTCGGCGCGGCTATCGAGGCACTGCTTGCCGCCGTGGACGAGGGCTTTGTAAGTTCCACGGGCTTTGACGCGTGGCCATTTGACGAGGACCCCATTATCGAGCCGCTGCGCAGCGATCCTCGATTTCCGGATATCGAGCGCCGCATGAACGAGAAGATCGAAGCCATGCGACGTAACGTCGAGCGCGCGCAGGAGTCCGGCGACTGGAGCGAATTACTCGCCAAGTCCGAAGTGATTTGAGCCCCGTTACAGTAACTCACAAATTCGCAAGCTGTGCCTCCACCTGGGCCCTCACCCGCTCCGCGATCGGCGCATCCAGAAATCGCCGCAATTGTTCTGCATCGTGGCTCGTTTCATAGGCAAACCGGAACAAATCAAGCACGGTCACTGTCCCTGCGTCACTTTCCACCAGCGTGACGGCATCCCCGGCCTGCACGTCACCGGTGTTCAGTACCCGAAAATAGATGCCTGGCCGCTCGGCTTTTCTGAATGTCATGCCAAAGCTGCGGTCCTGCATACGGGCCGCAAGCGTCTTGCAGGGAATCCGTGCCGACGTCGCTTCCAGCACCACGTCGCCGATCAGCAGTCGGTCGCCGATAACCATGCTACTGGGCAGCCCGCGAATGGTCAGATTCTCCCCAAACAGGCCCGGCTCGAAGTCGCGGTCCATTGACCGTACCCACCAGTCGTAGTCGTCAGCGCTATACGCATATACGGCCTGATCTACTCCGCCATGATGCTTGCCGTTGAGTATCCGATCGCCAGTCAGTCCAGTCTCACCGATACGGATCGGGCCGCTGACAGGATGCTTGCAAATTCCTGTGCGAACAGACTGATTCCCGTGCACGACGGTCTCGGCATTGCCGATATTGACACTGGTGATTCGCATCCTTTCGCGCACCGACCCGTCCCGGCCTCTAAACCTTGATTTTCCCCAGTACGATACCGAGCAGCGTAAACGCGATCAGTGCAACGGACGCGACGCCGAAAAACATACAGATGATAAATACTGTCTGTTCCATAATGAGCAACCTCCCACATCGTACGAGAAACCGCGCCCATTATAGACACGTCAAATTTCGGCCCGGACCATTTCTGCATTTAGAACGCAAAATGCGTTACATTTTCGTTAATTCCGATATACAATGTAACGCATGTCCAAAACCAAGATATCGACGCTTAACCTGCGCGTCCAGCCTGCCATTAAGGAGGCAGTCCGCGAAGCTGCCGCGCGTGAACATCGCAGCGTGGCCAACATGATTGAAATGCTAATCCGTCGGCATTGTGAGAAGGCCGGCATCGCCGTACCAGAACAAAACGAGCTATTTCCGGGGAATCAGAATGGATGAACGCATGATCAAGGCGATGGTCGCCGCCGGCGCAATCAGGAAAATCAACATCATTGCGAGCGGCGCGCGTTTTCACATTGAGGCCAGGACGCCTAACGGTGCGATCACCGCGGAAACGACCAAAGGCAAAGTCAGAACCTGGGTAACACTCGACGCCGCCGCAAAATGGGTGCGTGGGCTCGGGATCGGCGGCGCACACATTAACCTGACGCACTGGCAGCCCGGCCAGCGCGAGCTGTCAATCTAGCGCCAGACTATTCGGCGCTCCCGGACGGCCAGTCACTGCCCAACGGGAACGGTCGATCCTCGGTATTGAATGTCAGGAAGCGGATATTTTCGTAGACGTATGCGGCGATGCTCTGCCCCACCTGTCGGATCTGCGGGTTGACGTTGCCCGTAACCAGCACCCAGAGAAAGCCGAGTACCACAACGAACGAACCGACGAAACTCGCAATGCTGATCAAAATGCAGCAGATCACCATAAACAGCAGCCGCGTCCACGTTGCGCGAGACTTGAGGTTTTCTTCGACGGGTTTGGGCTGCTCATTGCCCTCGACGAGTGGCTCATTTGCAGTCGGGTTATCGTTGCTCATTTCTGCGCTCCTTTTGCCGAAACTGCCCATTCGGGTGCGCGGGACAGCATGGCTATTGTTACAATCTTGGACCTTTCAGACCAGAGAAATATCCGCTTATGCCTTATAAGTTCCTGGCGCTTCCCGTCCTCGCCTTACTGCTCCACGGCTGCGGCCCGGATAGCGGACGCCCGTCAGCTGATGGGGCTCTGGATCTGGCTGAACGCGCTCAGCAGCTCGCCCGCAACAGCATTATCGTTGACACACACATTGACGTGCCCTACCGCCTCAGCCTCACACCGGCGGACATTGCAAACGCGACCGAGGGCGGCGACTTCGATTATCCGCGCGCCGTTCGAGGTGGCCTCAATGCGCCGTTCATGTCGATTTACACGCCGGCGAAGCTCGAGGCCGAAGGCAGGTCCAAAGAGGTTGCCGAGACGCTGATTTCGCTCGTTGAGGGATTTGTAGAAAATGCGCCAGATAAATTTGCGCTGGCACGCTCGGTCGCGGACGTACGTCAGCACTTCGCATCGGGCCTGATGTCATTGCCGATGGGGATGGAAAACGGTTCACCCATCGAGGGCGACCTCGAAAATATCAAACACTTCTACGATCGCGGCATACGCTACGTTACGCTGACACACAGCCTGTCCAACCACATCTCGGATTCGTCGTACGATGAAAACCGGCCGCTGAACGGACTGAGTGATTTCGGCTTCGACATTGTAAGGGAGCTGAATCGGATTGGGATCATGATCGATATAAGCCATGTGTCGGATGACGCATTCTGGCAGGTACTCGAAGTAACCCAGACCCCTGTTATCGCGTCGCATTCTTCGGCGCGCCATTTCACGCCAGGTTTTGAACGAAACATGAGCGATGAAATGATCATCGCGCTGGCCAAAAACGGCGGCGTTATACAGATCAATTTCGGGTCGTCATTCCTGACGCAGGAATCCCGGGCGTATGCCGATGCACGCAGCGCGGCCCGCGAGCTCTTCAGCATGGAACATCCCGACATGGACGAAGCCGAGCTCTACCGCTCCTATTCGGAAATCTATGCCAAGGAACACGGCCCCTTCCCGTTCGCGTCGCTCGAGGACGTTCTCGATCACTTCGATCATGTCATCGAGCTCGTCGGCATCGATCACGTCGGCATCGGTTCGGACTATGACGGTGTTGGCGACTCGCTGCCAACAGGCCTCAAGGACGTGTCGAATTACCCCAATTTGATCCAGGGCTTACTGGAACGGGGATATAGCGAACAGGACATTCAAAAGATCCTGGGCGAGAACCTGCTGCGGGTATGGCGGGCTGTCGAGCTGCATGCCGACGGGGTCGCGCTGAATCGTCGATCCGAACACGGCGCGACCACGAGCACTGCCGTCGCCCCAGAGTCAGGCGTGCACGACATCCATTAACACATAACGCAACAGCACCTCGTAGCTGCTTTTGTCGAGCTTCATGCCGTCGGGCAGTTCCAGCGTGTGGATATGCGTGTCTTCCGGATCGCGCATCTCCAGGAAGTGCTTTTCGTGGTCACGATAGACCTGGTATTTGACATCCTTGTGCTGGTCAAACTTCAGCAGTACGACACTGTCAGTCCAATCCTGGATAGTTGCTTTCTCCATGTCATTCTCCGCGTTGCCAATCGATGGTGTTTGCACCAACTAGCGGTACTTACAAGCTAAGAATTGCAATCGCTGTGCCAACTATCCGGCCATGAATGACTAAGCATCAGTTCTTTTTTATCAATTACTTACGCGAATTATCCAAAGTAAAATCCGGAATTAGTGTGCGACCATTGTCAGTTCTTGACGCCACTTTCAGGCGTTTTGCGACAAGCGCTTGACATAAGATTCAGACGCCGAGGTGACGCGCGATCGGGCTAGAGCGGCCATACCGTGATGATCATCGGTACGGAAACAATGATTACCAGTATCTCCAGCGGCAGGCCCATGCGCCAATAATCGCCAAAACGATACCCGCCGGGACCCATGATCAGCGTGTTGTTCTTGTGCCCAATCGGAGTAAGGAATGCGCAGGATGCGGCGACCGCCACGGCCATGAGAAACGGGTCGGGGCTGACCCCCAGCCTGCTCGCTATCTCAACAGCGATAGGCGCCGCGATAACGGCTGTCGCCGTATTGTTCATCACATCGGACAGCGTCATTGTCACAATGATAAGCAGGGCCAAGACGAAAACCGGTGAGGCGCCCGCCGAAATATCGACGATGCCGCCGGCAATGAGGGCTGTGCCGCCCGTGGACTGCAGTGCGCCACCGATCGGGATCATGGAACCCAGCAAGACGATTACTGGCCACTCGATGGAGTCATAGACATCCCGGATCGGGACGATGTTAAGAAACACATAGAGCGCGGTGGCACAGCCCAGCGCTATAGGCAGATATATAAGGCCGATACTGGCCGCGACGATGGCCGCACCGAATATGCCGACAGCAAGCCACGCTTTGTCGCGCTGAATCACGCGCTGCCCGCGATCCGCAAGCGGCAGCAGACCGAGTCGACCGGTGACGTCCGCTAGGCGTTCATCCGCGCCGAGCAGCAGCAGAACGTCGCCCGCTCGCAATTCGAGCTTGCGTACGTTATCCCGGAAGCGCTTCCCCTGTCTCGATACGCCCACCAGTGCCACCCGGTAGCGGTACAGCATGCGTATTGACATGGCGGATCTGCCAATGAGTCTCGACGATTCCTGGACGACCGCTTCGTTAAGTATCAAATCTTCATCGCCAAGCTCGCCTTCGCCCTTGCCAACGTATTCGAGCTTCAGCGCCCCCAGCGCGTCTTCAAGGCTGTCGGGACTGGCCTCCAGTACCAAGATATCGCCTGCTTTGATCTCAGCGATGCGTGCAAGTCCGGGCAGGCGCCGGCCCCGTCGCGTCAAGCCAATAATCTCAACGTCACTTTTGGCGGCTTGCTCATCAAGGTCGCGAACGCGCTTGCCTATCGCGGACGATCCCTCGGGCACCCGTACCTCTGCAATGTAATCGGCGAGTTCGAACAGCTCCTTCCCGGCATCGGCCGACTTCCGATCGGCGGGCAGCAGTCTCCAGCCGATCAGCGCCACATAGGCGACGCCGACTGCCGCGCACGCCAGACCTACGGGCGCGAAGTCAAACATTCGGTAGGACTCACCGAGCGCATCGCCGCGAAACTCTGCGATGACTATATTCGGGGGCGTGCCAATCAAGGTAATCATGCCGCCGAGAATGGACGCGAACGACAACGGCATCAGCGACAGTGAAGGACTCCTTCCCGCTTTCTTTGCAGCCTGCATGTCAACCGGCATGAGCAGCGCCAGTGCCGCTACGTTGTTCATCAGCGCGGAAAGGCCGGCCGCGAGACCGGACATTATCGTGATGTGCGTTGAAAGCTTGCGTGAGGCATCGACCAGGTATCGCGCAACCATCTCGATTGCGCCGGAATTCGACAGACCGCGACTGACAATCAGAACCAAGGCAATAATGACGGTGGCCGGATGACCAAAGCCGGAAAACGCTTCATCAACCGGCACAACGCCGGTCAACAGTGCCGCCAGCAACGCGACGAAAGCAACGAGGTCGTACCGCCAGCGTCCCCAGATGAGCAATACGAATACGAGAAACAGCAGCGTGAACAGGACTATTTGATCGGGCGTCAAGGCATACCTCTTGGCAGCAGGGAGAAGCTGCTTCGATTTGTGGCTACTCTACTCGTAAACATCAAAAGACAGCAATGCGACGCGGCTGTTTGGGACGACGCGAAAGCGCGCTACGATAGACAGATGGCGATAGTACTGTTGATCCTGTTAGTCATCGGGCTAATTTTTGGTCCAGGCCTGTGGGTGCAAAGTGTGCTCGCTCGCTACAGCGAGCCCGTCGATCGCTACGCCGGTACAGGCGCACAGCTGGCGCGGCACCTCCTGGACGCGCACGGCATGCATAGCGTGCAGGTCGAGGCTACGGAGGCTGGCGATCATTATGACCCAGTCGAGAAAGCGGTGAGGCTGACGCCGGACAAGTATAACGGTCGCTCGCTGACCGCGATAACGGTTGCCGCCCACGAAGTCGGCCATGCGCTTCAGGACCACGAGAACTACGCGCCACTGCGCCTGCGGACACGCATGGTCAAGGCGATGCGCGGTTGGGAACGCATTGGCGCAGGCGTACTCATCGTTGCACCGTTCTTGGGCGCGATTACGCGAGTGCCATCCATCGGCCTCCTGACCTTTGCCGCAGGGTTGCTGACGCTGGGCTCATCGGCCCTCGTGCACTTTGTAACGCTGCCCACCGAGTTCGATGCGAGCTTCAGCCGAGCGCTACCGATGCTGGACAAACACAAGATCTTGAAAGGGGTCGACCGGCCTCATGCGCGGACATTGTTAAGGGCCGCAGCACTGACCTATGTTTCCGCGTCACTGATGAGCCTGCTGAATATTGCCCGCTGGATTGCGATACTGCGCCGCTAGACCTATAAGTTGATGAAAAACAAGAAATAACAGGCCCAAAACGTGGCCTGGTGCTGGTTTCTTTGAATTTGACTGGTTTAGGCGCGGCGGCACTGCTATTATCCGCGCCCGAAAGGCCGTCCCGGCTGGCTATTCAGAGCGCGCCAGCAACCCGAAAACGCCGTGGGACGGGCAAGGATTTACGTGTACCCACCTCCGTTCGCAGTACGAGGTTCTCGCTTTAGCAAGGCTTTGAGAACACCCGACTGTATGCCATTGAGCCGGGGTGAGTGCCAGAGACAGATCAACTAGAGTTGAAGCGAAGTGATGAAAGACCTTAGCAACTACCGAAATATCGGCATTTTTGCTCACGTAGACGCGGGCAAAACGACGACGACCGAACGTATCCTCAAGCTCACCGGTAAAATTCATAAGACCGGTGAAGTTCACGATGGCGAAGCGACGACCGACTTCATGGACCAGGAGCAGGAGCGCGGCATTACGATTCAGTCTGCCGCAACGAGTTGCGAATGGAACGAGCACCGTCTTAACATCATCGACACTCCCGGCCACGTCGACTTTACGATCGAGGTTTATCGTTCCCTGAAAGTACTCGACGGCGGCGTCGGCGTCTTCTGTGGTTCTGGCGGGGTCGAGCCCCAGTCGGAGACAAACTGGCGCTATGCGAACGATTCGGAGGTCGCGCGCATTATCTTCGTGAACAAGCTGGACCGAATCGGCGCCGACTTTTATCGGGTCGTTCAGCAGATCAAGGACGTACTGGCGGCAAATCCGCTGGTCATGGTGCTGCCTATCGGCGTCGAGGACAATTTCGTCGGTATTGTGGATCTCATGACGGAGAAAGCCTGGACCTGGAGCGACTCGAACGATCCGGAGTCTTACACCATCGGCGACGTGCCGGCCGACATGGCCGAGCAGGTTGCCGAATGGCGCGAGAAGCTCGTTGAAACAGCCGTTGAGCAGGATGATGAGCTGTTGGAAGCCTATCTCGAGGGCGAGATGCCGTCGATCGAAGATCTGAAACGCTGCATTCGCAAAGGCACCATCGCCCTGGACTTCTTCCCAACCTACTGTGGTTCTGCTTTTAAAAACAAAGGGGTACAGAACATACTTAATGCAGTGGTTGACTTTCTGCCGAACCCGACCGAGGTCAAGCCGCAGCCGGAAATCGACCTTGAGGGCAACCCGACCGGGGGCTTCGCCGAAGTCGATCCCGCGAGGCCGCTGCGCGCGCTCGCCTTCAAGATCATGGACGATCGCTACGGTGCGCTGACGTTTACGCGGATCTACTCCGGCCGCATCAAGAAAGGCGACAGCGTGATCAACACGTTTACCGGCAAGAGCGAGCGTATAGGCCGTATCGTCGAGATGCACGCCGACTCGCGAGAGGAACTGGAGTCGGCACAGGCTGGCGACATCGTTGCTTTGCTCGGAATGAAGAACACGCGAACGGGACACACGCTGGCCGACGCCGACCATCCCGCAACGCTCGAGCCAATGGTCTTCCCGGACCCCGTAATCTCGATCGCAATTGCGCCTAAAGACAAGGCCGGTACGGAGAAGATGGGTGTCGCTCTGAACAAGATGGTTCAGGAGGACCCGTCCTTCCAGGTTGCGACCGACGAGGATTCCGGTGAAACGCTGATCAAGGGTATGGGAGAGCTGCACCTCGACATCAAGGTCGATATTTTGCGACGCACGCACAAAGTCGAAGTCGAAATGGGCAAACCGCAGGTCGCCTACCGCGAAACGATCACGCAACTGGTCGAAGATACGTATACGCACAAGAAGCAGTCCGGTGGATCCGGTCAATACGGTCGGATCGACTACCAGATCGAGCCTGCCGAGAAGAATGCGGGCTACGAGTTCGAATCCAAGGTAACCGGTGGTAACGTGCCGCGCGAATACTGGAGCGCGATCGAGAAGGCCTTCCAAAGCTGCATGAGCGAGGGCACGCTGGCTGGATACCCGCTGCTCGACGTGAGATTCACGCTGCTTGACGGTGCTTTCCACGCCGTTGACTCCTCCGCGCTCGCGTTTGAAATTGCGACCAAAGCAGCCTATCGCCAGTCGGTACCGAAGGCGGCCCCGCAGATCCTGGAGCCGATCATGAAGGTCGACGTATTCACGCCGGACGACAACGTAGGCGACGTCATCGGCGACCTGAACCGACGCCGCGGCATGATCAAGTCACAGGATGCCGGGGCCACCGGCGTGAGGGTAAAGGCCGACGCGCCGCTAGCTGACATGTTTGGCTACATCGGTCATTTGCGCACGCTGACGTCGGGACGCGGCCAGTTCTCGATGGAGTTCTCGCATTACGCGCCGTGTCCGCAGAACGTCGCCGACGAGGTTATCAAGGAAGCCCAGGAACGCAGGGCTAACAAGTAGTCAAGAAAACCACAGCAGCAAGGCGTCTTAGCGCGCTCAGGCAGCGAACAGGCCGATAGCCCGGTGCAGGCCTTACTATCCGGAAATAAAGCGCAGCGGAGCGAGCCATTTCGGATAGTAAGGCCTGCACCGGGCTCGTCAGTGGTTGCCGAAGTTCAAACTTCTCCAGATAACACACGCGGCGGCTTTCTTGCGCCGGCTCTGAACGTGTCAATGCTGAAGATAGCTACCGCGACCCAGATAAAGCTAAAACAGATCAGGTGCGCCGGAGTGAGTTCCTCGCCGTAATAGATACCCGTGCAAAACTGGATCGTCGGTGCCAGGAATTGCATGAAACCGATCACGGTCAGCGGCAGCCGGCGCGCGGCCAATGCAAAGCAGAGCAAGGGTAATGCGGTAATCGGGCCCGCCATGCAAAGCCAGAGCGTCAGATCCAGATCGCCCGCGGCGAACGTCATCCGCGCTGAAGCATTGATGTATGCAAGCCACGCGAGCGCGAAGGGCATGAGTAACAGCGTTTCAACAAAAAGACCCGGCATGCCGCCGATCACCACTTTTTTTCGAATCACTGCGTAGACGGTAAAACTGATCGCCAGGAATAGCGCCACCCAGGGCACCTGATCGCCGCTCATCGTCAGCACCAGGACCCCGATCGTGGCCAGCACTACGGCCACCGTCTGAAATGCTCGCAAACGTTCTCCCAGAAAGACTACGCCGACGAGCATATTCGTCAGCGGATTGATGTAGTAGCCGAGGCTGGTTTCGAAAATCCGGTTATCCTGAATTGCCCAGATGTAAACGAACCAGTTGCACCCGATGAACAGGGCCGACAAAGCCAGCAGTGCACGCATCGACGGATGCGACAGCGCGCGCTTTACCTCTGGCCATTGCCGACGAGCTGCCAATATCACTGCACCGAAAGGGATGGCCCAGATTACTCGATGCGCGAGCACCTCCAGCGGATCGACCGCGGCCACAACCTTGAAATAGACGGGCATGAAACCCCAGATCAAATACGCTACCAGACCGGCGATGATGCCATCGCGAAAGTCTGAAGATTGAGTCTGCAATGGAATTACAGCCGATCGAAACTTGCGGATTGCGACGCTGCGTCGGATTCCGGCGCCGGCTCGCGAAGCATCCACCGCCTGATCCGACGCCACCGCGCAAAGAAATCTTCCTGCAACATGTACAGTGACGGTATCAGGAACAGCGTGATTACCGTCGCGAAGATAATTCCGAAACTGATAGAGATCGCCGTTGGAATAACGAACTGCGCCTGTGAACTCGTCTCCAGCAGAATCGGCATCAAACCGGCGGCGGTCGTAAATGAAGTCAGGATAATTGCGCGAAAACGTGCCGTGCCCGAATCGATCACCGCCTGCCGAATTGTGGCACCCTTGATACGCGCTTTATTGACGAAGTCGATCATGATCAGGCTGTCGTTCACGACCACGCCGGCTAACGCGATCAGTCCAAATAGCGAGAACATGCTGATGGCCCTGTCCATCACTACGTGCCCGATGACCGCACCGATGAGGCCAAACGGAATGACTGACATGATGATCAGCGGCTGGCCGTAGGAACGCAAAGGAATGGCAATCAGCGCGTAAATCAAAAACATCGCGGCGACAAAGGCGATAACGAGATCCGTGATGAATTCGCCCTGCTCCTCGCTTGCACCCTGCAGGCCAAAGTTCACTCCCGGATATCGCGCAAGGAGATCCGGTACGAAGTTCTCGGAGATGGACTTGATAATCTGTTGCGGTTCGACGCTGTCCTGATCGACATCGGCGGAAACTGTCACAGTGCGTTCGCGATTCAGTCGGGAGATGCTGGAGTAGCCTTTGCCGAACGATAGGTCCGCCACTGAACTGAACGGCACCTCGTCCCCTGCCGGCGTACGAATGAACATATTCTCGAGGTCGGAAACGGAGCGGCGCTCCTCGATCGGGTAGCGCACCATCACCTTGAGCTCATCCTTGCCGCGCTGAATCCGCTGCGCTTCTTCACCGTAAAACGCCTGGCGCACCTGGCGTCCCAGCGAAGCCATCGTCAGCCCGAGCGCTTCCGCCTCCGGCTTGATTGTCAGCTTGATTTCATCGCCGCCTGACGCGGCCGAATTTGTAATATCAAAGACACCCTCGTAGTTGGTCAGCTCCCGTGCGAGTTCGGCAGCAGCACTTTCAAGCATCGTGTAGTTGTTGCCACTCAAGCGAAGGCTCAGAGGCGGACCGCCGCCAATATGGCCGGCATCCGAAAAGGTCAGTTCTTTCAGTCCCGGAATCTCGCCGACCCTATCGCGCCATATACTGGAAATCTCCGCCGCCTCGTAGGGGCGGTTCGTATCCATTGGAATCTCGACGAATATCGTGGCGCCTGTGTCGCCACTGGTGAACAGGCCGAGATGCGAAATGATCGGCAGCGATTCCGGATTCTCGCGACGGTATTCGGCATTCCAGTCGAGCATCGCGGCCTCGATACGATCTGCCGCGACGTTCCGTGCCGCCGGCGATGTGCCGCTTTGCATCTGCATTTCAACCCGGATGAAATCGTTCGCCATCTTTGGAAATATGACGACGCGCGCGATTCCACTCTGCATCAGACCTACCGTCAAAATCAGGAACGCGACGAAAATAGCGACCGTCACACCGCGAAAATCAATCGCGCGCTCCAGTGCCGGCTTGTAATAATCATGAATCAACGAGTGCAGTCCATGCTGCACATGGCGCTGAACCTTCAGGAAAGCGCGGGGAACCCTCTCGGTGAAGGGTACGTCGCGTTGCGGATGGAAGAGATCGTCTTCGTCGATCGTCGGTATGTGTGCCTGCACCAGGTGCGCCGGCAAGATCAGTTTCGATTCGACCAGCGAAAACAACAGGCACAGAATGACGACAAAACTCATCGCTTCGAAAAACGGACCAACTATTCCGCCGACGAACATCATCGGCGCGAACGCAGCAATCGTCGTCAGCACGCCAAATGTCGCTGGAATTGCGACCCGATGCGCGCCGCGTATCACGTTGTCCAACGAATGACCGTCGGCTCTGATTTTCGTGTATACGCTCTCACCGATGATGATCGCGTCGTCGACAACAATGCCGAGTACGATTATGAATCCAAACAGACTAATGCCGTTGATCGTCACCGGCCAGACCGGCATTAGCCAGATGGCGCCAAGGAAACAGATCGGCAGACCCACTATGACCCAGAATGCAACCTTCATCCGCAAGAACAGCGACAGCACAGCGAATACCAGCAGCGCGCCCATGGCCATGTTGTCGAGCATCATGGAGAGCCGGCCTTCGAGGTATCGCGAGAATTCGATCCAGGTTTCGATCCTGACACCTTCCGGCAACGATTCGGACTTCCTTTCCAGGTAGGCCTTGACCGCGGCCGCCGTTTCCAGCTCGTTTTCCTGTCCACCGGCGACAACCTGCAGGGTCGCTGTGGGCACGCCGTCGAACCTCCCATAGCTATCGGATTCGACGAAACCATCGTTAATCGATGCGATGTCGGCCAGTGTCAGACGCGTGCCATCCGGGAACGTGCGCAGGACAAGCCGCGCGAATTCGCTACCCGTGTATACCTGCCCCTCGGTGCGCAGCAGTATATCGCCACCGTCAGACTTGATCGTGCCGCCCGGTAAATCCACAGACGAATTCTTAACCGCCTGGGAGATTTCACTCATCGTCAGCCCGTACTGCCGCAACGTCTGTTCCGAAACCTCGATGCTGATCTCGAATGGCCGATCGCCGAGATACCTGACATTGTTGACCTCCGGCATTCGCATGAGCTCATCACGAATCTCCTCCGCAATGGCCTTTCTGGTAAAGGGGTCAAGGTCGCCGTTTATCGCGATCATCGTCAACGGCCGTTCTGCTTCCTGCTTGTAGATAATCGGCTTTTCCGTCAGCGCCGGAAATGTGGAAATCGCGTCTACCCGCGTTTTTACTTCGTTCAATACCTCGTTGATGTCGGCATCCAGGGACGCCTCAATGGTGACCCGACCCGTCCCTTCGCTAGCCCTCGAGCGTATCGTCTCGACGCCCTCGATATCTTGCACCGCCTCCTCGATCTTGATCACTACGCCCTCTTCGACCTCCTGCGGCGCCGCACCAAGGTACGGGACACGAACCTGCACCCACGGAATTTCGAATTCAGGCATCGTTTCCTTGCGAATAGTCCACGCGGAAATCAGACCGGCGACGATGATGAAAAGCATCAAGAGGTTTGCGGCCACGTGATTGGCCGCAAACCATGCAATGATGCCCTTTTCTTTGGTTAATGCCGGCGGACGCATGGTCTAATCGGATTCGCCGCGGGCGGCGACGCTTTTGGTATCCCGAGATTGCTGAAGGTCCCGGTTGGTTCTTACCGCCATGCCATTGACCGGTGATTCAAGCGCTGTCATTACGACCAGCGAACCGTCCAGTGTGCCGGCGGAAACATAGACATAGCTGGCGTCTGTACGAATTACGTCCACCTGACGAATCTGTAACTTGTTCTCATCGTCAACCATCACGAGCTTGTCAGAACCTCTTACCGCGGATCGGGGCACACGTATGACATTCTCTGCAACCGCGCCGTTTATTTCGGCACTTACAAAAGTGCCCACCGGCAATGCCGGACCGTCCGAATGCAAACGATACGGATCATCGATGCGCGCTACCGCATAAGTCACCCGGCTTTTTTCATCCACGACACCCTCTGTACGGACGATTTTCGCACGCCACTCGGTCGGCTTTCCTTTGCGGACCGCCGACAGAAGGGCGTCTGGGCCGTCGGCGCCGCCGGACGCCGCGATGTCCGCCGCATCGGGCAGCGCAACGAAAGCGAGATCGAGGTCGGTCAGAGGCAATCTGACTTCGGCGAAGTCAGTCGCGAATGCCACTCCCAGGCGGGTACCCGGGCTGACGAACTGACCAAGATCGGAATCCTTGCTACGGACCATGCCCTCGTAGGGTAGCTTTATGTAAGTCCTCTCAAGATTCCGTTGCGCACGGACCAGTTCCGCTTTCGCGCTCGCCAGTGCCGCTACGGCAGACGCATATTCGGCCTCCGCACGATAGCCCTGACTCTTCAGCTTCTTCGCTCCGTCGAACTCGATCTGGCGCTGTTCGACCAGTGCTTTGGCCTGTTCGAGTGCGACCTCGTAGTTCGTCGGATCGATACGCATCAGCACTTCGTGCGCATCGAAAATGCCGCCAGCGACGAACTTTGGCGAGATACTCACGATCGTGCCGGACACCTCGGCACTCAGGACGGTTTCGGTGCGCGGCTTGACCGTACCCTGACTGCGGACCGCGAAATTCGCCGTCATCGACTCGAGCACCAGGACATCAACCAGCGGATCAAGCTCGACGCGCTCTTTCTTGGCAGGATCTTCGCGTAGACCAACCATGGCAATCGCCGCGACGATGGCCAAAAGGGGTATTCCCAGGATCAGGAGGATGCGCATTGTTCGGGATTCCTGCCGCTCAGCCGAGCGTATGGTTGTGTCTGGAGGCATATTCTGACGGTTATTGACCACAAAATCAGGCATTTATTGCATGCCTCTCAGCGCATGCCGAGACCGCCGATTAGCGCTCGGGATCCATTTTTGTGACATAACTCCATGAAATGCGTCCGATTTCAAACGAAACTGCCTCTCTCGCAACGCCTTTAACCGTCAGGCCAAGGAAAGGGTAATCGGAGCT
>CAMYMR010000025.1 GCA_947259285.1 uncultured Woeseiaceae bacterium | reverse complement strand
CGAGCTTACCGTGCCGCTGCGCTGGGCGGACGAGGGCGGTGTCGTCATAGAAAAGCGTTATCGCTTCCGACGCGGTAGTTACGCAATTGGCCTGGAGCATGAAGTCCGCAATGGCAGCGGTGCGCTGTGGCGAGGCGCAGAGTACGTGCGGATCAAGCGGCAATTCGGGGAACAGGAGCGCTCGATGTTCGACGTAGACTCGTACTCCTTCGTGGGTCCGATCGTTTACGACGGCGAGAAATCGGAAAAACTGAAGCGCGACGACCTGATTAACGATGGCAAATACGAGTTTTATTCGGCACAGGGCTGGTTTGGATCTATCCAGCATCACTTCCTAAGCGCCGCGGTGCCCGAGGCCGGAAAAGAGCAGAAGTACGAAGTCGCGGTTGTCGGGGATAACTCGATCGCCAGCGCCATCGGAAGAAACGTCGAAACGGTCGCTCCCGGTTCCAGCAAGACGTTTCGGACCACGCTGTTCGTTGGTCCCAAGTTACAGTCCCAGCTCGAACAGATTGATAAGAGCCTGAAGCTGACAGTTGACTATGGCTGGCTGACCATCATCTCGCAGCCACTGTTCTGGCTGCTCAGCAAGGTCTTCACGTTCGTGGGCAACTGGGGTGTGGCCATCATCGTGGTGACGTTCCTTTCCTGGCCTTCTACTGGGTGTTGCTCGAGAGCGTTGAAATGCGGCAAGCGCCGTTCGCGTTATGGATCACCGATCTCTCGACGCGCGACCCGTATTTTATTCTGCCGTTGATTATGGGCGTGGCGATGTTCCTGCAGCAGAAGCTCAACCCGGCACCGGCGGATCCGGTTCAGGCCAAGGTGATGCAGATTATGCCCGTCATGTTCACGGGATTCTTTGCGTTCTTCCCATCCGGGCTAGTGCTTTACTGGGTCACCAACACCGTGCTGTCCATCGCACAGCAGTGGAAAATCAATCGGGTGGTCGAGGCCGAGGCGAAAGCGCCGAAGGGCAGCAAGAAAGACAAGAAAGACAAGAAAGACAAGAAGGACGCGCAATAGCCTCCTGGTCCCTCGGGCTATACGAGTTTCGATCGCACCTTGACTTCACCGTGGAGCGTGCGATGCACCGGGCAGCGGTCGGCGATCTCGAGCATTCGGCTGCGCTCTGCCTCGGTCAGATCTCCCTCCAGCGATATTGATCGGCGAAATTCATCGATCCTGCCGTCCGTGCTCTCGCAATCGACACAATCCTCTGCATGAACCTTGTCATGTTCGACGCGAACCGTGGCCGACGCCAGGTCGAGACTCTTGTGGTTGGCATACATTCGCAAGGTCATCGATGTACACGTAGCAAGCGCGGCTGATAACAGATCGTAGGGGGTCGGGCCCAGGTCCGTGCCGCCAACGGAGAGCGGTTCATCGGCTACCAGCGGATGTCTCCCCAGTCGAACGTCAGTGCGGAAACCGCCTCCGCCCGTTCTTGCGACAACCTCGCCGTGGTTCGCCTCGAGCGCCTCAGGCGATTCCGCCGCTGGCAGGTAACGCGACGCCCAGGCCGCAAGAACGTGACCCGCATAGCGGGAATCTGTCTCGTGGCTCAGCAAGTGATCGGCATCATCAAGACTGATGAAGCTCTTCGGATGTTTTGCGGCAACAAAAAGCGCCGACGCGTTGTCGATGTCGACAATGTTGTCGAGCGGCGCATGCATGATCAGAAGCGCCTTGCGCAGCGCACCGAGGGATGACTGAAGATCCTGGCGCTCGAGATCGTCAAGAAACTGCTGCTTCATCAGGAACGGTCGTCCGCCCAGGTTTACCGTTGCTTCGCCCTTTTCGCGCAGCATCTCCTCGGAACCGGCAAACATCCTCGCCACATGTGCCGGCTCCGACGGCGACCCGATCGTCGCGATCGCAACAGCCGATTCGACGTCCGCCGCCGCCTGCAGGACCGCCGTGCCACCAAGCGAGTGGCCGATCAATATCGAGGGGGCCTGGTGCTCTCGGCCGAGATAATCGACCGCGGCAAGCAGGTCCGCCACGTTGGATGAAAAATTAGTATCGGCGAATTCGCCCTCGCTTTGACCCAGCCCCGTGAAGTCGAATCGCAGGACGGCGATGCCGGCATCGTTAAGGGCGCGCGCGATATTGCCCGCGGCTTTGAGGTTCTTTGAGCACGTGAAGCAGTGCGCAAACAAGGCAAAGGCGACGGGAGCGTCTGTCGGCAGGTCGAGGATTCCCGACAGGGAGTGACCACTCTGGTTTTCAAAGGCGACTTTCTGATTCGGCATAGCGAGGTAACCTGTGTTCTCATTGTTGTATGACGTTAGACGCAGACACAATTGTAGCTTCGGCAACGCCGCCCGGGACAGGCGGTATCGGCGTCGTCAGGATATCCGGTAACCAGGCGGAGGCTATTGCGCGCGCGATGCTTGGCAGTTTACCCGAACCGCGCACGGCGACGTATCGGACGTTTGCCGATGCGAGGGGGCAGAAGATCGACGCGGGGCTTGCACTGTATTTTCCGGAGCCAGCCTCATTTACGGGCGAGTCGGTTTTGGAGCTGCATGGGCACGGGGGCCCGCTCGTTGTTTCGATGCTCGTCGAGGCCGCGATAGAGCTGGGTGCGCGACAGGCGATGCCCGGGGAGTTTTCAGAACGGGCGTTCCACAATGACAAGCTCGACCTGGTGCAGGCGGAGGCAATTGCGGACCTGATCAGTAGCGGCACAGCCCAGGCCGCGCGTGCCGCGTTGCGCTCTTTGTCGGGGGCGTTCTCCACCGCAGTGAATCGGCTTGCAGACCGGCTGTTGCGATTGCGGATGCACGTCGAAGCCGCCATCGATTTCCCGGAGGAAGAGATCGATTTTCTGTCCGACGATCGCCTCAACGAACGTCTGGCCGAATGTGCAACGAGCTTCGAGACCCTCATTGAAGAGGCGCAGCAGGGGCGCGTGCTGCGCGACGGGTACCAGGTTGTCATTGTTGGCAAGCCCAATGCCGGGAAATCGAGCTTGATGAATCTGCTCAGCGGGCAGGATGCAGCGATCGTTACGGAAATAGCCGGTACAACGCGAGACATCTTGCGAGAGCAGATCGACATAGACGGGCTGGCCGTCGAGCTCATCGACACAGCGGGGTTGCGCGAAAATCCTGACCGCGTTGAGGAAGAAGGTATTCGGCGAGCGCGACGGGCGCTGCGGAGTGCCGACGCGGTGCTCTGGATTCAGGACGCAACGGATTCAGGTTCGGCGGCTATTGACGAAGAGCTGCCGGACGACGTGCCCGTTACCGTCGTGCGTAACAAGATCGACCTCGTCGAGGAAGCGGCGGGCGCGATATCCTCGAACACGGTGAATTTATCGGCCAAGACTGGCGCTGGTGTCGACGTGCTGCGCGACACGATTAAGGAGCTGGCCGGCTACAGGAACCAGGGCGAAGGCGCGTTCACCGCGCGTCGCCGTCACCTCGAAGCGCTGGCACGCGCGAAAGCGCACTTCGATTCCGGGCGCGAAGCACTTCGGGAAGCGCGAGCCGGAGAGCTGTTGGCCGAAGAGCTGCGCTTGAGCCAGCAGGCGCTGGGCGAGATTACCGGCGCCGTTTCAAGCGATGATCTGCTCGGAAGGATCTTCTCCGAATTCTGTATCGGCAAGTAGCTGCCAGCAGATGCGTCCCTGCCGACTCGGCGAACCGGGCCTACGGTCGGAAGCGCGGCTCGTCGATGGACATCTCGGTCAGGGGCCCCAGCTCCGCGACAGCCTCGCGAATCGATGCCGCATCGCCAATAAGGATAAAGCTGACGTTCTCTGGTGTGGGATACACGTCGTCGATTGCCGCCGTTATGGATTCCACGCTAGTCGCCTCGAGCATTGCGCCGTAGTCGTTGATGTACGACGCGTCGAGACCATACTGTTCAAGCATCGCGAACTGGCGGGCCCGCTGCGCGGCGGTTTCGAGGCGCGGCGGAAACTGGCCCATGATGTAGTTGCGGGCAGATAGCGCCGCGTCATCGTCAACGCCCGAACGCCTCAGCCGGCCGAGAACGTCGAGCGCCATCTCTACCACCTCGATCGTCCGGGCGGTCTCCGTGAATGAGCTGATAACGACCGCGCCGGGCCTGGAGAGCCTCTGCAAGAGAGCGCGAGCGCCATAGGTCAGGCCTGCCTCGACCCGCAGCTCCTTATTCAGCATTGACGTGAAGCGGCCGCCGAATACCGTGTTGGCGAGATCCAGCGAAGCCCGATTGGGGTAATCAATGGCGACGCCAATATTGCCGATCCAGAAATAGGTCTGCGTGGCGCCCGGCTTATCGATCAGCAGCACCCGACGGCCGGTAATCCTGCTCGCCGCCCACAGCTCCGGAAGCTCGGCGCCCGCGGGACGCCATGCGCCGAACGCGGCGGTAAGACGTTCCTTCATCGCTTCCATATTGAAGTCGCCTACAACGGAAACGATCAGCCGGTCGCCCCCGAAGAAGTCGCCGTAGTAGCTAAGCAGCTGCTCGTGCGAGATGGCCGCAAGCGTTTCCTCGCTGCCCGAGACCGGGTTGCCATAGGGGTGCGCGCCGAACAGGAACGCGTTGCCGTAGTCGGGCAGCAGTTCACCCGGATCGCCGCCCTTTGCCGCCTTGATCAGGTTGATCGAGCGAGTCTGGAGCTTGATCATTTCCTGTTCGTCGAGCGTTGGACGCTGCAGCATGTCGGCGACGAGCTCGATCATCAGCTCGGCATCCCGCGCCATGAAATCTGCCGAGATTCGCAAAGCCTCCAGCTCGGCCGACGCGCGGAGCCTGGCGCCGACCGACTCAAAAGCGTCCGCGAAAGCCGCGGCGTCGCGCTGACCTGCACCGTGTTGAATGAGCTCGGCGAGCAGGCTCGCCATGCCGTTGAGGCCGTCCGGGTCGGTGACGGCGCCACCGTGAACGACGGCCTCCAGACCAATGAGAGGAACGTCGTGCTGCTCGCTAAGAATCAGCACCGCGCCGTTGTCGAGGACAATTCGTTCGTGCGCCGGAAGCGTTACTTCGAAAGCATCGACGCCGGACACCAGCGACAGCAGAGAGAGAGCGAGGCCTGCAGCGCAACGAAAAGTCATTGCTCGACATCCAACGCGTCGTCGCCGGAACCCAAGACACCGACCGTCATGTTTTCGCGCCGGAACACAGCTGACGCAACCGCCTGCAGTTGTTCGGCTGTCGCTGCGCTGATTTCTTCGGGGGCCGAAAAGAGGTTTTCGTAGTTGCCGGTGAATACTGCGTATCGCCCAAGCGCCGCCGCCTTGCCCTCGATTGTTGCGAGCGAGCGCCAGAAATCGGCGAGGACGATGTTTTTTGCTTTCTGCAGCTCAGCCCGGGTTACGCCAGCGACTGCCACGCGGGTGAGCTCTTCCAGAACCCGCGCTTCGACGAGAGCAATGTCGGCCCCGGGTGGCAGTGTCAGGTAAAAATAAACGAGGCCGGGATCGAAGCCCTCCATTTGAAACGCGCCGACCGAGACGGCGATTTCTTCTTCTTCCACCAACAGGCGATGCAGGCGGGACGAGTTGCCGCCCGCCAGGATGTCCAGCAACAGACCCATATGCCGGGTTTCAGGATCGGCCGCACGGCCGGCGTGAAAGGCGAGATGCAAAAGAGGCGCCTGCGCTTCTACATCGATAAAGATGCGCCGCTCGCCGAGCTGCGGAGGCTCGACAGTGCGCACCGGCGGCGGCTCTGGCTGAGCGGGTATTGGTGCGAAGTAGCGCTCCGCGAGAAGGAATATTTCTTCGGGTGACACGGCGCCGGACAGAACCAGGGTGCAGTTGTTTGGCGCATAGTAAGTCTTGAAATAGGATTCGAGGTCCCCCTGCGTCCAGCCCTCGATGTCGGACGGCCAGCCTATGACGGGAAATTGATAAGGATGTGCGACAAACGCCGTTGCGAGCATCTGTTCGTAAAGGCGACCCTCGTTGTCGTTGTCGACGCGCAGCCGTCGCTCCGAGTAGATGACGCCGCGCTCGCTATCGACGACGTCCGGATCGATAGCCAGGTTTTGCAGGCGATCACCCTCAAGCTCCATCACGGTCTCGAGCGCCGCGCGCGGAAACCAGTCCTGGTAGACGGTCAGGTCATTGGTGGTGTATGCATTGTTGGCGGCACCGGCTGTCTCCATGATGCGGTCAAATTCGCCCGGTTTGTGGGTAGTCGTACCGCTGAACATCATGTGTTCAAAGAAATGAGAAAGGCCCGTGATGCCCGGGTACTCATTGCGCCCACCGGCGCGCACAAAATTGTACAACACGACGTTTGGAATATCGTGGTCGGGCCAGACGATGATGCGCATTCCATTTGCCATGTTGTACGAGGTAATTTCTTTGGGCACGCCGGCAAGCTCGGAGGAGTCATAGACAGGACGCAAAGGAATTTCTTCAACCGGCTCGGGACGCACCAGCTCGAACTCTGGCAGCAGTCGCTCCCCAACCAGCGCGGCCACTCCGAGCACGGCCAGCACGGCGACGGCCGCGTTCAGTTTCTGCCCGGTTTTGTAAACAATGGACTGCGTCTGGTCGACATCAACGCCTTTCTTTAGGCCCTGCGGCGTGATCTCGTAAACCCACGCAAAGATCAGCGCGACCGGAAAGCCGATGGCCAGCAGCAGCAGCATGAACTCGATGGCCCAGACCGGCACCCAGTTGCCGGAAACTGCGCGACGAACGATCCACATTAGCAGCAGAGCGGCGATTACGTAGAGCAGTGCTACTCTTAAAACGTTGCGGCGCCGGAGTTCCGAAAACAGAGACATAGCAGAACCTAGCTCAAAATTCCCCGTGAGCCGGTTTTCACGTGCACGGGACCGTCGGCGAGCAACGACGTCCGACAGGCTCGTGGGACAAAACCCTTGAGGGCAGCGACCTTGCGCGCGGTCTGCTGCGTTACTCGTCGGTCAGGTGGAATAACCACACTTCTCTCCTCGTGCCTTGCATCCCGTCCCGCAACATCGCTGTGCGGCCGCGCGGAACTCTGAGACAGGTTCTAATTATTCTATTCCCCGGAACCCCCATGTTGGAGATTCGGCAGGGATTGTCAACCGAGAAGGCCCTCTCGACGGTACAGCCGGGCGCATATCCAGGTCAGCAAAATACCGAAAACAAAGGTGCTCAGGACCGAAATTGCGACATGAAGGTTGTTAACCGGCTCATTCTTGACCATATCGACCAGCAGCAGGTGCTGGCTCAGGCTGGGTATGAACATGAACTCAAGCTTAGGCCTCAGCGTTAGGATGCTGACGATCAGAATAGGCATGGTTGGCGCGATGAGCAACACGCTGAGCCAGGTCTGCGCTTCGCGGTAGCTCTTGGTGAACGAGGCGACAAGCGTCATCAGCGCCGCGCCAAGGAGTATGAACGGCGTGAACAGCAATAGGGAGGCAAGCACCACACCCGGACCAAAATTCGGCGTCATGCCGATCTGCTGAAGCGGCAAGAACTTAAGGACCACATAGAAAGAGAGCAGACTCAAGGTCAACGACAGCGCCATGAACAGGCAGGTCGCTGCGATCTTGCCGAAGATCAGCTGATCACGCGTAACGGGCAGAGACAGCAAGGGCTCCAGCGAGCCGCGCTCGCGCTCGCCGGCGGTTGCGTCGATGGCCAGGTACATGCCGCCCATCAGCGTGGCGAAAACGAAGAAGTAGCTCATCATGCCGAGCAGCATGGCGGACCGACCGCTGGCCGTAGACACGTCGATCTCATCAATATTGAGCGGCATTAGTAGCAACGGATTGACCCCGCGCGCCGATAGCCGAATGGTTGCCAGCTGCTGGTTGTAGGCTGCTAACGCGTTGCGGACCCGCCGTGCCTCACGATCAGCATCGGTGTTCGCCTGATCGGAAACAAGCTCCAGCTTCGCCGGGACAGTATCGGCCAGCTGTTGACCGAAGGTATCCGGAATGATGAGAACGATGTCGTGGGCACCGGTCTTGACTGCTTCAATCGCGGCGTCCCGACTCAGCGTCCCGTCGACGACGTCAATGTTGCGACTTCGGAGAAAGCGCACGAGATTCGGTGCATGCTCCTGACCGAGCACTTTGAGCTCGAGCGGGCGTTCCACATCTTCGATCGAGCGCTCTATCGAAAGGTTAATCACGAAAGCAAAGAATATCGGCCCAAAAATCGGTCCCATGATCAGTGCGGAAGCAAGCGTGCGTCGGTCCCGCAGGTTGTCAATGACTTCCTTGACGAAAACAGTCAGTACGGTGCGCATCAGTCGTCTGCCACCCGGTGTATGGCGTGCACAAAGGCGTCTTCGAGGTTGTCACATCCGGTTCGCTCGCGAATCCCGTCGGCAGAGTCATTGATGGCAACCTGACCCCTGGCGATGATGCAGATGTCATCACAAAGCGCTGCGACCTCCTGCATCACGTGACTGGAAAACAGCACACAGCGGCCGGCATCCTTCAGCTTCAGAATAAGATGCCGCAGCGACCGGGTTGCCATTACATCGAGCCCGTTGGACGGCTCGTCGAGCAGAATATTTTGCGGGTCATGCACCAGCGCGCGCGCAAGCGATACCTTGGTGCGTTGCCCCTGCGAAAATCCCTTGGTGCGACGTTCGGCAAAATCTTCTATCTCGAGCAGCTTGATAATCTCGTCGACCCGGTCATCGATTTCGGTCCTGTCAAGGCCGCAGAGATGCGCAAAATAGGCGATGTTTTCTCTCGCCGTCAGATGTGGGTAAAGCCCGGAACCGTGCGGCAATGCGCCCATGCGTTGCCGCGCACCGAGGCTGTCTGTTACGACGTCAATACCGTCGATGACGGCCGAGCCCTGGTCCGGCTTCAAGACCGTGTACAAGACCCGGAGCGTCGTCGACTTGCCGGCGCCGTTCGGCCCGAGCAAGCCGGTGATCTTGCCGTCCGGAGCAGTAAAACTGACCCCCCGCACGGCGCGGATCGCGCCGAATGATTTATGAATTTCGTTGACGCTGATCAAGGCAAGGGCCCGGAAAAGTTTACGAAGAAAGGCATGACGAAGCTGCGCTCGAGGCAGTCGGGATCGACCGCCGCCGGATCGGCGGAATCGACAAACTCGGCAACCAGTCGGCGGTTACAGCCGACCGCAATCTGGCCATGGCCCTGGTGCTTGCCGATCAGGTGCCTAGCGTTTCCGAGCCGGGTCGCAGCCATTTCCGCGTAACGCGGTGGTGTAATAGGGTCGGCGTCACCGGATAACAACAACACCGGCAGATCTGTCGACAGCGGTGTCTTGAACTCGGGGTCGATGGGCCCGGCCGGCCATACCGAGCAAATGGCTTCCAGCGCCTTGAGCTGCATTATGCCCATGAAGGTGCGGGCGATGCCGTCATAGTCAATCGCCGCGGAATCATAAAACGGGCGGTCCTCCGTGCACATGACGGCGTTATGCATGCCCAGAGACAGCGTGTCGCGCATGGCGGTCATTGTCATCATGAACTGAGAACCAAGCGGCACGAAGTTACCCGCGCCGGCCTCATGAATGAGCATCGGCAGCAGCGCAATCGAGTTCGGCTGATAAGCGAGCAGCCGTACTGCAACGGCGAGCTCGCTCTGGCCGAACACTCGTTTTTCGAGCCGGCCGGTATTCGGGTGAGGCATGTCGATTGTGACGGGCGATTCGCGAAGCTCCGCAACGATCCGGCGAAACGTCGCCCGGACGTCCGGGAAGGCGTCGTTACAGGCTGGGTCTTCGGCGCATCGCGCAAGAATATTGTCAACTGCCCGCTGGCTTTTCGTCGCAATCTCCGGGCCGAGCGAAACCTGGGGGGGAACGACACCATCAAGAATCACGGTGCGTGTCGATGACGGATAGCGACGCGCGAAATGTTGCGCAACACGCGAGCCATACGAGACACCGTAAAGATTGAGAGACGGATAGCCCAACGCGACGCGAACGGCCTCGAGATCGGTGACCGCGACGCTGGTCGTAAAGAAACGCGGGTCAAAAGGCAGCTGCTGTAAGCACTCATTGGTGTATTCGATCGTCAGCTCGGTTGAGTATTGCCCCTCGACCAGGTCATCGTCGACCGGGCAATCCATGCGAGACGATTCCCCCGTGCCGCGCTGATCGACGAGCAGAATGTCGCGATTTCGCCGAACGGTTTCAAAGCCGTGAGAGTAGGCGGCGTAGAATTCAACAGACCCCTGTCCGGGCCCCCCGGCAATTGGCACCAGGGGATCGCGGCGCGGCGAGAGGTTCAGCGCCGAAACCACCGCGACCCTGAGCGAGATCTCGCCGGGCACCGATCCGTCAGGATCAAGTGGCCGCACGAGGGTGCCGCAACGCGCTTTCATGCTGGGCGCGCCGGGGCCGGCACTTATGCGGCATTCGGTAAGTTCGAGTGACTGAGCGAGGCTGTTCGCCGCGAAAAGCAGGCAAGCCAGCAGCACAAGGGCGGGTCGGACCATTAGTGAGCTCGGAGCTAAACAGCGCGCTATCTTGGACAACAGCCTGTAGATAGTAAAGTTTCTGTAGCGTAGCCGCGCGCCAGCCTCTAGAATGCGCGGCCCGAACTGCTTAATTTTTGACCATAAGCGGATGACGATGAAGCGACGCTATGACGTAATTGTAGTTGGTGGCGGACACGCCGGTACGGAGGCCTCGCTGGCCGCCGCGCGAGCTGGCGCCCACACGATATTGGTCACGCAGAGCGTTACGACCCTCGGGCAAATGAGCTGCAACCCGGCGATCGGCGGGATTGGTAAGGGCCACCTGACTCGCGAAGTCGATGCGATGGGCGGCGCAATGGCAGAGGCCATCGACGGGGCCGGTATCCAGTTTCGTACCTTGAACGCGAGCAAGGGCCCGGCCGTGCGGGCGACACGCGCGCAGGCGGACCGCGACTTATATCGACAGGCGATAAGCAGGATTATCGAAAATCAGCCGAACCTGACTGTCCTCGAGGCTTCTGTCGATGATCTCGTTATCGACGGTAGTCGTGTTCTCGGCGCCGTGACCGGCGACGGCGCAACCATCCTGGGGAAAACGGTCGTGCTGACGGTGGGCACATTTCTTGGCGGCCGCATCCTCGTTGGTCAGACCGAAAAAGCGGGCGGTCGCATAGGTGATGCGCCGTCGAACAAGCTCGCCGCGCGTTTACGCGAGATGCCGTTCAACGTCGCACGCCTCAAAACGGGCACGCCGCCGCGACTGGATGGCAGTACCCTCAACTATGAAAAGATGCTCGAACAACCTGGCGACGAACCGCGCCCCGTATTTTCGTTCCTGGGCAGGCGCAGCGACCATCCCGCGCAAATATCCTGCCACATCACCAAGACGACCGAGCAGACACACGACATTATTCGCGGGGCGCTCGATCAGTCCCCCATGTATTCCGGAGCGATCGACGGCGTCGGTCCGCGTTATTGCCCATCAGTCGAGGACAAAGTCGTGCGTTTTGCAGACAAATCCTCGCACCAGATATTCGTCGAACCGGAAGGCCTGACAACAAGCCTGGTGTATCCAAACGGCATTTCGACCAGCCTGCCCCACGATGTTCAGCTTGCCTTCGTACGCACGATTGTCGGATTCGAATCGGCAGAAATCACGCAGCCGGGATATGCGATCGAGTATGACTACTTCGATCCCCGCGACCTGATGCCCACGCTTGAAACGAAGCATGTAGCAAGCCTGTTCTTTGCCGGGCAGATCAACGGCACGACCGGCTATGAGGAGGCGGCCGCGCAGGGCCTGCTGGCCGGAATCAACGCGGCGCGTAAGGCTTCTGACCAAGAGGGCTGGTTTCCGAAGCGCCATGAAGCGTACCTGGGCGTGCTTGTTGACGACCTGATTACGCGGGGCGTCAGTGAGCCATATCGTATGTTTACGAGCCGCGCCGAGTATCGGCTGACATTACGCGAAGACAATGCGGATCTTCGGCTGACACCGGTCGGTCGTGATCTCGGAATCGTCGATGATCGGCGCTGGTCGATGTTCGAGGCGAAGAGGGAGGCGGTCGCGCGCGAGCAACAGCGTCTCGGCGTCCTGGTAGTGCGGCCTGTCAGTATGAGCGAGAACGATGAGCTGCTCGTCGGCAAGACATTGCAGCGCGAGTGCACCGCGGCAGACCTGTTGCGCCGCCCGGAGCTCGATTACGCGGCTGTGTCGGGCCTTAGTCTGGTCGGCGCATTCGACCATAGCACCCTCGCCGGCGATGAACAGCGCGAGCAGGTCGAGCTGCAGCTCGAGGTGCAGGCCAAGTATGCCGGCTATATCGAGCGCCAGGAGCGCGAGATTTTGAAACACGCGAAGCAGGAGTCGTTGCGTCTGCCGTCGGACATAGACTATTCGGCGGTCGACGGCCTGTCGAACGAAGCCCGTCAGAGGCTTGCACGTGCGCGTCCTTTGACGCTGGGCCAGGCCTCACGGCTCGAAGGCATGACGCCGTCGGCGGTGTCGTTACTTCTGATTCACTTAAAGAAGCGGCAGCTCAGGAAAACGGCTTAGACCGATATCTGTGGCACCGTCCCCTGTCCGCGGTGCACTCGCCCGCGAAAGCCACCGCTGATCAGGTATTCTCTGCGCATGAAATTACGACTGCCGCGCCTGCTGCTCGCATTCATCTCGATCTTCGTCGTTTTCGGCTGTTCGCAGGAGTCGCCGGATGCCGGTGTCGTATTACAACGCGGGCTGCCTGCGGACCCAGAGTCCCTGGATCACCACAAAGCAAGAAGCACTCAGGCGGCCGATGTTCTGCGCGACATCGGCGAGGGTCTCGTTGCTTACTCGGCGACCGGTGAGCTGGTGCCCGCGGCCGCAGAGCGCTGGGAAATCTCGGCCGACCGCCTGAGCTATACGTTTTATTTGCGGCCCGATGCTCGCTGGTCAAATGGTGAGGCCGTAACGGCGGCGCATTTCGTTTCAGGCCTGCGACGGCTGGTGTCACCGGCGACCGCGGCCTTTTATGCAAATCTGCTGCAGGCCGTCGTCAATGCTTCCGATATCGTGGCCGGCGACAAACCTCCGGAGTCGCTCGGTGTTGAGGTGGTGGATGATCTGACGTTGAAGGTCCGGCTCGAGCGCCCCACGCCATACATCCTGAGCCTGTTTTCGCACCCCGGCACCTTTCCGCTGCACCCCGGCTCCTTTGTCGAACACGGCGATGGTTTTGCGCGTCCCGGAAACCTGGTATCGAACGGCGCTTTTGTGCTGGACGCCTGGGTTCCGGGTTCGATCATCGCGCTGCGGCGAAATGAGCAGTACTGGAACAACGAAAATACGGCGCTCGACGGCGTCAACTATCACGTTATCGTGCAGGACGTTGCCGAGCTCAATCGCTACCGGGCGGGCGAGCTGCACGTCACAAGCACCGTGCCGCCGGATAATTTTGCCGAGCTAAAAGTACATTTCGGTAGCGAGCTGCGTATTGCCCCGTACCTTGGCCTCTACTACTACGGCTTTAATCTGACCAGGCCCCCGTTCAAGGACAAGCCGGGGCTCAGGCAAGCGTTATCGATGGCGATCGACCGCGACATGCTGGCCGAAAACATCATTGGGCGCGGTGAGGCGCCCGCATACAGCTGGGTACACCCTGGTGTTAATAACTATAAGCCGACCGTGCTTAGTTTTACGGCGTTGACGCAGGACGAGCGTAATAAGAGCGCGCGACGACTCTACAAGGAAGCGGGGTACAGTGAGGAAAATCCGCTGCGCTTCGAGCTGCGCTACAACACATCAGACACCAACAAGAAAATTGCTGTCGCCATACAGTCGATGTGGAACGAGGTGCTCGGCGCCGAGGCGACGCTTGTCAACGAAGAGTTCCAGGTGTTACTTGCGAACATGCGTGACGCCGAGATAACACAGGTATTTCGCTCCAGCTGGATCGGCGACTATGACGATGCACACACGTTTCTAAGCGTGTTGCAGGCGGGCAGCGAGACCAATATGCCACGTTACGCGAGCGACGAGTACGAGTTACAGATGCGGCGCGCGGCGGAACAGCCGGACCTCGATCGCCGCAGGCTTTACCTGGAGGAGGCCGAGCGCGTCATGCTCGCCGATCATCCTGTTATTCCTCTGTACTTCTATGTGAGCAAACACCTGGTCAGTCCGGAGGTTCGTGGCTGGGGAGACAATGTCCTTGATTATCATTACAGTCAGCACCTGAGTCTCGGCGCGACTGAATAGCCGCGCGCATAGCGGAACACGATCTTGCTGCGATACACGCTGCTCCGGGTTTTGGGGGCGATACCCACGCTGCTGTTGGTTATCGCGTTAGCCTTTCTGATGGTGCATGCCGCGCCTGGCGGGCCATTCGACGACGAACGCGCGCTCCCACCGGATGTCGAGGCGAACATTCAGCGGGCTTATCATCTCGACGAGCCCCTGCCAAAACAGTTTGTGCGATATCTGGGCGGGCTGCTGCGAGGCGATCTTGGTCCGTCGTATCGCTATCGCGACTACACGGTGAGTGAGCTCATCTCGACGGCATTTCCGCTGTCCATGCGACTGGGCGCGCTGGCGATGGCGCTCGCGATCGTCGCCGGCGTTACCGCCGGGACAATTGCGGCGTTAAGGCAGGACTCTTACGTCGATCGGTGCATCATGGCTTTGTCCATGACCGGCATTTCGGTTCCGGTATTTGTGTTTGCTCCAGTGTTCGTGCTGCTGTTTGCGGTCAAACTGCAATGGTTGCCGGCGGGGTGGAGCAGCACGAGCGGGGTGTCACGATTCGTGCTTCCGGTGATAACGCTGGCGCTTCCACAGATTGCTTATATCGCCCGCTTGACGCGCGCAAGCATGATCGACGTTTTGGGCAGCGACTTTGTTCGGACCGCGAGGGCGCAGGGCCTTGGCACGCTGACAGTAGTGCGGCTGCACGCGCTCAGGCCGGCCATGCTTCCCGTGCTTTCCTATATGGGTCCCGCCATCGCTGCCATTCTGACGGGCTCCGTCGTCGTCGAGGAAATTTTCGGCATACCGGGGCTCGGCCAGTTTTTCGTTCGCGGCGCGCTCAATCGTGACTATACGCTCGTGCTCGGCATCGTCGTTTTCTACGCGACGCTAATCGTGTCTCTAAACCTGATCGTCGACGTGCTTTATGGCGTGATCGATCCACGCGTGCGCTACCGGTGAGGGTCGGGAAGAATCATGCCGTAAGCGTCAGCGGCAGCATCCTGCTGCTGGTTGCTGCCCTGGCGGTCGTCGGTCCGTGGATCAGTCCGCACGACTACGTGACCACGGATTTCGATCGCCTTATGTTGCCGCCGAGCGCGGACGGCGCACACCTGTTCGGCACCGATGATCTGGGCAGAGATCTTTTCGTGCGCACGATGCTCGGCATACGTGTCACCCTCCTGGTCGCCGTTGTTGCAAGTCTTGTAAGTCTCGTTATCGGCGTCGCGTACGGCGCTATAGCCGGTTTCGTCGGGGGTCGCATCGATGCGGCCATGATGCGTTTTGTTGACACGCTTTACGCGCTGCCGTTTATCTTTTTCGTGATCCTGCTAATGGTCGCGTTCGAGCGAAACTTTCTTTTGATATTTGTCGCAATCGGCGCGGTCAACTGGCTCGACATGGCGCGCATTGTTCGCGGCCAGACCCTGAGCCTCCGGGAACGAGAGTTCGTCGAGGCAGCGCGACTGACCGGCGTAAGTACCGGCCGCATCATCCTTCGCCACATCGCGCCAAACCTCATGGGAATCGTCATCGTGTACGTAACGCTTACGATTCCACAGGCAATACTGGTCGAGTCATTCCTGAGCTTCCTGGGTCTCGGCGTTCAGGAGCCGCAAACATCGCTTGGGGCGCTTGTCGACACCGGCGTAAACCAGATGGAGGGAGCGGCATGGGCGTTGCTGATTCCGGCTGGGCTGCTTGCCGCGATTCTCATGTGTTTCAATTTTCTGGGCGATGGACTGCGGGACGTCTTCGACGCGAGGCAGGTCGAATGAGTTTGCTCGAAATCCAGGACCTTTCGATCAAATACGGCAAAACGGCAGTCGTTGAACAGCTTGGTTTCTCGATGTCCTGCGGCGAGGCCGTCGGCCTCGTCGGCGAATCCGGCTCCGGCAAATCGCAGACCGCCCTCGCAGTCATGGGGCTGTTGCCGCGTCAGGCACACGTTTCCGGCAGTATTCGTTTTGCCGGAACCGAGCTGTTGGGTGCGCCGCAGCAGAAGCTGGACCAGCTGCGGGCCCGCCGCATCGGAATCGTTTTTCAGGACCCGATGCAGGCCTTGAATCCTTACTTGAGAATCGGCCGGCAGCTGCGCGAAATTCTCGTCCGCCATAAGCTTGCAAAGGGCGGCGATATCGACAGGCGTGTCATCGAGATGCTGACGCGTGTCGGACTGGCCGACGCCGCGCGCCAGTTCCGCGCGTTTCCACACCAACTCTCTGGTGGTATGCGGCAGCGCGTCATGCTCGCTTCCGCGCTGATTGCCGAGCCAGAGCTATTGATTGCCGACGAACCAACGACCGCGCTCGATGTAACGGTTCAGGCGCAGATACTCGAGCTGCTCGAGGAAATTCGCGACGAAACCGCGCTGCTGCTCATCACCCATGATCTGGGAGTCGTTGCCGGGCACTGTGAGCGCATGGTGGTCTTAAAGTCCGGTCGTGTCGTGGACGCCGGCGCGACGACGTCGCTGTTTGCCTCACCGGGCCATGCGCATACACGTGTGCTCCTGGACGCTGCGCCACGAATTGACCGTCAGGACATCCCGCCGCCCGCAACGGGCTCATCGATTCTCGGCGTTGAAGGGGCCTCCGTCAGCTACGAGGCATTCGGGCATGAACGACTGCGGGCGGTACAGGGCATCAGTTTTTCGCTCCGTAGCGGCGAGACCCTCGCCATCGTCGGCGAGTCGGGGTCTGGAAAGACGAGCTTTGTGCGCGCGATGCTTGGACTCATACCGATGGAGGCGGGTCGCGCCGTCTACGCAGGCGCTCCTCTCGACGGCCCGGTGGAGCGGCGCGCCAGGAATCAACGCCGCGATCTGCAGCTCGTCTTTCAGGATCCGGTCAGCGCGCTGAACCCGCAGATGCGCGTGCAGCGAATCATCGAAGAATCGTTGCTGGTGCACGAGCCACAGCTGTCAAGGGGCGAACGCGCTGTTCGAGTTGTTGAGGCGCTGGAGCAGGTCGGCCTTGATGAAGGCTTCCTGCGTCGTTTTCCGCACGAGCTCTCGGGCGGTCAGGCGCAGCGCGTCGCGATCGCGCGAGCGCTGGTGCTTGGCCCCAGGGTGTTGATTTGCGACGAGGCCGTTGCAGCGCTCGACGGCTCAGTACGCGAGCGAGTGCTGAAGCTGTTGCAGACCGTACAGGAGCAAACCGGGCTCGCGATTATTTTCATATCGCACGACCTTGCCGTCGTTCGCTCTATTAGCCACCGCGTTCTCGTCATGTACATGGGGCGCCTGGTCGAGCTCGCGGACAACGCGTCGTTATTCTCGCATCCGCGTCATCCTTACACGCGAGCCCTTATCGATGCGGTGCCCGTGCCCAACCCAGTGATTGCGCCAAAGAAGGCACCGTTGGCTGGCGAGGTACCGTCGCTGTTGAAGCCGCCAACGGGATGCGTTTTTCATACTCGATGTAATTATGCACAGCAGGAATGCCAAATCAGGCTGCCGGCGACGCACGATTTCGACGGAACGCGGGTAGCCTGCCATCGCGCCGATGAAATCGATCTCACCTGACGACGATCAAATCTACAATGCCCCGAGCGGAATCGGCATCGGTTGACCATTGATCGTCAACAGGGCTTTCTTGTACTCAGCGCTTATTTCGTACACGTCGCCATTTTTCTGCAAGAAGCCCATCCCTACCGCCGCGCCTGCATGCGGATTCATCTCCAGCGCCATATCGACCAGCGCCGCGGGAATCGAGACATCTGCCGACGCTTCGGTGGCCAGCAGCAACGAACTCCAGTCAAACGTCGCTGCGTCTTTCTCCAGGACCTTGAACTTCACCGCGGTCGTAACGGTGCCCTGTGGTAGCGTTACGTCGAGCTTGTCGAAGCGCATTTCCAGGCCGGAGGCCAGGAGGCGCTTGAGCTCCCCTTCCACGGCCGCGAACGCCTGCGTCTGGTCCGGGTTTGGCCCGAGCGCGTCCATTTTCCTGATCAACTCGCCCAGAATCTCGGCGTTCGCGCCCTCGAGGCTGATGTCGCCGTCAACGGAGAGCTCATCGAACTGCGGCAGTCCCGCCAGGCCCACCTGCAAGGTCGTCCGACCATTGACGCGACCGTCGTCGAGCTCTGTGTAACCGTCGACGCTCATACTCTCTATACCGCCCACCTGAACGCCGCTGCTGGTGATCGATACATCGCTGAGCTCAAGTTTCATATCGCCGGTCATGAAGCCGAACTTGGTTGGGGCCTGGCTTCCTGAAAAAGTCAGTGCGCTAACCGCAAATGCGTCCGAGTCGTCGGCAAACGACAGCTCACGAATGTCCCCCGCGAATTCGACGTCACCGCCGGACGGGTTGGTCGTTACATCCACATTGCTGTCGCCCCAGGCGGCCCTTGTTTGCCCCTCGTCTAGCGAGCCGGCGTCGAGCTTGTAGCTGGACTGGAGCGCACCGCCGAGCGCGACGTTGCTGTAAATCTTCCCCGGGAGCTCGATCGTTTTACCGTCGCTGAATTCGACACTCAAAGACGAAACAGCGCTTCCCAGACCCGGCGCGAGTGAGCCGTGTTCTCTTGCCATCGACGAGACAGGAATCAAGCCATGATCAAGGTGGGTATCAATGACCAGTACGGGCAGATCGTCACCCGGCGAGCCGAATTCCATAAGCGCCGACTTGAGGTTACCGTCCTTGATTTCGACGCGGTGCTGTCCTTGCGACGAAAACCAGCCGCGATCAAAACGTTCGGATTGGACAACGAGGTCGCCGCTCTCGGCAGCCGCCCAGTTGAGGTTTTCATCGACACTTTTCTCGGCGAGTCGGCCGAGGATGCCCGGAGAGACAATGACAACAACGGCCAGGATGACCAGCAGAGCGACGACGCCTTTTTTCACGATTCAGTACCCGTTGGGACCAGTAGATTCGGCCGATCCTAGCATGCGCCGAGCGGAGATCTTCAGCGATATAGCTAGAAATCGGGCTTCAACGCCACTACCATACGCACCGCACCGAATGCCCGAACCGTTATTTGGGCGAGACTTCCGACAAATGACTCAAGTGATTGCCAACATGAAGATCGTAGCGAAAGCGATGACGCTGCTCCTGGCGGCCCTTTTCCTGGCAGATCCCGTTTTCGCCGAGGGCGACCCCGAGGCCGGCAAGGAACTCGGCTATTCCTGCCTCGGCTGCCATGGCATCGAGG
Source organism: uncultured Woeseiaceae bacterium (assembly GCA_947259285.1). Lineage (GTDB taxonomy): Bacteria > Pseudomonadota > Gammaproteobacteria > Steroidobacterales > Woeseiaceae > UBA1847. Next base: position 5,236 of record CAMYMR010000025.1, on the reverse strand, counting down.
GCTATCGCAACGCTTATCCGTCGTATCGAGTTCCGAAGCTCGGCGGACAGAAGGCGGGCTACCTGGTAATCGCGCTGAAAGGCTATCGCAGCGGGGAGCGCTCGCACCCAACCATGGAGGCCCAGGCCACGAGTCTCACCGACCGGCAGATCGAGGATGTTGCGGCATACCTTGCGAGCCTTGTCGATGACCTCCCTGCCGCGGCCGGTTCAGAGGCGCCGCCGCCGGCCGCTGCCTGCGTTGCCTGCCATGGCCAGAATGGTATAAGCGTGAACGCACAGTGGCCGACGCTCGCGGGCCAGTATGAAAGTTATCTCGAACACGCGCTGCGTCAATACAAGAATGGCGACCGGGCCAATGCGATCATGGTTGCACAGGCCGGCCTTATCGCTGATGAGGACATTCCGTTGCTCGCCCGCTATTTCTCGCGCTTGCAGGGCCTCGAAACCACCAGGGCGGAGTAGTTGAGGATGTGCTCGTTGTAGCGAAATGATGCAGGCTGCCAACGCGCAAATTACCGCACTGAATGATGGCATCTTTGCCGTCGATACCGAATACATCCGCCCACTGCAGGACGCCAGCCATCTGCTTGCCGAGAAAGGCCGCGCCGCCTTCGTCGACACCGGTACCAATGACAGCGTGCCGCTATTGCTCGATGCCCTGCGACAGCGGGACATCGACGTCGCCGACGTCGATTTTGTCTTTCTGACCCACGTCCATCTCGATCACGCAGGCGGCGCCGGCCTCCTGATGCAGCATTTGCCGAATGCGCGCTGCGTTATTCATCCACGCGGGGCGCCACACATGATCGACCCTGCGAGGCTTATCAATGGCACCATAGCCGTCTACGGGGTCGAACGCACGCGCGAGATGTACGGTGACATCCGGCCGATCGACAAGCATCTCGTCGTGGTTGCGGAAGACGATGCCTGGATCGACTTCAACGGCCGGCAAGTCCAGACCTTGTTCACGGAAGGACATGCTCGTCACCATTACTGCCTCCATGATCCGGCATCACGCGGCGTCTTCACTGGCGACAACTTCGGCATCTCGTATCGCGAGCTCGACACGGAAAAGGGCGAGTTTATTTATCCGACCTCGACGCCCGCCAGCTTTGACCCGATTGAGGCGCACAGGTCGGTAGATCGCATCATGGGCTGCAACCCGGAGCAGGTCTATCTGACACACTACAGCCGCGTACGAGACCTCGATCGTTTGGCCGGCGACATGCACGCCGGTATCGATGCGTACGAACGCATGGCCCTTGACCGCCGGGACGCCGAAAATCGCGACGCGGCGCTTGAGGCAGCGATGTACGGGTACCTGTCAACGCGCCTCAGGGAGCATGGTTTCAAAGGCGACGACGATGCGATGCGGTCGATTCTGGACATCGACGTGACGTTGAATGCGGCCGGTCTTTCGGCATGGTTAAATCGCCTGGACAAGAGGGCTTAAGAATGGACAATTTTCGCGCACTGAGGATTGACGAGCAGGATGGCAAGATCGTCGCGGCGTTCAAGACGCTGTCGATCGACGACCTCACAGAAGGCAACGTCGTGGTGCGCGTCAGCCACTCGACGATCAACTACAAGGACGCGCTGGCGGTAACCGGAACAGGGCGAATCCTGAGACGGTATCCGCTGAACGGCGGCATCGACCTTGCCGGCGTCGTAGTGAGCTCTGAAGACGTGGAGTTCCCACCCGGCACCGCTGTTCTGGTGAACGGCTGTGGCCTGAGCGAGACGGTCGATGGCGGCTATTCCGAATACGCACGCCTCGATAGCAAGAGCCTGGTACCGATACCCGAGGGCATGACGGCGGCCGAGGCGATGCAAATCGGCACCGCCGGATACACTGCAGCGCTCGCGATCCATCGCATGGAACAGAACGGCCAGACGCCCGACCTCGGTCCCGTGGTCGTGACCGGCGCGACGGGCGGGGTGGGCAGCATCGCGATCGACATGCTCGCCGGCCGCGGCTACGAGGTTGCGGCCGTAACGGGAAAGGCCGCCGAGGAGTCGTATCTCAGAGAGATCGGTGCGGCGCGTATCCTGCTGCGGGACCAGATTGATCTCGGCAAGCGGCCCATGGAAAAGGCCGAGTGGGCCGGAGCGATCGACAACCTGGGCGGTGATTACCTGACATGGCTTACGCGCACGATGCGTTATGGCGGCAACATCGCGAGTATCGGGCTTGCGGCAAGCCCGGCGCTGAACACAACCGTGCTGCCGTTTATCCTGCGGGCCGTTTGCCTGCTCGGCATCAACTCGGTCGAGACGCCGCACGATCTCCGGCGTGCCGTCTGGTCGCGCATCGGCGACGACCTTAAGCCGCAGCACCTTGCCACCATTGGCCATCGAACCATCGCCTTTGACGAGCTACCGGGCGCGTTCCAGGCCTATATCGATGGAACGGTGACCGGGCGCACCGTCGTGGCGATAAGTTGAGCAACCGCTAAATTTGGGAATGAGCCCTCGCGTGGTTTAGAATCCATGCCCCGGCCGGTTTTAATCCAGATTAAAAAGAGGCATTCCGGCCACGCAGTCAATGTATCTTTGAGAGGACGCGCGATGAGTGCAGGAGCCCGATTCCGCGCCGCGCTTCTGGCGGAACGACCGCTTCAGATCGTCGGCACTATTAACGCCTATACAGCGATGCTCGCGGAAAGAGCGGGCTTCAAGGCGATCTATCTGTCCGGAGCCGGCGTTGCGAACGCCTCTTTCGGCCTGCCCGATCTCGCTATGACAACCCTGAACGACGTTACCGAGGACATTCGCCGCATCGCGTCCGCCACCGATGTGCCGCTGCTCGTCGATGCCGATACCGGCTGGGGCAGCGCCTTCATGATTGCCCGCACAATTCGGGAAATGACGTGGGCCGGCGCCGCCGGCTGTCACCTGGAGGACCAGGTCGCGGTCAAGCGCTGCGGTCACCGGCCAGGGAAGGCGCTTGTTGATTCCGCCGAGATGTGCGATCGCCTGAAGGCTGCGGTCGACGGCCGTATCGACGACCAATTCGTCATCATGGCACGCACGGATGCACACGCGGTCGAAGGCCAGCAGGCAGCTATCGACAGGGCGGGCGCCTATGTTGAGTCCGGTGCGGACATGATCTTTGCGGAGGCGCTTACCACAATTGATGAATACAGGCAGTTTACCGATGCGGTTAGAGTGCCGGTGCTTGCCAACCTGACGGAGTTTGGCAAGACGCCGTTGTTTACGACAGAGGAGCTGGCGGCCGTCGGTGTAGCGATGACGCTGTATCCGTTGAGCGCCTTCCGCGCGATGTCGGCGGCGGCGATGCGTGTTTACGAGACGATCCGGGACGAAGGTACACAGCAGGCCGTCGTTGAGACCATGCAGACACGAACAGACCTATACGACGTGCTCGGCTACCAGGCGTACGAAGACAAGCTTGATGCGCTGTTCCAGGAACAGGGCCTGAAGACGGGAGGAGAAGATGGCAGCTGATAAGAAGACGGGCGGCCTCGCCGGCGTTACGGCAGGCAGCACGCACATTTGCACGGTCGGCAAGGAAGGCGCGGGCCTTACGTACCGCGGTTACGATATTTACGACCTCGCTGACAACGCGAGCTTCGAAGAGGTGGCTTACCTGCTGCTTCACGGCTCCCTGCCGACACGCTCGGAGCTCGACGGGTACATTGCAAAGATCAAGGCGAATCGCAGATTGCCCGCAGAGCTGATGACGGTTCTCGAAATGGTGCCGAGGAGCGCGCACCCGATGGACGTACTGCGCACCGGCGTTTCCTTTCTCGGCAACATCGAGCCGGAAGGCGATTTCGAGAATCAGCAGGACGTCGCAGATCGTCTGCTCGCCTGCTTACCCTCGATGCTTCTTTACTGGCATCGATTCCACACCGACGGCGTCCGAATAGAAACCAGCACCGACGATGACAGCATCGCCGCGCACTTTCTGCACATGCTGCACGATAAAGCGCCCAGCGAGCTGCATCGCAAATGCCTGGACACCACGTTGATTCTGTATGCGGAACACGAGTTCAATGCATCAACGTTTGCGGCCCGCGTTATTACCGGCACGCTGTCAGATATGCACTCGGCCGTAACCGGCGCGATCGGGGCGCTGCGCGGCCCTCTGCACGGTGGTGCCAACGAGGCAGCCATGGAGCTGATCTCGCGTTTCGATACGCCGGAGGACGCGATCGAAGGCGTGCACGGCATGCTGGCGCGCAAAGACCTGATCATGGGCTTCGGGCACCGCGTTTATACAACCTCCGACCCGCGTAATTCGGTTAACAAGCGGATGTCGAAAGCACTCGCCGAGGATGTCGGCAATTCGACGCTGTATCCGGTCTCCGAGGCAATCGAAAAAGTCATGTGGGATGAGAAGAAGCTTTTTGCGAACGCGGACTTCTTCGCGGCAAGCGTCTACCACTTCATGGGAATACCGACTTACCTGTTTACACCCATTTTCGTCTGTTCGCGCATTACCGGCTGGGCCGCGCACGTCATGGAGCAACGCGCGGATAACAAGCTCATCCGGCCCGCAGCAGATTACATCGGGCCCGGACTGAAGGAATGGGTAGCGATAGAAAACCGTTAGATGCCTGGCTAAAGCAACGCAATCTTTTAACAGGAACGACAATGTCAAACACTGATATACGCTCGGCCAGGCGCGCCGACTGGGATCAGGCGCTCGTCGATATCGCCGAGTACGTCTGCGATTACGAGGTAGACAGCGAGCTGGCTTTTGAAACCGCCCACTATTGCCTGATGGATACGCTGGCTTGCGGCTTCCAGGCACTCGACTATCCGGCGTGCACGAAGCTGTTGGGCCCGGTCGTGCCGGGCGCCACGCTGTCCGGTGGCGCGCGAGTACCCGGTACCTCCTACGAGCTGGATCCGGTAATGGCCGCATTCAACATCGGCGCAATGAATCGCTGGCTCGACTTCAATGACACCTGGCTGGCGGCGGAATGGGGCCATCCGTCTGACAACCTCGGCGGCATATTGGCGACCGCCGATTACCTGAGTCGCAGCGCGCGCGCGCAGGGCAAGGACCCGCTCACGATAAAAGACGTGCTCATCGCCGCGATCAAGGCCCACGAGATTCAGGGCGTGCTCGCGCTCGAAAACAGCTACAACCGGGTCGGCCTGGATCACGTCCTGCTGGTTCGGGTTGCATCGACCGCGGTTGTTACCCGCATGCTGGGGGGCGATCGCGAGCAGGTGCTGAACGCCGTTTCCAATGCCTGGAT
>CAMYMR010000024.1:2934-57626 GCA_947259285.1 uncultured Woeseiaceae bacterium | reverse complement strand
ACAGGATGAAGCAGGTATTCGCCGACGCCGCCGTGCACTGCATGGGTCAGTAGGGAGATGACGAAAATGACTTACGCAATCGACATTGCGACTCAAGCCCTGAGTCTTCGCCCCCTCCGCGCAGCGGCGCTGGCCTTGCTCTCAAGTATGGTTCTCGCAGCGTGTGGCGGCGGTGCCCAGACAACGGAAAACCCGCTGTCGCAGAACCCGGGGACGAGCAATAACGCCGTCTATACGGGCCCGGTAGCCCGGGACGGCGATGTTCTCAAGTTCCAGCAGGAGTTCTGGTCAAACGCCAAGGGCACGGATCGCTGTGGTTCGTGTCACAACGAAACCGTTGGACAGGTACCGATGTTCGTTCGCAATGATGATGTCAACATGGCGTACGACGAGGCGCTCACCGTCACGGACACGCAGGAGCCCGCGGCATCTCGCGTTGTACAGAAAGTCAGCGAAGCGCCAATCGGGCATAACTGCTGGGTCGCCGATCCTGGTGTATGCGGCACGATCATGACGACCTGGATCGAGAACTGGGTGGGCGCCGCGGCCGGTGGCGGTCGAGAAATCGTGCTGACGCCACCCATTTCCAGCGACCCGAGTTCCAGCAAGAATTTCCCTGACGATACCGCCGCGTTTCAGCAGCTCATCCACACGCCGATTCTCGAGCGCTACTGCTCGGACTGTCACAGTTCACAGTCGCCGAACGCGCAGCAGCCGTATTTTGCCGATCCGGACGTGGCCAGCGCCTATGAGGCGGCAAAGTCGAAGATCAATCTGGACACACCGGTGGACTCTCGATTCGTCGAGAAGGTAAGCCCGGTTCCACTCGGCGAGTCACATAACTGTTGGAACGGTGATTGCGCGTCATCGTCAGACGAGATGCTGGCCGCGATTACGGCATTCGCTAACGGCATTACGGCAACGACGGTCGATCCGGCCCTGGTCTACAGTAAGGCCGTGCGCCTTGTTGATGGCACGCTGGCCTCCGGCGGCAACCGTTACGAAGACGCGCAGATTGCCCTCTGGGAGTTCAAGACCGGCAATGGCCTGATTGCCTACGACACCAGCGGCGTCGACCCGGCAATCGATCTCAATTTCTTTGGCGATGTCGGCTGGTTTGGCGGCTGGGGTATTACGATCGGTAACAATGCGGCCCAAGGCCCGGGTAAAGCACAGGGCTCGACGACGGCCAGTGCCAAGCTCGCTGATATCTTGCAGGAATCGGGCGAGTTCTCCATAGAAGCCTGGGTGATACCGGCGAATGTCAATCAGGAAATGTCGAAGATCGTCAGCTACTCGGCGGGGGCCAACACGCGTAATTTTGCGCTGCAACAGACGCTCTATAACTACGACTTCCTGCTGCGCACCAACGCGCAGGACGCGAACGGTGACCCGATAGTTAACCTCAACGGTGATCCGGCACTGTCGACACCGAACGCAGACGAGGTCTTGCAAGCAACCTTGCAGCACGTGGTCGCGACTTACAGCCCGATCGACGGACGTCGCATTTACGTCAACGGCGAACTGGTCAGTAATGCGGATCCGGTTCCCGGTGGCACGTTTGTGGACTGGCAGAACACCTTCGCATTGGTTCTTGGCAACGAAGCCTCGGGCGATGGTCTCTGGGAGGGCACCATCCGGCTCGCGGCGATACATCGACGTGCGATAACACAGCAGCAGATCCAGCAGAACTTCGATGCCGGCGTCGGCGAGCGATTCTACCTGCTGTTCGATATCTCCGAACGGCTGCAAGCCGCGCCTCAGTCCTCGTACATCCTTTACGAGGCCCAGCAGTTCGACTCGTATGCGTATCTGTTCGACAAACCGCACTTCATCACGCTTGACGGGTCAACACCCGAAGGCATTCCTATCGAGGGTATTCGCATCGCGATGAACGGTCAGGAAGCCGATCACGGTCAGACCTATGCGACGCTGAATGAAACGCTGAGCGCATCGCTGTTCGAAGAACTCGGTCAGCCACTGTCGGAACTTGGTGCCGTCATCCCGCTGGCAAAAGGACCTCAGGATGACGAGTTCTTCCTGACCTTCGATCGATTGGCCGGATTCTCGTACAACCGTCCCGAAGACCCGATGCTGATCATCACGCCAACGGACCTTGACCCGGCTTCGCAGATCGGGGTGCGCACGTTCGACGAGATAGACGCAACGTTCGCGGCCATCACGGGTGTAAGCCGGACCGACTACGAACGGCCATCCGGGACGTTCCCGGTTGACGACACCTACCAGGAGCTGCGCCAGTCATTGCCGGCGGTCGAGGACGTGAATACGTTCCTGTCATCGCATCAGGTGGCGATCGCCCAGCTCGCGATTCAGTACTGCGACGCGCTGATCGGAACGAATGCGAACCCGAATCCGGCTGCCGCCACCGTTTGGCCAGGCTTTGACTTCAACCTCGCCGCGAGCCAGGCCTTCAGCGTGGCCAACCGCAGCAACTTCGTTGACCCGCTGATCGCCCGCGCCGTGGGCAACGGACCAGCCGGGCCACAGATCGCAACTCAGCCAAGCTATGGCGTCGTCTATGACGAACTGGCGTCTTTCACCGCCATTGGCAATCGTCCGGACAATCTGATCGACCGATTGCTGGCCGGCTCCAGCGATACGCGAGCCATTGCCAAGGGTGTTTGTGCCGCCACGCTGGGCAGCGCGGCCACGCTGGTTCAGTAACAACAGGATTATTGAGGAACCATTGAGATGACTAAGAGACGAAACAAGCGGCATTGGGATGCGCCGCAGCTTCATGGCGATCATCCACGTCCTGTTACGCGGCGCCAGTTTGTTGCGCAGGGTTTCATGACCGGCGCTGCCTACACGGTCGGTGGCGCGGCGGGTCTGTTTGGCGCGCCGGCGTTCGGCCTCTCGGGCGACCTGGATGCACTGCGCGCCACCCCCTGCAACATTACCGATGGCGCGGGCAAGATCCCCTTTATCTGTTTCGACCTCGCCGGTGGTGCCAACATCGCGGGCTCGAACGTGCTCATCGGCAAGGAAGGGGGCCAGCAGGACTTTGTCAGCACCCAGGGTTACGAAAAGATGGGCCTGCCCGGTGACATGATCCCGAGCCTGAACGATCCCGTATCGGGCGAATCGTACGCCAATTTCGATCTCGGACTGGGCTTTCACCTCGACAGCGCCTTTCGCCGCGGCATCATGTCTGTCGTCAGCCCGGCCACCGCCGCCTTTACCAATGGTGCGGTCATTCCGGCGCGCTCGGACAACGACACCGGCAATAACCCGCATAACCCGATGTACGGCATTGCGCGCGCGGGTGCGAAGGGAAACATCCTGACGCTTGCCGGTTCGGAGAATACGGATTCGGGCGGCAACTCGATGCTACCGGCGATGCTGTATGACCCGGAGCTACGCCCGACCAAAGTGGATCGTCCCAGCGACGTCGTGAACCTCGTCGACACGGGCGACCTCGTTGGTATTTTGACCAAGGATGACGCCACCGCGGTGATGGAATCCATCTATCGTCTCAGCGATGCCAAGGTCGCAAATGTCGACACGCAGGTCGCAGCCGACGCCGCGATCAAGCAGGCGGTGCGATGCGGCTATCTCAAAGCAGCCGATATCGCGGATCGCTTCGGCGGCACGCCTATTGACCCGGTGCTGGATCCGATGATCGTAGCCGACGACGGCACGGGAATCTTCACGTCTGCCGAAATCCAAGGCAACAACCGCGACGCGCGCGAATTCAAGAAAACCGCATCCATCATGAAGCTGGTGATGAATGGCTTCGCCGGCGCCGGCACGGTCGAGATGGGCGGCTACGACTATCACGGTGGTCGACGTGCAGAAGGGGAAATCAAAGACTTCCGCGCCGGGCGCTGCATGGGCGCCTGTCTCGAATACGCGGCACGCCTCGGCAAGCCGCTGATGATGTATGTCTTCAGCGACGGCTCACTGTCGTCGAACGGTAGCATCGACGGTTCGCCGGAGGGGCGCGGGAAAGGCGAATGGTCAAGCGACGATTCCTCGACGGCTGGTTCGTTCTTCCTCGTATACAACCCGACGCGACGACCGACGCTCATCGGTGGCAACGCTGACGAACAGGCACGCCATCAGCAGATCGGCGCAATGGATGCCGGGGGTTCCGTGATGCGCGGAGCAACGCCGATGGCCAACAACGTAAACCTGCTCGTCAACAGCGTCATTCTCAACTACATGGCGCTGCACAACGAAACGGGAGCATTCGACTCGCTCTATGGGCCGGGCTGGCACGGCCTTGGTTCCGGCCTGGACACATTTACCGCATTCACGCCGATCGTGAACGGCATTATCACCAGCCCCATGTAAATTGTTTGCTAATCCGCCACGTCTCCTCTGGACAGTGTGGCACTACTGCAGCCGGTCGCGTCCCCCCGACCGGCTGTTTTTTTGGTGCATAATCTCGCCATGACCGACCTCGCGACCCTTTTCGCCTGTCCGCGCTGCGACCATTCGCCGCTGGAGCGCAAGGACACCGACCTGCATTGCAAAGCCTGCGACGTCGATTTCCCGTCGATCAACGGCATTCCCTGGATGTTCGCCGAGCCGCAGGCGACCCTGGGGGAATGGCGCGGCCGCCTGCAGTTTGCGCTGCAGCAATTAGGCCATGAGGCGGCGGGGCTCGAAAACGAGCTAAAGAAAGACGACCTGCACTCGCTGTCCAGGCGTCGGGTCGAGCGATACAAGAAGGCGGTTGAGTACCATCAACGCGCGCTGGCAAAGCTGTTGCGTCCGGTCGACATGCAGGCAGCACACGCTAACTACGAGACCTATCTCGCGCTAAGGACGCGGCTGCCTGCCGACCAGGGACTGAATACCTATTACGCCAATATTCACCGCGACTGGGCCTGGGGTGACGAAGAGAATGTCGCCTCGCTCAAGCAGATTCAGTCAGTACTCCATGATCATGCCGAGCTCGGCAACGTACTCGTGCTTGGCGCCGGCGCGGGGCGACTCGCCTATGACATCCATCGCAATCTCGACTGCAACCTGACCGTTGCGATGGACTTCAATCCTTTGCTTATGCTGGTCGCCCGGGCCGTTACACGGGGTGAAAAGCTGAAGCTTTACGAGTTTCCTCTTGCGCCGCTGTCGCTTGAGGACGATGCCGTTCTGCGATCACTCACGGCACCCGAGGTCGTCGATGACCGATTTCACCTGGTACTGGGCGACGCCTTGCGGGCACCGTTTTCGGAGCAGAGTTTCGACACCGTCGTCACGCCATGGCTAATTGACATTATTTCAGAAGACTTGCCTGTATTCGCCGCACGCGTCAACACGCTGCTCGTCGAGAACGGTCGCTGGATTAACTTCGGTTCGCTGGCGTTTACGAGTCCGCAACGTTCGCGCCGCTACAGCCCTGAAGAAACCAAAGCGATCGTCGCGGAGAACGGATTCTCCGACCCCTATGTTTCGCAGAAAACGATTCCGTACATGTGTTCTCCAGCCAGCCGCAACGGCAGACGCGAGAAGGTATTTACATTCTCAGCGTACAAGGAACGCGACGCGAAAAAGCCGCAGCGCTACAAGGCCTTGCCGGACTGGATCGTGACTGGAAAAGACCCCGTACCGCTGTCGCCATCATTCAGAACGCAGGCGATGACAACCCAGATCTACTCCTTCATCATGAGCCTGATCGACGGCAAACGATCCATTCAGGACATGGCCGCCGTGCTGCAGAAACAAAAACTCATGAGCAAGGACGAAGCGGTGCCCGCGATTCGCTCATTCCTGACCAAGATGTACGACGACTCGCAGAAAGAGTCAGGATTCTGATGGCGGAACCGTTTGCATACGCCTTGCAAGGTAAGCGCCGATACGCTTGATCGCCCGTCGGCTCTCCGGCATCTTGCCGATAAACAGCTGGAATACGTGCCACATTTCAGGCCAGACCTCGATCTCCGCGTCCAGCCCCGCCTCCTTCATCTTGTCGGCGAAGCGCGTCGAGTCGCTCAGCAGGATTTCGTCGTCGCCGACCTGGATGTAGGTCGGCGGCAGTCCGGCAACATTGGCGAATACCGGGGACACCAGCGGGTTCTTCAAGTCGGTTCCCGGTGGACAGTAATTATCGGTAACGACAGCCATGTCCTTTGCGTCAAACCAGGGATCCTGGTCGGCGCGCGTTGTTGCCGATTCGCCGCTCGCCGTGACGTCGAGAAAGGGCGAGAGCAGCACCACCGCGGCAGGCATCGGAAAACCGCCATGCCGCAGTTCAAGCAGCGTAGCTACCGTCAGTCCACCGCCCGCCGAGTCACCGGCGATGAAGATGTTGTCCGCGCTGAACCCATTCGCCAGCAGCCATCGGTAGACACCGACAGCATCCTCTATAGCTGCTGGAAACGGGTGCTCGGGCGCCAGTCGATACTCGGGAACCAGCGCCTGGACCCCTCCGGCTCGCGCGATGTGACTGACCATCTGCCGGTGCGTGCGACAGCTCCCCACGAGGTATGCACCACCGTGCAGATACAGCAGCACTTTGTCGGCGCGCGCGGCTTTCGGACGCAGCCACTCCGCATAAAGGCCGTTTACGGTCGTTGCCTCGACCGCAACGCCGAACGCGCGTTTCAAAAACCGAGCGATCTTGTCCAGGCGCGCTCGCATATCGGCCACGTGCGCCAGGTCGACCGTTGAGGTGTCGATGCCCTTTACGAATCGAGAGGTTATGCGACGGACCACTCGCGCGCGCCAGCTGATCTTCAAGTTTGATCCTCCACGAGCAACAAACCGCTATCATAGGCGGAATCAGCGAAGGGGAATACAGCAATGAAGGCCTTGCGAACGCCGGATGCCCGTTTCGAGAACCTGCCCGACTACGACTTCAAAGAGAACTACATTGACGTCAACGGCTTGCGCATGCACTACGTCGACGAGGGACCCACTGACGGCGCAGTGGTGCTCTTGCTGCACGGCGAACCCAGCTGGTCCTACCTGTATCGCTTCATGATTCCGCCGCTCCGTGATGCCGGGATGCGCGTGATTGCGCCCGACCTGATCGGCTTCGGCAAGTCCGACAAGCCGACTCGTAAGAGCGATTACAGCTATGCGCGCCACGTGGCCTGGATGAAGCAGTTCATTGAGACACTGGACCTCGGCAATATCACCCTTTTTTGCCAGGATTGGGGATCATTAATCGGCCTGCGCGTCGCAGCTGAGGACGAGCGGCGATTTGCCCGGATCGCCCTGGGCAACGGCGGCCTGCCGACCGGCGACCAGGAGATGCCGCGCGCGTTCAAGACATGGAGGGCCTTCGCCCGATTCAGCCCCGTGTTCCCGATCGGAAAGATCATCCAGAAGGCGACGATTACCGAGCTGCCCGACGACGTCGTTGCGGCCTACGACGCGCCCTTTCCGTCGTCGAAGTACAAAGCGGGTGCGCGTGCGTTTCCGATGCTTGTACCGATATCGCCCGACGACCCGGCGAGCGACGCCAATCGCGCCGCATGGGAGGTTTTCAGCAGATGGCAGAAGCCGTTTCTGACGACGTTCAGCAACCGCGATCCCGTCACACGCGGCCTTGAAGTGCCGTGGCAGGAAAAGGTGCCCGGGGCGAAGAACCGCGGGCACGTGAAAATCAGGAACGCGGGCCACTTTCTGCAGGAAGACAAGGGGCCGGAGTTAGCTGCGGTGCTGACGGAGTTTATCAAGGAGACGTAGGAGGCCGCCCCGGCGGCCGACGTCTTGACGCGGCCTCACGGCCGCCGCTTTGCTTCGCACCCCAAGGGCACGTGGCGCGCTGGGGCGCTCTCCTACAGGGTGTCGTTCCGTTGCCGGCGCAAGCCCATGATCGCGGCAAGATGCCGCTCCCGCGGCGCGTAAAGCGAAGCGGGTGCTCCCCGATTACCTTTCCAGGTACTGCAGCTTGTCTTTTACTTCTCGCCACTCGTCGGCGTCTGCCGGCGGGTCCTTCATCTCGGTGATCACCGGCCACTCTCTCGACAAATCCGCATTGATTTCCAGGAATTGCTCCTGGCCCGCCGGGATTTCGTCTTCGGAGTAAATCGCCTCGACGGGACATTCCGGCTCACACAGAGTGCAGTCGATGCACTCGTCCGGGTCGATGACGAGAAAGTTCGGGCCTTCGTGAAAGCAGTCCACGGGGCAAACCTCCACGCAATCAGTGAGTTTGCACTTGATACAGGCTTCGGTGACCACGAATGTCATTCTGGATACCTCTCATTCCGGACGGGGTAAACTATGCGAAGTCAGGCCGCTAATCAAGCCGCAGACGGCGTGCATGCCGGCTGTGATCTTGACAGCGCTAATCTCCGGCTCCGAGGGGCTGTACGCGCGGCGTATCTGTCCACCGTGGCAACCTTGCCGCGCTCAAACTTGGCTTCTTTGAGCTTCGTCGAGGCCGGGTCATCCTCTGGCCAGCTTCCATCGCTCCGCGGCGCAATAGGCGATGCCGTCGTCCCGCAGCTTAATCAGATGCGCGAGCAGCGAGCGCTCCGCCCACCCGTACAATTTCTTGTCGACATCGATATAGACGTGCGGCACGAGTTCTCTCGCTGTAAGCCCGGGGTTTGCCGCTACCGCCGCCTCGACTTTGCCCTCTCTTTTCAGGCGATGATCGATAATCCAGTCGATAAGTCGGTCCGGGTCATGAATGATCTCACCGTGGCCGGGCGCAATAGCGTCGCAACGCAGCTCCTTGACGCGCCGCAGTGACTGCAGGTAATGCTTCATGTCGCCGTCGGGCGGATCGATCACGACGGTCGAGCCGTCGATGACGTGATCGCCCGTAAATAGCCAGTTCATACCACGATGGAGATAACAAAGGTGATTCGATGCATGCCCCGGCGTATGCACGGCCTCGATAAGGAATTCGTCGGTCTCGAGCGTATCACCGTCTGCAAGAAGCCGGTCTGCCGCGAAGGTGGTGTCCTGGTGGGCGCCGCGCGGCGCCCGCATACCGAGCAATGACGCTCCCGTAGCCTTCGCCAGCAGCTTTGCCGCCGGCGAATGATCGGGATGGGTATGCGTGACCAGTATCCAGCGAATCGGTGCAGCCGCTTTCGCCTGAATCGTATCTATATGACGATCAATCACGGGGCCCGGATCGAGCACGGCCAAAGCTTTGCTGCCAAGCAAATAGGTGTTGGTGCCCGGGCCCGTCATCATCGACGGATTCGGCGCGACAAGCCGGCGGATGCCAGGCGCCAGCTCGCTGTATGCAGGCATGCTTGGTCCAAATTGGCTCACGTTCTCAGCCCGGGATAGCCCTTCTCGCCCGGCAGAACGATTTCGGGCTTGCCGTCGCGCATGATGATTGCCGGCACCATGCTGGTAACGCCCCATTCGACCGAGGACCGTGCCCACTCAACCAGCGCATCGAGGGTCTTGTGTCGCGCAATACTCTCGAGCGTCTTTATCGTCGGAAAGTGTAGTTCGACGGTACCTGCGCGCCCCGCCTCGAGCATGTCATGCGCCGTGATCCAGCAGGAGTCGGTCAACTCCCCGCCGCAGTGCTCTGCTACCTGTCCTTTCGGCAGCTCGGCCAGAAAAAACCGCGTCGAATAGCGCTTGGGCTGTGACGGCGGCGTGACCCAGTGACTAAAGTAGTGCAGCTGATCACAGTGGAGTTTCAGGCGATTGCGCGTAACAAAATCAGACCAGCGTTCAGAACCATCGTTCAGCGAATCGCGCACGGCGCAGAGGTCCTCATCAAGGTCACTCACGTTCGCCAGCAGCACTCCGCTTTCCTCGAACAGCTCGCGAATAGCCGCGCTGAAATAGTCGAGACCGCCCTTCTTGACGCCGAGGCGCTTGTTCGCCTGGATCGTACTCAGGCCCGAACAGAATTCATGGACCGCGGCGTCGTCATCGTCGATGACCCCGCCTGGAAATGCGTACGCGGCGCCGAACGAGGATTTCGCGTGCCTTTGTACCATGAACAACTCCGGCTCGACCGTGCCTCTGCGCACGACCACAACCGTTGATGACGGTCTCGCCGGTGCGATATCACTCAAGGTCCGACAGCTCCGCATTACCGGTCTCGACGTGTGCTTTCAGGCGGCGCAGCGCTTCGCCGATGACGCCATCGACAGGTCCTGCAATGCCATCCAGGCCGCCCGGGCGATAGCCGCCCACCGCATAGGTGAACTTGACCGCGGTCGCACCATCAGCATCGGAGAATTCCCAGGTCATGTTGCCATCAACGCCCAGAAGCCCGAGGGGGCCGAGACCGCCCGTCAAGCGCAGCACGACCATGGGATTCACCATCGTCACGGCGAGGTGCACGACGCCGGCACCCTCGCCAAGATATTCGCAGAAGCAGCCCTGCGGACGAGCGTCGATGGAGAGGCGACTCGCTTCTCCAGATACCGTGTGCGCAGAACTCCACCAGCGACCTATCTCTCCGATTGCGGATCGCCACACAACGTCGCGTGGTGCGTCAATGATAGTTTCGTTGATCGTCGTAAAGCCGCCCGCCTCCGCGTCAGCGACTTCCGCAACGGCAGATCCTATCCCCATAACAGAAAAGCTCGCGGGCACGAGCAGCGCGCGTATGGCCGCAATTCTCAAATTCAACTCCCGTCGGGAAATGGTTCTTCATCAGCGCAGTTCGTCTAGCTTACCGCAAAGCTGACGAGGACTCAGAACAGGGCAATAGCGAGGTAGACGGCACTGACGATGGCGACGCCGAAGTAAAGTTTTTTCCAGAATGTCATTGAATCGCTCGACTGAAGTGACAACATCACTGCGTAACGGTATTGTCGAACGCGCTGCATGAACAAAAGCTGAAGCGGCCTATTTGACTGTAACTTACTGTAAGTAAAATATTTTCTGACCAGGTATCAGGTTCCAGAAAGCATGCAAGAAGACCTGCGCGTCGTATTCGAAAGCCGCAATCGGCAGAGCTGTGCTGACCGAGCGCTCGTTCTTGCCGCTGTAAAGATTCCACATCAGGTGATCGATGATGGCGTCAGCGCGGCTCTTATCGTGCCGGCCGAATATTCGGTGCAGGCCGTCGAAGAACTGCGCCTTTACGACGACGAGAATCCCCCGGCACGCCCCAAGTCGAGGAAGAAGATCAGCTACCAGGATGCCGTCCCGGGCGTTGTGGGCTACGTGCTGGTGGTCAGTGCGATTGCTTGGCTGGCCGGATACTCGGCTTTCGGACGCGACTGGTTCGAAGCCGGCCGTGTTGACGGAGTCCTGATTCGAGGCGGCGAGTGGTGGCGAACGATAACCGCGCTGACTCTTCACTCAGGTGCCAGGCATATTGTCGGCAACCTCGTGTTCGGGGTTTTCTTTGGTTTTTTCGCCGGTCGTTTGATGGGTTCCGGCGTCGCGTGGCTCGCAATCGTTGCCGCGGCCGCAACGGGTAACGCGGCCAATACGCTGCTCCTCGAGTCGGCGCACCGGTCGATCGGAGCATCGACAGCGGTGTTCGCAGCCCTTGGTCTCGTCGCAGGATACGTTTGGCGCGGTCAGCTGATGGCCCAGGACCGCTGGTCCTACCGCTACGGCCCGATCGTGGGTGGCCTTGCACTGCTAATGTTCACGGGAACGGGCGGTGAGAACACCGACATCGGAGCACACCTTCTCGGTTTCGTTTGCGGCTTTCTCGCGGGCATGTTGCTGATTGCGCTGGGACCGGTGCCAACCGACCGGCGCGCACAGATGATTGCAGGAGTACTCGCAGCATTCCTGGTGGTGACAAGCTGGCTGGTCGCGCTGCGGATCTGATATCGCTCCGCAATGATGTAACATTCGGCGCCGGGGAGTGCTGCAAGGCTTCAGAAGCCAGCAATGAAAAAACTTCTGCTGTCCATTCTCGTATTGATAGTGATCATCACGACGCTCGTATGGGTCCGATACGGCGGCGGTGACCCCTATACGGATCTTTCAACGACGCCACTGCTGGCGGCATCTGAACTCGAGGAAGTCCTCAGTTACGCCGAACCTATCGGTAACGTTGCCGTTAATCGTGACGGGCGCGTATTTTTCACGGTACACCCGGAGTCGAGGCCACCCGGCAACAAGCTGCTTGAATACGTCGCCGGCGCCGCGGTGCCCTATCCTTCGGGGGCAGCACAGGCGGAGCTGTTCGATACGGTACTCGGCCTGTCTGTCGATCGATTCAACCGCCTGTGGACGATCGACCACGGCCGTCACGGCTTTGCAACCCCGCGCATTATCGCCATTGACCTCGATACCGGCGAGGTCGTGCTCGATCGGACGTTCGCGAAGGCGCTCGCGCCGCTGGGGTCATTCCTGCAGGACCTGCAGGTAAGTGCCGACGGTCGCACCGTCATCATCGCGGACGCAAGCTTCTGGCGTAAGACGCCGGCAATTATTGTCTATGACGTTATTTCCGGCGAGGCAAGACGCGTCCTGGAGTCTCACACAAGTGTCGCCGCAGAGCACTACGTCATTCGAAACCACGACCGCGAGTTAACATTCATGGGCGGCACTGTCGCACTGCGCGGTGGTGTTGATGGCATCGCTCTCACGCCTGACTGGCTCTACTACGCGGCGCTAAGCGGCTCTGGCCTGTACCGGGTACGGCTAAGCGATTTGCGCGACGAGAGGCTATCCGGCGATGAGCTTGCCAGCCGCGTACAACGATACAGCGACAAACCCCTGAGTGACGGGCTTAGCGCCGACAGCGCGGGCAACATTTACATTACAGACGTCGAGCACGGCGCGATTTGCATCGTGGGAAACGATCAGCCGCTCGCAACCCTGATCAGATCGACGTCGCTTCGCTGGCCTGATGCGCTATCATTCGGACCCGACGCATACCTTTACCTGGCCGACAGCGCGTTGCCCGAACTTATTCTGCAAAACCGCGAGCACATCAAAGCGGCTGGGCCTTACAAAATCTTTCGATTCCGGCCTGGCTTCGAAGGTGTTCCCGGACAATAAAACCAAAGGACTCTCTTAATGGACGAAATTACAACGGCTGCAGCCAGCTTCGACTGGAACGGTATTCTCGAATTCCTGAAGAACAACGGCATAGACTCCAGCACCGTCGTTGGTTTCGCGAAGAACCTGGTCATCGCGCTACTCATCTTCTACGTGGGCCGCATGGTCATAGGCCTTGTCGTTCGCGGACTGCGCAAGGTCATGCAGAGGCAGGAGGTCGACAAGACACTCGAGACCTTTGTCTGCAACCTCGTGCGCATGGCGCTGCTGGTGGTCGTCATTATCGCCGCGATTGGTGCTCTGGGCATCCAGACAACCTCGTTCATCGCAATCTTCGGTGCGGCTGGCCTCGCGGTCGGCCTCGCTTTGCAGGGTTCGCTGTCCAATTTCGCGGCCGGCGTCCTGATCGTTCTGTTTCGTCCCTACAAAGTCGGCGACTACATCGAAGGCGCCGGTATCAGCGGGACGGTTGAGCAGGTCCAGATTCTGACCACCCTCCTGAAGACTCCCGACAACAAAGCGGTCATCGTGCCAAACAGCCAGATCATGGACAGCGTCATTACGAACTACTCGGCAAACGACACGCGGAGAGTGGACATGGTAGTCGGCGTCAGTTACAACGACGATCTCGACAAGGTCAGGAAAATCATCCAGGAACTGGTCGCCACAGACGAACGTATTCTCGCCGAACCCGAATGCGTTATCGCCGTTTTGGAGCTCGCCGACAGCAGCGTCAATTTCGTCGTACGTCCCTGGGTCAAAACATCGGATTACTGGGGCGTCAAGTTCGACCTGACCGAGGCGATCAAAAAACGCTTCGATAAGGACGGCATCTCAATCCCGTTCCCGCAGCAGGACGTGCATCTCTACAACGCGCCGGCAGGTTGATGCGCTGGTTGGCTACGTCCGGCTCGGCGAAACACCATTTCGGCTTCGGCACCCGCGCTTTGAGCTCTCGCTCGCGCGCGTCGCCGACATTTAGGCCGAAGTCCATCTTTACCTTGGCGGCAAGCATCGGATCGGGTCCGAACTGAATCGTGATCGAGTATCGCGCGAAGCGCTGATCCGCGTGAAGCCCCAGGCATGCACAGCCGTGTCAACCGAATCCCCGTGGGCGCGTTATAGACATCATGCCATGCTCAGTGCCGAGAGCGGGACGGGGTATGCTTCGAATCGCCACGGCTTCTTCAATAACCTGGACGAGATTTGGCAATGACCATCAGGAACATCATTCTCTGGACGCTTGGCGCAGTGGCGATCGCGGGCTGCGCCGCTCATCCGGACCCGATCATCGATATGAAGGGCGTCGATCCCAACGCGCTTGCCAAGGACTGGGAGGAGTGCGAATCGTATACCCAGGAAATCCTCATCAGTCAGGGCATCGTGAAAGGCGGCGCAACCGGGGCCGTTGTGGGGGCCCTCGGCGGTGCCATCGACGGCGATACCGGCAAAGGTGCAGCCGGCGGCGCACTGTACGGCGGAACGCGCTCCGGTCTTGACGCCGATCGCGAAAAACAAAAGGTATTCAAGCGCTGTCTTCGCGGACGCGGTTATCGCGTGCTCAACTGAATTTCCTGGCTTGACGACAGGACATTGGATCAGTACTGTATTTTTATACAGTACTGAGGTTCGCTATGCGAAAGAGAGGCCACAAAGGCCGGGGCGCGATTTCGGCGCCGGAGGGACGCTTCAGTGTCAGGCCCGTTGAGTTCGATGATGAAGAAGCCTGCGCGCGCGCCGCGGAGGCGCCGGAGACCAGCCTTCGAGCGATGCCCGCAGGGCGCATTATCAGCACCAACACCTCGCCGGACGTTCCGTTTGATCGCTCGATTAACCCCTACCAGGGCTGCGAACACGGCTGCGTCTATTGCTACGCACGGCCGAGTCACAGCTACCTCGACCTGTCACCCGGGCTCGATTTTGAAACGCAGATCTTTTACAAACCAAACGCGGCAGCCAGGCTGCTCGAGACCTGGGAGAAACCCGCCTATGAATGCAGGCCCATTACCATCGGCGCAAACACGGATCCCTATCAGCCAGCCGACAGAACGCTGCTACTAACACGGGAATTGCTGGCTTTATTCCTCAAGCATCGGCATCCCGTGAATATCATCACCAAAGGCGTTCTGGTTTGCCGCGACATCGACATTTTGTCGGAGCTGGCGGCAGCAAGGCTATGTTCTGTTGCCATAAGCCTGCCCACGCTGGACCCTGAACTGAAACGAATCATGGAACCCAGGGTGCCGTCGGCACCAGCACGGCTCAAAGCCCTGGAAGAACTGAACATGGCGGGCATTCCCACCAGCGTTCTCTTAGCGCCCATAATCCCGGCGATCAACGATGCCGAGATCGAAAGGATCCTTGAATCATCCGCATCCGCCGGGGCGGGTCAGGCGCACTACATTTTCCTGCGTCTTCCGCACGAGCTCAAAGCCTTGTTCAAAGAGTGGCTCGTCACACATTTTCCCGATCGCAGCGAACGGGTGATGAGCCTGATACGACAGGCGAGTGGCGGCCGGGACTATGACAACCGCTTCGGCATCAGACAATCAGGACGTGGCCCTTACGCCCAGATGCTCGCAGCGCGATTCAATGCGGCCAGTCGACGATACGGACTCGGCTCTGATTCCAGTCAACGCGAACTTGATTGCAGCCTGTTTTCTCCGCCCGGCGTCCAACAGCTTGGCCTTGGTCTCTGAGATTCTCTGGCGGCTACCGCGATAGCATGCCAGACGGTATAGTGGGACCTGTCGCCAGCGGCGCGGCGCCGCGAACTATTCCGGCACGATCGGGTCTCAAAAACGAACGTCTTTCCAACAAGCCAGGATTCCGAACTCATTAGAAAAGCATGACTAAGCTATTGAAATATATTGCATTATTGGTCGCAATATCGGCAAATTATGCGAGTCACGCACAAGAGGATGAGGACGATTTTGAAGCTAGCCCCCTCGACCAGGTGGTACCCGTTGCAGACGAACCGGCCGAGGCGCCCGGGCCAGCCGATGCCATCGAAGACAGCCGGACCCTGGAAGAACAGCTGGCCGCGGAGTTTGAGCGTTATCGGCGACTGATTGGAGAAGACGCATTTGATGAGGCCGACGTATCCGCCAAGCGGATCGTTGAGATGGTCATCAAGATTCACGGTCCTCGTTCGCTCGAAACATCCAAGGCATTGAACAATCTTGCTCTGGTGCAGAGTCGTAACGGCCAATACGACGCTGCCGTTCAAAACTTCGAATCGGCCGTAGAGATAATCGAAGATGTCGAAGACCGGCTAAACGAAAAACTGGTCAACCCCCTGCGAGGGCTCGGCGCCGCACAGCTCAGTAACGGACGCCCGGATCTGGCAACCCGAACATTCGATCGCGCAACGCATATAACACATGTAAACGAGGGGCCGCACAACATCCAGCAAGTCGAGATTCTTGAGGCGCTCGCGCAGGCCTCAATGATGATGGGCGACACCAAGGGCGCTCGTTCAATCCTGGACCGGATCCACGCCCTCAATGTTCGCCATTTCGATAACGATAAGCTTGCGCTGATCCCTTCTCTGATGCGTCGTGCCAGTTGGCAGCACGCGGCGCGTTACTACAACGATGAACGGGCGACTTATCGTCGTGCGATCCGCATCATTGAAGACAATCTCGGTAAAACCGACCCGCAGCTGATTTTGCCCCTGCAAATGCTGGGCCGTTCGTTTTACTACCTGGATCTGACACAGTCGGAGACAGCGCAACGACAGATGGTCACCAGCGGCGAGATCTACTTCAAGCGCGCATTGAGGATCGCGGAAGAGGCGCCCGATCTGGATTGGCAAGAAGTGGCTAACGCGAAACTGGCCCTCGCGGACAACTACATTTACGTTCAGTCCCAAAACCGAGCGCGCCGACTCTACAACGAACTTTGGACGTTCCTGTCTGCGGATGAAGAGCGCCTGGCGTTCCGCGCGGAGACCCTGGAGCAACCGGTTCCTTTATTTGCCGACAATCTTCCCCGGTACGCGTTCAGTGGGGCCGATGCCAATACGCCGACAGACGATTTGCTGACCGGTACGATTCGCGTTGATTACACCGTTTCCACGCGCGGCCGGGTGAGGAATATTCGGACTGAAGCCATTCCGCCAGAATTCACGGACATGCAGCGCATGGTGCACCGCGAGATTCGTCGGCGAGTATACCGGCCGAAAATAACGGACGACGGACCGCTCGAGTCTGATAGCCTCCTGTTCGAGCACGACTTCTTCTACAGGCAATTGGATCTCGACGCGCTCAGGAAGGAAACCGGAGAACCAGCGCAGCGCTCGTCCGATGAACCGCAGGATGACGGAACAGACAAACAACGATGAAGAAACTGACATTGCCAACTGCCGAAGAGGCGCTGCCTGGCCGAGACATTCCGATGCACGTACCTCTGCACCATTTCGTGAGCGGTGCATCGCTCACGGGACCCTTTGAAGACCATCTGAAGACGGCTGTGTTTGCGCTGGGTTGTTTCTGGGGGGCGGAGCGTATCTTTTGGCAGCTCGACGGTGTGTTCGTAACGTCTGTCGGGTATGCGGGCGGCATAACCCCCAACCCGACATACCAGGAAGTCTGCTCTGGCGATACAGGGCATACGGAGGTCGTCCAGGTGGTCTTCGACCCGGCAATTATTGGCTACGACCAACTGTTGAAGGCGTTCTGGGAGAATCATGACCCGACCCAGGGCATGCGACAGGGTAACGACATTGGCACGCAGTACCGATCGGCTATCTTCACCCTGGACGATGCCCAGCAGGCCGAGGCGCGTCGCTCGCTTGCCGCGTACCAGGTCGAATTAAGCAACGCGGGTCACGGCACGATCACTACTGAAATCTTGCCGCTGGATACATACTACTTTGCCGAGGACTACCATCAGCAGTACCTTGCCAAGAATCCTGGCGGTTATTGCGGATTGGGCGGAACCGGAGTGAGTTGTCCGGTCGGCCTCGACCGCGACAAGATGTCCGCGTAGCATGGCATCAAATACTCCACAGGGACGAACAATTGGCGGCCAAGAAAACCAAGCAATCAAAACCGCGTAAGCCAAGCAGAAGACAAGCAGAAGAAGCCGTCAAGACGTTGCTTCTCTGGGCCGGCGAAGACACTCGTCGCGAAGGCCTGCTCGACACGCCAAAGCGCGTCGCAAGTGCTTATGAAGACTGGTTCAGTGGTTACAAGAGCAACCCGGTCGACTACCTCAAACGCACGTTTGAAGAGGTTGAGGGTTACGACGAAATGATTGTGCTAAGGGACATTGAATTCGAATCCCACTGCGAACATCACATGGCACCGATTATCGGCAAGGCGCACGTGGGTTACCTGCCAAGAAACAAGGTCGTGGGAATCAGCAAACTCGCGCGAGTGGTCGAGGCCTTTGCGCGACGCTTCCAGGTACAGGAAAAAATGACGGCTCAGATCGCCAATTGCATACAGGACGTCCTGCAACCCAAAGGCGTCGGGGTCGTTATCGAGGCGGTGCACCAGTGCATGACAACACGCGGTGTCCACAAGTCGGACGTCTCGATGGTAACCAGCCAGATGGTTGGCAGCTTTCGTAAAGACGCTCGCACGCGCATGGAATTCCTGCGCATGATCGACCCGAAACGCTAACTTCAGCCCGCAACCATGAAGAAAGTCACTGCGGCGATCGGTCTGTTGCTGGCGATCCTGATCGCGTATCTGCTCGCATGGCCTGTCCCGGTGGAGCCTGTCAGCTGGAATGCACCGCTGGACCGCGGCCTCGTTGACCCATTCGAATCGAACGACTTGTTGGCCAACGCCATCGGCATCACGCTGGGTGAATACGAGGGACCGGAAGATGCCACGATTGGGCTGGACGGGCGCATTTATGTAACAACATCAAGCGGCTACGTTATTGCCATCCACAACGGTAGGGTCTTCGAGTTCTCGTTTCCGGGCGGCAGACCGTTAGGCATCGAAGCGGACTCCGACGGCTCGCTGGTCGTCGCGAATGCGTACCTGGGACTGCAGCGTATCGATCGCGACGGCAACGTCACAACGCTGCTGGGGGAGGTCGACGGACAGCCGCTGATTTACGCAAATAACCTTGCCATCGGTCCGGACGGAACGATCTATTTCAGCGAAGCAAGTAGCAAGTTTGGCGCCGAGTCGTCCGGCGGCACGTACGAAAGTAGCCTTCTCGACATCATGGAGCATGGTGGGCATGGGCGCGTATTCGGCTTCAACCCGTCAAACGGCAACGTAGACACGCTCCTGGACTCACTCAATTTCGCAAACGGGGTGGCCGTTAGCGACGATGGTCGATACCTGCTGATCACTGAGACGGGGCACTATCGAATCCTGAAGCACTGGCTAAGCGGCGAGCAGCAGGGGACGACCGAAGTGCTCCTCGAAAACCTGCCCGGCTTTCCTGACAATCTGAATAGCGGCCTGCAGGGCCGCTTCTGGTTGGGACTAGCGGCACCGAGGAATGCGTTGCTCGACAAACTTTCGGATAAGCCGATGGTTCGTAAGATCGTTCAGCGTCTGCCCGCTTTCGCGCGTCCTAAAGCGGTCGCCTCTTCGCATGTCGTGGCCTTTAACGGCGATGGCCAGGTTTTGATGAACCTGCACGATCCAATGGCTCGTTTTCCGACGCTGACAGGCGTTGTCGAAACCAATCGCTCCCTGTACCTGACCACGTTGTTCGGCAATCAACTACCGCGCCTGGACAAACGGGACCTCCCTGTACCTGACCACGTTGTTCGGCAATCAACTACCGCGCCTGGACAAACGGGACCTCTAGACGAGGTTGTGTAAGAACTCGAACAGTTCCGATATCCAGTCGTAGGAGCGGCTTCCCAGAGACTGCCGGCCAACGCGGAAACGACGATCAAAGGCCCAGTTCGGCGACTCCCTGCTGAAAAGTGATGTCGACGGGAATTCGGGCATTGGTCAGCCGATCGAGATCTGCCTGCAGCTTGGCCGTGATTATGCCTTTGCTATTTATAAGTTTGGCAGCACCATCGTAATCGCCGTCACCCTGCAGCGTCAGCAGCAGCCGCGACATGGCGGCCATCGCGGCTTCCATCTTTTCGAAATCGACCCGGTACGTTCCGGTCGCGTCATCACGCACAAAAGCGCCCTCGTCCATGAAGTAATTGAATCGCACCATATTTGCTTTGCCGTGTGCGCTACTTGCGCCGAAACGAATGGATCGAAAAATGCCGGCCATGAACGTAGTGTAGTAATCGCGAAGGTCGACGTCGCCCAGTTCGCCGGCTTTGTGCAGCTCCGTGATCATGTAAAGGCCCAGGATATCGGCCTTGCCCTCTTCCATTGTCGTGGCGAGGTCCAGCATCGCCTCACGAACCGTGCTCTGACCGTCGATGGTGTTCTTGACGCCAAGGCCATGCGCAACCTCGTGAAACATCGCGTTTGCGAAAAAAGCGTCGAACGTAATGTGTTTGCGCTGCGATTCGTCGATCAACTCAGCCGCGATCGGCTCGAGTATTTTCTCGAACTTGGCCCGCATTGCATTCTTCAACTGCAGCCGACGCGTGCCTTTGTCGAGCTGCACCTCTTCGTCGTTCGGCAGATTGATCGCGATAGACTTCGACCCGGCATTACTGTAACCGGCATAATAGACGACGTCGTACGCACCGAGGTCCGAGTCGGTCCCGGGCATTTCCCACTTGTACTCATCGGCTACGGGCAACCCTTTTTGCAGGTCGGGCAGAAAAGCGGCGAAACGGCTGAGGCGGTCACTCCAATCGAGATCCTTTATCAGCACAATGGATTCATAGGCGGTACGAAAGCCGAAAAGGCGATCTTCGTAGGTCTCAATGGGACCGATCACGAGGTCGATCTGATTGTCGTTGACATCCAGCCAGAAACGATCGCTGATCTGAAATTCATCGCTGATAAGGGCCGCAGCACGCAGCTTCAGGTAGGTTGCGAAATCCGAGCTTTCAGCCAGTTTTGCCGCTTGCCTTAGCAGGCCCGCGACTCTGCCAAGCTCCTCGCGATAAGCGACGTGATACGGAACGAGCACAAGCTCTCCCTTCGTGTTGCGGCGTACGAGCGAATAATGTCCTTTCTTGCCCGGCAGATAGGCTTCCTCGAACTCCGGCTTACTCATGTCCTCCGGATAGAATCGCGCGCCCAGCGGCTTGGCGCCCATCCCGCTGACAAACGGTTTTTCGTCGTCGAGTCGATCCCACGGACCGTAGTTGAGTTCGGCAAATCGACGCGCTTTGGCATTGCCGATCGAGTTCAACCACGCTTTGTAGTCGTCACCGTAACTCTGCCGCCAGAACAAATCGTCCATTATTTGAGAGGCTTCAATCAGAATCCTGATCATTTGTCGCTGGCTGTTGCTAAGTCCGCTGAGGTCAGCGCTTAGCGTAAAGTCTGCATAGATCTCGGGTCTGGGCTCGACCGTAACGAGCTGCTCGGTTGTCGTCTCAGGTGGCGCCTCCGTACTGCATGATGCGGCAAAAAGACACGCTAGTAGAACACCCGTCTCGCGTAAAAGGATTCGAAGATTCACGGTTCCCCCCGGATTTGACCCGCCGGAAGTATCGCACAGACGACCGGACATAAGTGCCTATGGATCCTCACAGGTCCACGATCTCAACGTCGCTGTACGACAGGGGTTCGCCAAGGAACAGGCCACCAACCCGCGCAAAGCGCGTTGCGCCGTCGGTCGCAAGTAGTCGAAGTGTGCCGGCCTCGCGGCTTTGACGGCGAATCCCAGCGGATTGCAGTGATTGCGACACAACGGATGCCGTTGTGCTGGCCGAGTCGACGATTTGAACACCAGGGTCGGCCTCTGCGCGTATCGCCTCTTTTAGTAACGGAAAATGAGTGCAGCCCAGGATAATGCTGTCCGGACGAAAGTCGCCGTCGTCCGCCTCCGTGAGATAGCGCCTTATTATCGACGCCGCGATGTCGCCATCTGTCCAGCCTTCTTCAGCCAGTGCGACGAGCATCTCGCAGGCTTCTTCCTTGACAATTGCTGCCGGATCCAGCGCGCTAATAGCGTCGCGATATGCGCCCAGCCCCACCGTAGCCTCGGTCGCAAGTACGAGGTGCGAACCACCCGGACAGGCTGCCACCGCGGCGCTGGCACCGGGTTTTACAACACCGATCACTGTCAGCGGACTCATCTGATTGCGCAGCGCCTCCAGGGCGACGGCGGACGCCGTGTTGCAGGCGACGACAAGCAGCTTGATACCTTGATCCTTCAGCTTTGCGGTCGCCTGCGTTGCGTATCGGGCAATCGATGCCGGACTCTTGGTGCCGTAGGGCAAGCGCGCCGTATCGCCCAGGTAGACAAGGTTCTCGTGCGGCAACTCGGCACGAATCGCATTGAGCACGGTTAACCCACCCACGCCGGAGTCGAAAATCCCGACGGGCAAATTGTTATCGATTGAATCGCGCATCAGGGTCATTGTGCCGAAGGATGGCCAACTGTGGAATAATCCTGTCCGAATATTGCCGCTGACGGAATCCAACAAAGGTGCAGAAACTGCTGTACGGCGTCATCGCCGCGCTACTGTTGCTGATAATTATCGGCCTGGCGCTGCCGCGCACGCATCACGTCGAGGTCGCAGCGGAGATCGATGCACATCCTGCAACGGTATTCGCCCTGCTCAATGATTTTCGTCGCTACGGGCTCTGGTCTCCGCTGCTCGAGACTGATCCCAACGTTCGCGTCCGTTACTCCGGTAACAGAAGAGGCGTGGGCGCCACGATGAGCTGGGATGGAACGATCGTCGGCAGCGGCACCCAGACTATCGTTGCAAGTACGCCCTACGAGCAGATCAGCATCCTCATAAACGCCGGCGAACCCGGCGAGGCGCGGTCCCGGTTCGACATCGTTCCCGGAGCAGGCACCACTATCGTTACCTGGGGCTTTGACAGAGACTATGGCATTAATCTTATCGGCCGGTACTTTGCTCCAATACTGGGCCGGGTCGTGGCGCGCGACTTTGCAGGTGGCCTCGCAAACCTCAAAGAGTTGGCAGAAAGCCTTCCGGCGGCGGATTTCAGCGACATCGAGATCGAACATCTCGTGGTCGACGCATCCGAGATCGCCTTTGTATCGACTAAAGCCCTTCCTGAGCCAGGCGCGATTTCCGAGGCGATGGGCACTGCCTATTTCCGAATCTTGAGTTTCATCGACGCGGAGGGACTGGAGGTGGCCGGGCCGCCGCTTTCGATTCTTCGTAGATACAGCGGTGCCGAGCTGGTCTTTGACGCGGCGATCCCGGTACACGGCGTTACGGAGTCCACGTCGCGCGACGATGCCACCATCAAGCTCGGTCATACCTTCGAGGGAGCGGTTATTCGCGTCAAGCATGTTGGGCCCTATCGAACCCTGGCGAAAACCCATCGCAAGATCTCGGCTTACCTCGCCGCATATGGGATCGAGCGCGACGGCGCCGCTTGGGAGTCTTACATCAGCGATCCGAGCAATGTGCCCGAAAAAGACCTGATGACCTACGTGTACTATCCAATCAAACCGACTTGATAAGGAACGGCGGCACCCGCGGCGTCTCCGCCTCATCAATGGGCACCCTGACCGAACTGGTATCGCGCATGCGCGACAGTTCGGCGAACAGAGAGACAACCTGAGATGCGCACTCGCTGGCGTCTTCCGGCGACATCTTGCGCACCGAGGCGCAAACGGCGCTTTCGCCGTTCAGCGGTGAGACGCAGTGCACCGAGCGCCTGAGGTCGGCAAATGCCTCTTGGGTCGCGATGGGTAGCTCGTCCTCGTTTATGTCGTTCAAATGGTCTTCGTAGGCCGTGATAAGCCTTTGTTTTATATGGCCATGGCCGGCCAGTACTGTGAGTGCCGCGTGAAAGCGATCTACGTGGTTTGTCATTGCGACTCCAGCGTTTTGTTATTGTTTGGCACCTTTCCTCTCGGTGGCCTGTTCACGCTTTTCGTATTCCTGGGGCCGGTACTGCCTGTAGTGCTCGGGGCTTCCTGCAAAGCCCGGCAAATCCATCTGGCCCCTGATCTTTCAGAACGTTGCGCAGCTTTCTTATAGCAGAGTTATAGAAGCGCGCGCAAGTGTCGGTCAGCGCAAGCTGTTATTTGCGAAATTCGATCGTCCAATGCTCGTCGCCGAGATCCCTGTCGCCCGAATAGAGCGGTTTTGACTGCGCCACCTCCCATGCGGTCGCCAGAGTCTCGTTCATTACATATTCCTTGTGCGCCAGGAGGGCGTTTTCGACGGCTTCAGAGCCGGAAACACCCAGCGTTATGCGATCCGAAACCTCAAGACCCGCTTGTTTACGGGCATCCTGGATAGACCGGACGATTTCCCGGGCGATACCTTCGCCGATCAGCTCGTCGGTCAACGTGGTGTCAATTGCCGTCAGGAATCCGGCGTCTTCGCCACAGGCGTAGCCCTCTGCCGAGCTGGTTTCGATGAGCACATCCTCGCCTTCGAGGGTGATCGCCTCACCACCCGCCTGGATATCAAAGGACTCACCCCGAGCGGTGGCGGCGGCGATAGCGGCGCCATCTGCCTCTTCGAGCGCCTTGCGAATGAGCGGGACGAGTTTTCCATAACGCTTGCCGATGCGCGGAAGGTTGGGCTTGATTCGGTAGCTGACAAGCCCCGCGTCCCGCGCGATGAACTCGATTGATTTCACGTTGAGTTCCTCGAGAATCTGATCCTGATGATCATCGAGCGCTTTCAGCGACGCATCGTTCGGCGCGCGAACCAGCAGTCGCGACAGCGGCTGCCGCGTCCGCACACCGGACTGGCCGCGCGCGGCACGCGCTAAACCCACGACTTTTTGCACGACGCCAACGTCGAACAACAGCTCATCGTTTTGCCAGGATGCATCGGCTTCGGGCCAATTGCCCATGTGCACCGATACCGGCGCATTGCTGTCAACGGTACGGACCAGGTTCTGATAGACATGCTCCGCGAGGAACGGCACGAATGGTGCCATCAGCTCGTGTACACCCTTCAGGCATTCGTACAGTGTCAGGTAGGCTGCCTGGGTATCCTCCGGATCGGTGGATTTCCAGAAGCGGCGTCGATTGCGACGCACGTACCAGTTACTCAGCTGGTCGACGAACGTTTCTATCGCTTCGCCGGCGGT
The DNA here is from genome assembly GCA_947259285.1 of uncultured Woeseiaceae bacterium. Lineage (GTDB taxonomy): Bacteria > Pseudomonadota > Gammaproteobacteria > Steroidobacterales > Woeseiaceae > UBA1847. The sequence continues at coordinate 32,631 of CAMYMR010000024.1, read as the reverse complement.
CTTGGCGTCAAAGTTGTCCAGCGCATCGGTAACCGTCGTGATTGTCTTATGCAATAACGCGAGTGCCCAACGGTCGATTTCGGGCCGTTGGGCAAGCGCAATGTCACGGCTGAGGTCAACTTCGTCGAGCCTTGCATAGAGCACGAAAAAGCCATAGGTGTTCCAGAAGGTGTTGATGAAAGAGCTGGCAACATCGGCAACGATCTCAACGGAGATGCGCTTCGGAACGTCCGGTGACAGGCGCGCCAGGAAATACCAGCGCAGCGCATCGGCGCCGACGCTATCAAATACGTCGTACGGATCGATAATATTGCCGATCGACTTGGACATTTTTTTGCCGTCTTTGTCGACAATCAGGTTCAGGCAAATACAGTTCCTGAACGCTACGTCGTCGGATACCAGCGTGGCAATCGCATGCAGTGTATAAAACCAGCCGCGGGTTTGGTCGATCGCTTCGCATATGTAGTCGGCTGGAAAGTGCTTCTCGAACTTGTCCTGGTTTTCGAACGGGTAATGCCACTGCGCGTAAGACATAGCACCAGAGTCGAACCAGCAGTCGATGACCTCGGGCACGCGTTGCCAGGTCTTGCCGTCTTTCTCGAACGAGATTTCATCGACGGCGGGCCGATGCAGGTCCAGACCCGAAAGATCGCGCCCGGTCAGTCCCTCGAGCTCGGCGACCGAGCCGATGCAAAGATAGTCGCCCTCGCCATCCGACCAGACGGGCAGTGGCGTGCCCCAGAATCGCTCACGCGATAGTGCCCAATCAATATTATTCTCAAGCCATTTGCCGAATCGACCGTCCCGGATATGCTCGGGTACCCAGTTGATGGTCTGATTGAGCTCGGCCATGCGATCCCGAAACTTCGACGTTCGGATGTACCAGGCATTTTTTGCGTAATAAAGAATCGGATCACCCGTGCGCCATCCGAACGGGTAATTGTGCTTGTAGCGCTCCGAGCGAAACATGACACCGCGCTCTTTAAGAATGCGAATCAGCGGTTTGTCGGCGTCCTTGAAAAAGAGGCCAGCAACAGGTTCGACCTCATCGACGAAATGGCCGTCGAGCCCTACGCCATGTACGACGGGAAGGTCGTTCGCCTGTCCGAGCAGAAGATCGTCAACGCCATAGGCGGGCGCAGTATGCACAATGCCTGTGCCATCTTCGGTGCTGACAAAGTCGGCCGCCATTACCGTAAAAGCGTTTGGCGCATCGACCTTCAGATAGCTGAAAAGCTGCTCATAGCGCATGCCGACTAGCGCAGAACCTTTCACGGTCTTTACGACCGAGTGTTCGATATCACGGAATACGGCTGCGCGCAGCGCCTCCGCAACGATAAGCGTTTGCCCGTCGGAGTCACAGTAGCTGTAGTCAATGTCCACACCAACCGCGAGCGCAAGATTTGACGGCAATGTCCACGGCGTTGTCGTCCAGACAAGAAAATAGGTGTTGTCCTGGCCTTCGACTTTAAAACGCACCGTGATCGACGGGTCCTCAACTTCCCTGTAGCCCAGTGCCAGTTCGTGTGATGACAGGGTGGCACCGATACGCGGGTCGTAGGGCACCACCTTGTACCCTCGGTAAATCAGATCCTTGTCCCAGATCTTCTGCAGCAGGTTCCATACGGACTCGATATAGCTGTTGTCGAGCGTGTAGTAGGCTTCATCCAGGTTGACCCAAAAGCCCATACGCTCGGTCATCTTCTCCCAGTCGCCGATATAGCGCATGACCGATTCGCGACAGCGCTTCGTGAACTCCGCGATGCCCACTTTTTCCTCGATTTCCTGTTTGTCGAAAATACCGAGTTCTTTTTCAACTTCATGTTCTACCGGGAGGCCGTGAGTATCCCAGCCTGCTTTCCGAGGCACGTGGTAGCCCCGCATGGTTTTGTAGCGCGGAAAGATATCTTTGAAGCTCCGCGCCAATACGTGGTGAATACCAGGCTTGCCGTTCGCCGTGGGCGGGCCCTCATTGAAGCTGAATTGCGGGCCATCTTTGGTTGCCGCCAATGTCTTCGCGAAGACGTCGTGCTCACGCCAGAACGCCAGCACTTCTTTTTCGAGTCCCGGTCCGTTGTAGCGGCCGCTAACCTCTTTGAATGTGGCTTTCTTTGTCAATTGTTCATCCTCAAAACCAAAAATGCCCCGGACGCATTACTTGCGCCCGGGGCGATCGATCGTCGTCGCGGTACCACCCGGTTTCGCGGCCTTTCAATTCCATAGGGCCGCCTCCTGGACTATCGCCGATCCGGCGAAACGTCCGTCGCTCTTCTCGCGAGCCATTCGGCCACGCTTACTCAGCATCGCTTTTCGGGTGGCGACTCCAGGGTGATATTGGGCAGACTCGAACCCGGAGCTCTCACCATCCTCCGGTCGCTGTGGCTCAAGCGGGCTGCCTTTTTGTCCCCTTCAGCGTCTTGCGGAGGAAATTACTTGCCAATACCGCAAAAAACAAGAAAAACGCGCAAAAACCTGCGGTCCTCCTGGAAATCGAGCGGCTATGCTGGTCTCGGGCGCGCCAGCCGTATCCGTGGCGCAAAGACGAAGTATGCGGCTTGACCTATACTTGTCGAATAGCAAGCGAGCGATTTGGCCGCCTCGTGTCGAGAGACTCCGAGCGACTGTGTCGGCCGGATGTGTTTCCCACCAAAACAATATAAGAAGAACACCTGTGCCAGTACGCTATCTCAAGATTCTCTTCATGGTATTCATTGCGTTGCTTTGCCTGTTCTATGCAGGACAGAACGTCGCAAACCTGGACGCCTGTTACCAGGCGTTTGCCTACGTACTCAGCAGAGCCGATCATCAGATCTATCCGGACTCTATCGTTCCTGCGGTTCAGAATGGTGCCGTGATCTGGCTCGCGCTGACACTAGTCGTGTCGCTGGAGTTTCTGGCCGGGCTGCTTGCGGCCAAAGGTGCGTGGGATCTATGGTCTGCTCGAAGTGGCTCGGCCGAGACATTTAATGCTGCTAAAACGTATGCACTTCTGGGCTGCGGAACGGGAATCGTGGTCTGGCTCGGCCTGTTCGCCGTCTTTGGCGGCGCCTTGTTCCAGATGTGGCAGACCGATATCGGCGCCGGCTCCCTCGAGGATGCGTTTCAGTTCTTTGCCGCGTGTGCATTTGTTTTCCTGATTGTCAACACGGCGGACAACTAGTCGCATGCGACCAGGCGCGAGCGATCGACACGGCACCCGAAGCAATTCTCACAGCGCCGCCAGTCTCGTGCTGGTGCTGGTTTCGGGCTGGCTGTACGGCACCGTTGCTGTAGCGCAGCCCCTGTTCGAGTCGGACGAGACACTCTCGATCGTGCTCGAGGCTCCGTTCACCGACCTGTTGCGTCACGCGAGCAAGAAACCGACCGTCTCGGGCAAGTTGCGATTTCAGCAGGATGACGGCACTGACGTAGCGCTCGATATTGATATATCGACGCGCGGCAAATCCCGGCTGGAACAGTGTTCATTTCCGCCACTCAGCGTCAATCTGAAGCGACAACAGGTCAAGTCGACGATTTTTGCCAAGCAGAACAAACTGAAGTTGGTAACGCAGTGCAGCAACAAGTCCGTGTATCACCGGTACCTGATCCAGGAATACGCAATCTACAGAGTTTACAACCTGTTATCGGACCATTCTTTCAGGGTACGGATGCTGGAAGTAAGCTATCGCGACTCGAATGGACGACGGCAGGACAAGGTGCAAACCGCATTCTTTATCGAGTCCGATAAGGGAGCAGCCAAGCGTCTGCAAATGCAGACTATTGACGCCGACACCGTGAAGCTGTCGCAGCTCCAGCCGCAATCATTGAGCATCCTCGCGCTGTTTCAGTTCATGATCGGTAATACCGACTTCTCGGTGCGCAAAGGTCCGGATGAGGAAGGCTGCTGTCACAACGGCAAGCTCATCGGGCCCGCCGATTCTGACGGCGGCTGGGTCGTACTGCCCTACGATTTCGACCAGGCAGGCCTGATCAACACGAAGTATTCGGCACCCAGTGATGTACTGCCAATCAAGTCCGTGCGTCAGCGGCTGTACCGAGGATACTGTTTCAACAACGATCACCTCGACGCGACCATTTCGCTATTCAACGAGAATCGCGCAGGGATCGAAGCCCTCTTCAAGAGCGGGCCGGACGGCGGGGGCCAGAACAAATCGGCTCTAAAGTATTTGCGCGGTTTCTACGACATCGTCAACGACCCGAAGAAACGGCAGAAAAAAATCATCGCCAATTGCCTGGGCAAGAAACGCCGGTAAACCGGCTCGCGACTGTCGTCACCTGACTCAGGTAAACCACCTTTGTCCTAACGATCTTCCTTGTCAGACGCACAGGCGATACAGAGCGGTGTCGCCGGATCGAATTCGAGGCGCTTGGGATTGATTGGCTCGTCACATTCCAGGCAAATTCCGTAGCTACCGTCATCGAGGCGCTGCAATGCAGCGGCGATGCGGCGCAAGGCCGAATCGCGTCGATGCCCGGACGCCTGCGCCATCGCCTGCGCCTGCATCGCATCCATTCGAGAGAGCCGACCGACTTTCGACTGATCGAGTTCGACAATGGCCGCGGATCCGTCGGCAGTCTCGGCAGCAGCTGCCAAGTCCTCACGGAGTTTCAGCAAGCGTTCTCGAATAATCATTTCATCTATCATGGATAACGACCGGGCCTCATAAGATTTGCACGCCGGAGCGGCGCGGTCACTGGAGTCAGCAAGAAAACCGACGACGTGAACCAGTTGATCCTGGAGTGGTTAGTGTAGCGCGGGTGAATTTAGCGAGTCAGTTCCCTCGCCGAACATCGCCTGGTCAAACGCATTAACAATCGTTTCAACGGTCTGGGCGCCGACGACCAGCAGCCGCCTGTTGACAAGAAACCCGGGGACGCCGGCAATACCACTGCCGCGCACCTGCCGTTCGCGCGTGAGTACAAGCTGCTTGATCCGTTCGGCTTCAACCGCATCGTTAAGCTCATCCGCGGATATCCGGCGCGCTTTTGCGATTTTGATCAGCTCGTCGCGATCACCAATATTTCGACCTTGTTCGAAAAAGGCCGACATCAGGTCTTCCGCGAGCGACGACTGATCCGCGCCTAACGATTCGGCGAGGTACATCAGCTGATGCGCCGCGACGGTATTCGGAACGTGCCGAAGCTTGTCAAAGCGAAAATCGATGCCGACCGCTTTCCCCTCGGCGGTGAGATGCTGCAAAACGGGGTCAACGTTGGCCGGGTTGCCAAATCGTCGAGTCAGGTAAACGTCGAAAGGGAGTCCTTCGGCCGGAATCTCGGGATTGAGCTGAAATGGATACCAGTTAACCTCAAAGGGCCCCCGCACTGCTTTGAGCGCTTCGTCGAATCGGCGCTTCCCTATAAAGCAAAACGGGCACACGAAATCCGCGATCACTTCAACGTGAAGGGACGCGGCTGTGGCTACCGGGCTGTCGCTTCGGGCCAAGTTGGAATATGTTTCGCTCACGGGTCAGACCTCCTAACCAGCCGATGAAATTGGGTCATTGGAGCTAATCTCAAGCCTAGTGGCCAGGGGTTGAACCCACGATGAATACAGCCACTTATTGTTTAGACGAGGAAATCATGAGAAAGTTTGGCCCGATTTACGCCGAAACAATCCGAAAATTCGTTATCTTTTGAAAAATTGACGTTAATTGTTCCAAAAATCTGCTAATGAAATACTATGGGCCAGGTCAGGAGCAGTGGAATAAATTGAAAACCAGGTTAGTTATTTACGCACTTTAGAGGATTTTTACGGCTTTTAATTGATATTTAGTCGGATTTGGTCAAATTTCGGCACATTTACAGGGCCAGGAACGCAGATCAGAACCTAACCCAGGCTTCGCAACACCATCAGTCTCTTGCGTCACTCAAATTCTTGTTATTTTCAATGACTTTAGGAGAGGTTCGGCGCTTTTATCTGCCGTTCCCGGCTTTCAGGCGATTAATGCCCTTTACCCACGCCACATAGGCAATGCTGCCGGCGATCAGGAAATTGTAGATCTCCGGCATGGTGATCAGGCCCGATCCGGTGTCGAGAACGCGATCTGTGACCAGCAGCGTTCTCATGCCCATAGCGATTATCAGGGCCGACAACGTCACGATCGATTCAAATGCGCTGATCAGCACCGTCCAGGACGGACGCCAGAGCATAAGCCCCAGGCAGGCAAAGCAGACGCCGTAGTAGGCCAGCCGCGCCTCTGGGTAAGGCTCCAGAAACGCGATGCGGATGTTGAACCCGATGGCGTAATCAAGCAGCAGGAAGATCGCGGTCGCCCCGTAGTAGAGGACCAGGATCCGGTTAGGGTTCGTTTTCGTCAATGCAGTAACGGCGGGGGCCTCGGTAACAATTTGTAGCAAGCATCACTCCGGCGGTGAAATTGTGCAATATTTGAGGCGCATGGCCGGTCTTAGTAAGTCAGTCGATCCCCGGGAGAGTGCGCGTGTTGATCAAGAAACCATCCGATATTCGTCCATCCGAGATTACGAGCGAGCACAACTACCTAAATCGCCGCGAGTTCATGCGCGCCGGGGCAGTAGTTGGCGGCTCGTTACTCGGCTCCTCCGCCTTTAGCGCGATCGTGCCGGAAGCGCGTGGCGCGAAATTGGCGAACGTCGAACCTGGCGCATTTAGCACAGATGAGACGCCGAACAGCTACGAGGACATCACCACCTACAACAACTACTACGAGTTCGGGACCGGAAAGGCCGACCCGTTCAAAAATGCACAGGACTTCGAGCCGAGGCCCTGGTCGATCACCGTAGAGGGTGAATGCGAAAAGACCGGCATTTTCGATTTCGAGGACTTTGTCAAACCCTTTGATCTCGAAGAGCGCATCTATCGGATGCGCTGCGTCGAGGCCTGGTCCATGGTCATCCCGTGGGTCGGGATCTCGCTGGCCGAGGTGGTCAAATACCTGCAGCCGACGTCGAAAGCCAGGTACGTGGCGTTCGAGACACTCAACGACGCCTCTCGGATGCCGGGTATCCGCAGGCGCACACTGGACTGGCCGTACCGGGAGGGGTTGACCATCGAGGAGGCTACAAATCCGCTGTCGATCCTGGCCGTCGGGCTCTACGGGGAGGTGCTGCCGAATCAGAACGGCGCGCCGATTCGCCTGGTTGTCCCATGGAAATATGGCTTCAAGGGCATCAAGGGCATCGTTCGTATGCGGTTTACGGAACGACGACCCAAGACCAGTTGGAACATGTCGCAGCCTCGCGAATACGGTTTCTACGCCAACGTAAACCCGGAGGTTGATCACCCGCGCTGGAGCCAGGCGCGAGAACGGCGTATCGGTTCCGGCATCTTCGCCAGCAAGCAGCCGACACTCATGTTTAACGGATACGGCGAAAAGGTGGCCCACCTTTATAAAGGCCTCGATCTTCGGCGCAATTACTGATCCCGCATTGAATACGCTCGAACAGGTTCGGCGGATCTGGAAACCCGTTGTCTTCTTGATCTGCCTGGTCCCCATGATCCTGGTCGTGACTGATGCCACGGAACTGACCGGGCGCCTCGGTGCGAACCCGGTGGAGGAGATTCTCGACCGTTTCGGCAACTGGGCGCTGCGCTTCATCATGATCACGCTCGCCGTGACGCCGCTACGGCGACTCACCGGTTGGAACTGGCTCACCCGTTTCAGACGGATGTTCGGCCTGTTCACGTTTTTCTACGTGCTCATGCACTTTCTGACATGGCTGATACTCGACCAAGGCGTCTTGCTGTCGGCGATCCTCGAGGATCTCGTTGAGCGGCCTTTCATCACCATCGGATTCGCCGCACTCGTACTGCTCACGGCCCTTGCGGTGACATCCACGAACGGCATGCGCCGGCGTCTCGGTCGTCGCTGGCAGACGCTGCATAACGCGACCTACCTGATCGCCATCCTCGGTGTCTGGCACTACTGGTGGCAGGTAAAAAAGGACATTGCCGAGCCGCTCATCTACGCCGCGATACTGACCGTTCTTCTCGGCACCCGCGTATGGTGGCGATGGACGCGCCGTCGGCAGCGCAGATAAAAGCCGGGGCGGCTCTCGCCGTCCCGGCAATATGACACAACGTAGTCGTCAGGCGACTTTTATCGTGTGTCTTTCCGCCGCGCGGATTTTCGGAAGCGTGATGTTCAGGATTCCGTCCTTGAGCTCGGCGTGGATGTTTTCAAAATCCACTTCTTCCGGCAAAGCAATCGTTCTGGAGAACTTGCCGTAGCCGAGTTCGTGCCGATAGAACTCTTCCTTCTCATCAACTTCCTCAAACTCCCTCTCAGCTTCAATCATCAGGCGATCGCCTGCGATCGTGACTTCGATATCGTCTTTTTCGACGCCGGGGAGCTCACCACGGACCAGGAACTCTTTGTCGCGGTCAATGACATCGAGGCGGAAATTCCGCTCCATATCGACGTCCATCGGCCACTTCCAGCCAAAGGGTTCAAACGTCTCCATCCAGCGGCGTGGTGGGAAGTCCTCGAAGAACTCCGCCATGCTGTGGGTGAGAGGCGCCGTCCGTCTTATATCAACCGCCCGTTTGCGGGGCTCGATCTTATGCAGGATTGACATGCAACACACCTCCTTCCCTTTGCAGCGCTGACATTAATACGCCAGCAGATCTTTTTTACGCCCCTTTTTCAAGAAAACAATTCGGGATTTTTCGGATTGACAGAAAATTCTGGTTGTATCGAAAATCCCGCGGCGCTGCACCGTCACTGGATTGCCGTTTTGAAGAGACAGGTTGGCTCAAACCGGGCCGGTTGACGGGTGCGACGACACAATTCTTCACAATTGATGCGTTACGTCAGCCGGCAATATCAGCAATACTTTGATCATCGTTAACGCAACGAAAAATCAAGGGGTGTCAAAAAATGAATGACATGATTAGTCGATTAACCGGTTTCCTGGGGCCTGCGGGTTCCAGCGCGCTCGGCCATGCCCTGGTCGGTCTCGTAATTCTCGTAGTAGGTCTGTTCGTCGTTAAACTGATCGTCGGCATCTTCAAGCGAATGCTGATGAAAGTCTCGGCGCTGCACCGAACGCAGCCTGACGGTAGCGTTGTGGATATGGCTTCGCCAATAGCGTCTCTTATCAAGGCCGTGCTCACCATTTTCGTGCTCATGGCCGTGCTGCAGCATTTCGGACTGACCGACGTGCTGGACCCGCTGAAGGACATGGTGACCAAGTTTACCGCGGCGGTACCGAATATCATCGGCGCTGGAGTTATTGCCTACGCCGGCTGGGTTATTGCGAAGATCGTCTCGCAGCTCGCGGGTATCGGACTCGCCAAGGTGGACGAGCAGCTTGCCGAACGCACGGGGAACAAGGACATCACGATTGCCAATTTTGGCGCGGCGCTGATCTTCGCCGCCATTTTGCTGCCGATCGCGGTTTCTGCGCTTGGAGTTTTGAACATTCCGGCGATCTCGGACCCGGCATCCTCGATGATCCAGAAGCTGATGGCGGCGATACCCAATGTCGTCGGTGCCGGCATCATCTTGCTGGTGGTTTATTTCGTCGCCAAATTTGTCATCTTTATGCTTAACGGACTGCTGGAAGGGGCGAATATCAACGCCTTGCCACAAAAGATGGGCATCCAGGGGCTGTTCACCGAGTCGTTTACACCGACGCGGCTGATCGGCGGCGCCATCATGTTCTTCTCGATGGTTGCCGCCGCTACTGCGGCCGTGAACGTCCTGGGAATTGAGGTCATTTCCGACGTGTTTGCCAGGGTGCTGGAATTCGGTGGCGGACTGCTGGTTGGCGGCGCAATCCTGATCGTTGGTAACTTTCTGGGTACGATCGCTCACGACAAACTGTCAAGCCACGGGAACAATAGCGTAGCGAATATCGCTCGAGTCGCCATACTGGGACTGGTGCTGGCGATGGGCCTGAAGGCCATGGGCCTCGCCGACAACATCGTCATGATGGCGTTCAGCCTGACGCTGGGTAGTGTCGCAGTGGCAACGGCGCTCGCATTTGGTCTGGGCGGCCGGGACGCGGCTAAAGCAGTCGCTGATAACTGGGCGCGGAAGATTAACCCCTAGCAGGCAACGTCAAGAATACAAGACCGGGCCGCTCCTACTGGGACTGGTCGGACTTCCCGCAACAAAAAGAGCCCGGCGATTACTCGCCGGGCTCTCTTTTCTTGCGAAGGGTGTCTTCGCGGCTAAAGCCGCTGTTACATCATGCCACCCATGCCGCCCATGCCGCCCATATCCGGCATCGGCGGTGCTGCCGCTTCATCCTGCGGCGCGTCGGCGACCATCGCTTCGGTCGTCAACAGCAGGCCGGATACGGAAGCTGCGTTCTGCAGCGCGTAACGGGTAACTTTGGTCGGATCCAGGATACCGGCCTCGATCATGTCGCCGTACTCGCCGGTCGCCGCATTGTAGCCATAGTTGCCCTCGCCCTGGACAACAGCATTCAGCACAACGCTTGCATCGCCACCGGCGTTGCGAACGATCTGACGCAGCGGCTCTTCGATCGCACGCTTCAGGATCCCAATACCGACGTTTTGGTCGTCGTTATCGCCCTTGAGGCCGGCGATCGCGGCGACGGCGCGAATGAACGCGACACCACCGCCAGGCACAACACCCTCTTCGACAGCGGCACGGGTCGCGTGCAGCGCATCTTCGACGCGAGCCTTCTTCTCTTTCATCTCGACTTCAGTCGCGGCACCAACCTTGATGACGGCAACACCGCCCGACAGCTTGGCAACACGCTCCTGCAGCTTCTCTTTGTCGTAGTCCGACGAAGAGTCTTCGATCTCGGCGTTGACTTGATCGACTCGAGCCTTGATATCGGCCGGCTTGCCGGCGCCATCGATGACCGTCGTTGCTTCCTTCGTGATCTGAATCTTCTTGGCTTCGCCGAGATCTTCAAGCTGTGCCTTCTCGAGGGACAGGCCAACTTCTTCCGAAATCACCTGGCCACCGGTCAACACCGCAATGTCTTGCAACATGGCTTTGCGGCGATCGCCGAAGCCGGGTGCCTTGACAGCAGCAACCTTGACGATGCCGCGAATGTTGTTGACCACCAGCGTTGCGAGCGCCTCACCTTCAACGTCTTCGGCGACGATCAGCAGCGGACGTCCGGCTTTCGCGACACCTTCGAGTATCGGCAGGAGATCACGGATATTCGAGATCTTCTTGTCGTACAGAAGTATGAGGGGGTTATCGTGCTCGACCTGCTGGCTGGAAGCGTCGTTGATGAAGTAAGGCGACAGGTAACCACGATCGAACTGCATGCCTTCGACGACATCGAGCTCATTCGCAAGTCCCGAGCCTTCTTCGACGGTGATTACGCCTTCCTTGCCGACTTTGCTCATCGCATCGGAAATAATCTCGCCGATCTCCGGATCTGCGTTGGCGGAGATGCTGCCGACCTGGGCGATCGCTTTTTCGTCTTCGCAGGGCTTCGACAGGCTTTTGAGCTCTTCAACAATCGCAGCAGACGCTTTGTCAATACCGCGCTTCAGGTCCATCGGGTTCATGCCCGCAGCAACTGACTTCAGGCCTTCACGCAGGATCGCCTGTGACAAAACTGTTGCCGTGGTGGTGCCGTCACCGGCAACGTCAGAGGTCTGGGAAGCCACTTCCTTAACCATCTGCGCGCCCATGTTCTCAAACTTGTCGTCGAGCTCGATTTCCTTGGCAACCGAAACACCGTCTTTTGTGACGGTCGGTGCGCCAAAGCTCTTGTCAAGCACGACGTTGCGGCCCTTGGGACCCAGGGTCACCTTAACCGCATTCGCCAGAACGGTGACACCGGCAAACATCTTCTGCCGCGCGTCATCGCTAAATCGTACTTCTTTAGCAGCCATCTTGAATTTCCTCTGTTGAATCGACGGCGCGTGCCGTCTCCTGATTACTTGAAATAAGTGGTTTTAGGAGGCCTAGCCTTCGATAACTGCCATGATGTCGTCTTCTTTCATCACGAGCAGTTCTTCACCCTCGACCTTGACTTCGGTGCCGGCGTATTTGCCAAACAGCACCTTGTCGCCAACCTTCACATCCAGCGCGCGAACATCGCCATTATCGAGAATCTTGCCAATGCCGGCCGCGATGACTTCACCCTTGATGGGCTTTTCAGCCGCAGCGTCGGGAATGACGATTCCGCCGGGTGATGTGCGCTCTTCTTCCATGCGCTTAACGATGACCCGATCATGCAGCGGACGCATCTTCATGGTGCATAACTCCTATAAGTTGTTAAATTTAAAACAATTTTTAGTGATCTTGCGGCCGAGCGCTGTTAGCACTCGGTCATGAGGAGTGCTAATGATAGGGCCGCGGCACCAAAATACAAGCTCTTCGGGCCGACATTTCGTCGAAAAATCGGACCTATATCGAGGACAGGAGCACGGTTTGGAGTAACATTCGCCACGCCCGACAGGTCCTAGACTATTGAGAGCGCCCCGGAAACCCTTTAGCGATACGTATGACAAGCACTCGAAACCTCTTTGCAGCCACCCTGATCGCCGTCTGCCTTGCCGTTGCGGCTATTGCCGACGAGGAACCGCTGCCGGTCACGGAAGCATTTCAATATGCCGTCTCCGACACCGGCGACGCATTCGAAGTGGACTGGGCGATCGCCGATGGCTACTACCTGTATCGCAAGCGCCTGGGTTTTGTCGCTGGTAATAACGCGATTGTTCTGGGAGAGCCGGAACTGCCGGAAGGGCTGCCGCACGAAGATGAATTTTTCGGCAAGCAACAGGTATACCGTGATCGATTCTTCGTCACGATTCCGTATACCGTTAGCGGCGATCGTCCCGAGACTGCCCCGCTGATCATCAAAAGCCAGGGCTGTGCCGACATGGGCCTGTGCTATCCGCCGCAAACCTGGACGGAAGAGGTCAAGCTCAGGGCGATCGCTGACACGACGCCGAAACTAAAACTCGGTTCGCTTGGCGCAAGCTCGGATAACAACGGTGAGTTCCCGCCGGTGGACGAGGTCTTTATTCCAGAGGTATTCGCTGTCGACGGCAACAAGGTGGAGGTCGGTATACGCGTCGTTCCCGGCTTCTATCTCTATAAAGACAAGATTTCGGTGCGGTCGTTAAGCGATCGCGCCAGAGCGGGTCGCCTTGACTTGCCAACAGGCAAGATGAAAGTTGACGAGTACTTCGGTGAAATGGAAGTCTACCTGCAAGACCTGCTGGCGCCCTTGCCCATCGCTCGCGCGACGCCGGAAGCCATGGACCTCGAGCTGGAGCTGAAGTACCAGGGCTGTGCCGAAGGTGGGCTCTGTTACATGCCTCAAACCCGGGTGATCTCGGTCAGCCTGCCTGAGGCCGCGACCGTATCCGACATTTCCACAGTCATCGCGGCCGCCGCACCCGTGAGCGAACAAGCACGGCTTGCGGGTGTAATAACGGGCTCCAGTCTCTGGGTAGCCGCGGGCCTTTTCTTCCTGGCCGGGCTCGGACTGGCGTTTACCCCCTGTGTGTTACCGATGGTCCCGATTCTCTCGGGCATCATCGCTGGCGAGGGCGATGATGTCACACCCATGCGTGGTTTTACGCTCGCCCTTAGCTACGTGTTGGGAATGGCGCTGGTCTATACGGCTGCCGGCATCGCAGCGGCTGCAGCCGGCATGCAGTTGCAGGCCACCTTCAATCAACCGTGGATACTGATTCTGTTTTCAGCGCTGTTCGTCGCGCTGGCACTGGGCATGTTCGGCGCCTACGACCTGCAGATGCCGAGCAGTATCCAGGCCAAGCTGGCCGGCGCCAGCGGAAACCAGAAAAGCGGCACCATGATCGGCGCCTTCGTGATGGGCGCACTGTCGTCGCTGATTGTCACGGCCTGCGTTGCGCCCGCATTAATCGCGGCGCTAACGGTTATGGCGCAGACCGGCGATATGCTGCGCAGCGGCAGCGCATTGTTCGCGATGAGCCTTGGCATGGGCGCACCGCTGCTGCTGGTTGGCGCCGCTCAGGGCAAACTGCTGCCGAAAGCGGGTCCCTGGATGGTGGCAGTGAAGAACGCGTTCGGCTTCATGATGCTGGGACTCGCGATCTGGATGTTGTCGAGGATCCTGCCCGGCAATGTGACGATGCTGCTCTGGGCGATTTTGATTTTCATGGCGGGCGTCTTCATGGGCGGCCTTACTACCTTGAACAGCGATTCTGCTGTCGCGCAGAAGCTGGGCAAGGGCTTCGGCTTTCTCGCCACGCTTTACGGCATCATACTCTTACTGGGCGGACTGACAGGGGGCAGCAATCCGTTAAAGCCGCTCGCCAGCATCAGTTTCGGTGGTGGATCCCTGGTCGTCGAAGAAGCGCATGCGCTGCCGTTCCAACGAGTCAAGACGGTAGCCGACCTGGATCGCGAGCTGGCGGCCGCCAGAGACGACGGTAAATCCGCCTTCCTGGATTTCTACGCAGACTGGTGTGTATCCTGCAAAGAAATGGAGGCCTATACGTTTACCGACGATGCCGTACAAGCCGCATTGTCCAACACGGTTTGGCTCCAGGCCGACGTGACGGATAACGACGAGGCGGATCAGGCGTTACTTGCCCGCTTTGGCGTGTTTGGACCGCCAACCATTATCTTCTTCGGTGTTGACGGCGAGCAGCGGTACGGTTACGAAGTCGTCGGATACATGCCGGCCGATGAATTTGTAGAGCACCTGCAGGACGCGCTTGGCGGATCGACCTCCATCAGCGCGCAGATACAACCTTAAGCGAAGGCGATTCGTGTCCCGAGTGATGTTGATATTTGCAACCGGCCTGGTTGCCTTGCTTTGCGGCGCATTGTTCTATGCGGCCCGCTTTCCGGTTGCCGTTGAGACAGCGTCACCGCCCGAGTCGTCAGTTTTGGCGGAAGCCAGCGCACCGAGGGTCCTCGACACCGTGACCTATCCCGAGTTCACGCTCCCGGATATCTCGGGGCGACAACGCAGCTTCTCGGAATGGCAGGGCAGGAACCGGCTCGTCAATTTCTGGGCCACCTGGTGCGCGCCATGCCGACGCGAGATTCCCCTGCTCAAGACCTTCCAGGCCGAGCATTCCGGCAACGGCTTCGAGGTGATCGGCATTGCCGTCGACTTTCCGGAGGCAGTTGCCGAATACGCCGAGTCGGCAGAGTTCAACTACCCGGTGCTGGTCGGCGAGCAGGACGCGATGGCGGTAGCAGAGTCCTCCGGAATCGAGTTCATCGGTATGCCGTTTACGATGTTTGTTGCCTCCGACGGCGAATACCTCAGCGCCTACATCGGCGAATTGCATCAGGAACATCTCGATGCGGTTGTCGACGTGATGACCCGGCTTGACCGCGCCGAAATCGACAAGGATATGGCCCGAAGCGAGTTGAATGCGCTGTAGGCCAGGCCCGGGCCGCCGCCTGGAAGGTTCGACGCAACGAAAGTTGCACTAATATCTGAAAAAAAGGTTAGAATTGCGGCCATCTTCGGCTATCTCGCTGAGAAATTCGCGCAATGTCTGTCTTTTTGCTCATCAATGGTCCCAATCTGAATCTCCTGGGTACGCGCGAGCCGGACGTCTACGGGGCGACGCGTCTTTCCGACATCGAAGCGCAATCGGTCAGGCTCGCCCGTGACCTGGGACACGAACTCCATTGCTTTCAGAGCAATGCTGAGCACGAACTGATTGACCGGGTGCAGCAAGCAGCCCTCGATGGCGTGGACTTCATCATTCTGAACCCCGGTGGCTTCACACACACGAGCGTTGCGCTGCGCGACGCCTTGCTTGCGGTTCGGATTCCGTTTATTGAAATTCACCTCAGCAATACGTTTGCTCGGGAGGAGTTTCGGCAAAACAGCTACTTCAGCGACATCGCGAATAGCTGTCTCTTTGGGTTTGGGGCTTACGGTTACGAACTGGCTTTGCGGGCAGCCAGCCATCACGTTGCCAATGCCGGAGATTAAAGAATGGATATCAGAAAAGTAAAAAAACTAATCGAGCTTCTGGACGAATCCGGTATCGCCGAGATAGAGATTACCGAGGGAGAGGAGTCGGTGAGAATCAGTCGTTACTCGCAACACGCCCCTGCTCCAGCCCCGGCCCCTGCCCCACAGGCCGCGGTAATGACTGCGCCGGCCGCATCATCGCCACCGCCGGCCACAACACCGGCTCAAGCCGCGGCGCCTGCTGAAGCCGAGGAGGACGGCTACGAGGTGACGTCTCCAATGGTCGGAACGTACTACGCAGCGTCGTCGCCGGGTGCGGCGCCATACGTCCAGGTCGGTGACCGTGTCAGTGAAGGCGATACGCTTTGTATCATCGAGGCGATGAAGATGATGAACCAGATCGAAACCGATGTGTCGGGCGTCATCAAGTCGATTCGGGTTCAGAACGGTGAGCCGGTCGAGTTCGGCCAGACGCTGTTCGTTATCGATCAGCGCCACGGCGACTAGCAGGCTACGCGGACATGCTGGATAAAATTGTCATTGCCAATCGCGGCGAGATAGCGTTGCGCATACTCAGGGCTTGTCGTGAGATGGACATCAAGACGGTTGCCGTGTACTCGACTGCGGATACCAACCTGAAGCACGTGTTGCTCGCCGACGAGACGGTCTGTATCGGACCGGCTGCGTCAACTGAGAGTTACCTCAACATGCCGGCGATCATCAGCGCGGCGGAGGTCACCGACGCAACCGGCATACATCCGGGGTACGGGTTTCTATCCGAGAACGCGGATTTCGCGGAACGCGTTGAGTCGAGCGGCTTTACGTTCGTCGGGCCTAAAGCTGATTCGATTCGGCTGATGGGCGACAAGGTTTCCGCGATCAAAGCCATGAAAGCGGCTGGCGTGCCCTGCGTGCCCGGCTCGGACGGCCCGCTCGGCGACGATCCCGATGAGAATATACGACTGGCGCGGGACATCGGATACCCGATTATTATTAAGGCGTCGGGCGGCGGCGGTGGGCGCGGCATGCGCGTTGTGCATTCCGAGGCATCGCTGACGGCCGCAATAACGGTTACCAAAGCCGAAGCACGTGCCGCATTCAGTAACGACGTGGTGTACATGGAAAAGTTCCTCGAGGCCCCAAGGCACGTCGAGTTCCAGGTTATCGCGGATACGCACGGCAACGCGATACACCTCGGTGAACGCGATTGCTCCATGCAGCGGCGCCATCAGAAGGTCATCGAGGAAGCGCCGGCCCCTGGCATCACCGAAGAACAGCGAAATAGAATCGGCGAGCGCTGCGTCAATGCCTGCAGGGAAATAGGCTACCGCAGCGCAGGTACCTTCGAGTTTCTATATGAAAACAACGAGTTCTACTTCATCGAAATGAACACCCGACTGCAGGTCGAACATCCGGTTACCGAGATGATTACCGGTGTCGATATTGTTCGCGAACAGCTTCGAATCGCCAACGGCGAACCGCTGCAGTTCGAACAGGATGATATCCGGATCCAGGGACATGCGATCGAGTGCCGAATCAACGCCGAGGATCCGAAAAACTTCATGCCGTCACCAGGCCTGGTCACCTTGTGGCACTCACCGGGTGGTCCCGGGGTGCGCGTAGAGAGCCATATTTACAGTGGCTACAAGGTACCGCCTTACTATGACTCTATGATCGGCAAGCTCATCGCCCACGGTGCGAGTCGTGACGCAGCGTTTGCCCGTATGCGAAGCGCGCTGAATGAGATTGTCATTGAAGGCATCAAGACCAACATTCCATTGCACCAGGAGATTTTCCAACACGCCGCCTTCCAGAAAGGCGGCACGGACATTCATTATCTCGAGAAGCGTCTCGGCCTCGTTTGACCGGGGGCAACACTGCGGTGGATTGGCAGCAATTCGTCATGAACCTGGGCACGCTGAATCCGGCTGCCGTAGAATCTATCTTCAATCGCCACGGTGCCTGGTCAGTAACGCTAAGCGACGCCGGTGACAACCCGGTGCTGGAACCGGACCCTGGAGAGACACCGCTCTGGGCCGACACGCGGATAACCGGCCTTTTCTCGGCCGACGCGAACCTGGATGAACTCGAACTGGATTTGATCACCACGCTCACGCTCACCCGGCTGCCCCCTCACCGGCGGCAACGGCTTGCTGATCGCGCCTGGGAGAGAGAATGGCTGAAAGACTTCGGGCCAATGCGTTTCGGCGAGCGCCTGTGGATAAGTCCGAGCCACGGCGAGGTCGCGGCCGACGACGCTGTGATTGTTCAGATGGATCCTGGGCTGGCGTTCGGTACCGGTACCCATGCGACGACCGCGCTTTGCCTGGAATGGCTGGACTCGCTGGCATTGTCGGACAAGACGCTGCTGGATTATGGGTGCGGATCCGGGGTGCTCGCTATCGCGGCGCTCAGACTTGGATGCCGCAACGCGATGGCGATGGACATCGATCCCCAGGCGGTCCTGGCGACTCGGCAGAACGCGATTACGAATGGTGTCCGGGAGCACCTGTGCGTGGTCGATAGCGCGGACCAAATTTCGGGAGTGTTCGACGTCGTAGTGGCCAATATCCTCGCCGGACCACTTGTTCAGTATGCCGAGTCCATCACATCAACCGTTGCAGGCGGCGGTATGCTTGCTTTATCCGGCGTATTATGTGAACAGGCAGCCGCTGTCATGGAAGCTTACGAGGCTTGGATCGCGTTCGACGAACCGGCGTTTCGAGAGCAGGAATGGGATGCAAGGCACGAGGAGAGAAATGTGGTTATTCCACCTGAACGACGAGAAACGCAGCAGACCGCCCGCAACGGCGCTGCCGGTAACGGTTTAGCGGGCCTTCGGCCCTCTCGGCTACGCCTCGTTGGTCGCGCAAGCGCTCGCTTAGCCCCACGGCACCGTCGGACGTCGTTGCTCGCCTTGCGAATGATCACCGACATGCGGCGCGGCTCTCGCCTCGCCGACGGCCCCGTGGACGCGAAATGCGGCTCACGGGGAATGCTGGGATAGGTTCTAGCAATGTACACGCAATGCCCTGACTGCAGTACGGCGTTTCGGGTAACCGCGGGGGTCCTGAAACAGGCCGCCGGCAAAGTACGTTGTGGCGGCTGCGGCTGTGCATTCAATGCGCTCGAGTATCTCTCCGAGGCAATGCCCGAAACGCCCGCCAGCAAGGAATCCGAGGTGCCGGTTCCGGAACTCACGCCTGAACCGGTGGAATCGGACGAGAGCGTGCCGCAGTCCATTTCTGCCGAACAGAGCGCGGCACTTCTCAAGACGCTCGATGACCTCGCGGGCTCGGATATTCGCATCGAGGATACCGGCGTCGAGTGGCGCGTGCTGGATATCGACGAAGCGACAGAGTCAGGCGACGATTCGGAGGGTCCTGGCGCCGGCGAAAACGACTATGTCGTCGACGAGCTGCTCGACGAGTCGCCGACGCCGGTCGATCAGTTCCTGACAAAAACGCCAAACGACATAGACGCGAGCGAGATCTTCGAAGAGTCCGCGAATGCTCCTGCACAAACGCCAGTCGACGAGCTGCGCTTCGACGACAACACGCCGCTGCCGGATGAATTCAACCTTGATGACGCAGCTTCGTACCTGCCGGAGTCGCCGGAACCCGGCGAATCCGACGATGCCGCGACGGACGAGAACGACTCTGCAGACGAATTGGCCTCAGACACGGATGAGAGGCCGGTTGATGTCGCGCTGGGCGAACCCGACGAGTGGGCCGATATTCTCGACGAGTTCGCGGAACCGCTGGAACCCTACGTGCCACCTCTCGATGCCGAGCTGGCTGCTATTGAGGAAACCGAATCCGGAGAGACCGTCGACGGCGAACCGGCGGCGAGCCTGGTGGCCGGCCTGGACGATGAAGACCAGACCGGCGCGGCACCGCATCTGCAACTCGACGACGAAACCGGTGAGGCGCTTGAGGCCGAAGCAGAGGCGGCCGACCTCGACGATGAAGACCAGACCGGCGCGGCACCGCATCTGCAACTCGACGACGAAACCGGTGAGGCGCTTGAGGCCGAAGCCGAGGCGGCCGACCTCGACGATGAGGACCCGACCGGCGCGGCACCGCATCTGCAACTCGACGACGAAACCGGTGAGGCGCTTGAGGCCGAAGCAGAGGCGGGCGACCTCGACGTTGAAGACCCGACCGGCGCGGCACCGCATCTGCATCTCGACGACGAAACGGACGAGGCGCTTGAGGCCGAGACCGAGGCGGCCGACCTGGACGATGAGGACCAGACCGGCGAGAGGCCCGAACTTGAGTTCGGAGGCGAAAACGGTGAGGCAGTGCCGCTGGATGCCCCGAGCGAGGCGGATGATGAAGACGCGGCGCCGGATGAGGACGCCGATACCGTTATTCGTGACCTCGACGACGACGATGCGGACGCGAGTGATGACGACGACGAGCATGCGCCGCTGGAATTCGGTGCCGTCGAAAATGCCATGGCGGAACTCGGGGAACAGTCCGACGTGTTCGACAAGGATTTCTTCGGAGAAGCCGCCATTGAGGCGGCTGAAATCGAAGGCCCGCTTGACGATGACGCCGAAGACAAGCTCTCCGCCAGCGCCGACGCTGACCATATCGTGCTACCGCAATCGGAGGAAGAACAAACGCTCAATCTGCTGATCGACCAGGAACTCTTGAGTGTCGCTGTCGAAGATGAAGACGGATTCTCCTCGACCATGGTCATTCCGGGGGAGCGCGTCGAGAGCGCGGCGGTGTCGGAAAAGATTAAGCCCGCGATAGCCGAAGACGAATCCGCAGGCTTCGAGTCCATAGTGATGGAGGGAGAGTTCGTTCGCTCGGCCCTGGATCAGGAGAAGCGCGAAGCCGACATCGCGGAGGCCCGGGCGCTCGCCGAGCAGGCGAAAGCAGTCAGTGATGACAAAAAGCCGACATCCGGGAGCCGCAGAAACCGCCGCATGATAGCGGCAGCTGTCGCGCTCGCCGCGATGCTTCTTGTCCAGGGCGTACATCAGTCTCGCGAAGCGCTTGCTACCATCCCGGCGTTCAATGACGTCATCGGACCGGTCTATCGAGCGATCGGCAAGCCCCTGTCCCCGACGTGGGACGTAACCGGCTGGCGCTTCGAAGCAAGACGCGACGCGTTCGACGACGCCGCCAATCGCTTGACCATTATTTCGCGAATTGGCAATACGTCCGGCAAGCCGCTGCCCTACCCCTTGATCAACGTCACGCTGACTGACCGCTTCGAAGAAACCATTGGCAACAAGACGCTCGATCCCGGCGAGTATCTGAGCGATGATCTTGACTCTCGCACGCTGGTATTGCCCGGCAACAACTTCACCGCCGTCATGTCGATCGAGGGGCCGTCCGAGGCGGCGACCGGATACAAACTGCAGGCATGCTATCGGCTGCCGGACGCATACTTGCGCTGCCATATTCCCGACTTCAAATGAATCCATTGACAATTGGTCCTTACGAGCTTCCCAGCCCGTTCGTGCTGGCGCCCATGGCCGGCGTGACCGACGCGCCTTTTCGGCGTCTTTGCCGGCGGTTCGGTGCGGGCATGACGACCTCCGAGATGACAACGGCCGACATAAGCCTCTGGAAGACGCCCAAGTCGCGCCATCGACTGGACCTTGACCTCGACGCGGAGCCCGTTGCCGTGCAAATAGCTGGCTCCGAGCCTGAGCAACTCGCGCTCGCGGCCGTCGCCTGCGTGGAACGCGGGGCGCAGATTATTGACATCAACATGGGCTGTCCGGCAAAGAAGGTATTGAAGAAACTCGCCGGTTCGGCGCTGCTAAAGGACGAAAGACGGGTCGCTGCGATACTTGACGCCGTCGTTGGGGCGGTGGAGGTTCCTGTTACCCTGAAGTACCGCACCGGCTGGGACAAGGAGCACCGCAACGCCGTCAACATCGCCCGCATTGCCGAAGCCTCGGGGGTCCAGGCTCTCGCCATTCACGGACGAACGCGCGCATGCCGCTACCAGGGCGAGGCCGAGTACGAAACGATCGCCGCCGTCAAGCAGGCCGTCTCGATACCGGTTATAGCAAATGGAGATATCAGCACTTCAGAGAAGTCGCTTGAAGTATTGCGCGTAACTGGGGCAGACGGATTGATGATCGGACGAGGCGCGCAAGGACGCCCCTGGATCTTTCGCGAACTCTCTCAGATAACGAACGCGGCTTCGGAAAATACGCAACTAGAAAAAAATGAATTGCGTGATATCATGATCGGCCACTTGAATGATCTTCACCAGTTTTATGGGGATTTGACTGGCGTCCGAGTGGCCCGCAAGCATTTGACCTGGTACTGCAATAGCCTGGATAACGCCGACGAATTTCGTCATCGGGTTGTGCGTGTCGAACGTGCTTCGGAACAAATCAGATTGACGAAGGAATTCTTCAGGAACTAAGCAACGTGGCGCAACACAAGAAAGAGAAGACGGAACTTACGTCCAAGAAAAGCAAGAAACCGCTCTGCAAACATACCGAAGACGCGCTCGATCAGTATTTCAGGACACTGAACGGCGATCGGCCGGGCGAGCTGTACGATCTTGTTATCGGCGAGGTCGAACGGCCCCTGTTCAAGGCCGTCATGGATTACACGCGAGGCAACCAGAGCCAGGCTGCCGGCATTCTCGGCATCAACCGAGGTACCTTGCGAAAGAAACTCAAGACGTATTTGCTTATTAAATAGGCGCTGATTCGGCACCTCCCAATTCGACCAGGTGTATCCATGTTCAACGTAAGACGCGCGCTCGTCAGTGTCTCTGACAAGCGCGGATTGATTCCTTTTGTGACGGGCCTCGCCGAACTCGGCGTCGAAGTACTGTCGACCGGTGGCACCTGCCGCCAGCTAAGAGAGGCGGGTCTCAATATTATCGAAGTATCGGAAAAGACGGGCTTTCCGGAAATCATGGGCGGACGGGTGAAAACGCTGCACCCCGTCATTCATGGCGGATTACTGGGTCGCCGTGGGCAGGACGAAGCCGTGATGGACACACATGGCATCGAGCCGATCGACCTGCTGGTCGTCAATCTGTATCCATTCGAGCAGACTATCGCGCGTGACGATGCGACGATCGAAGAGGCTATCGAGAATATCGACATCGGCGGACCCGCAATGATCCGCGCCGCATCGAAGAACCACGATGGAGTCGCGGTTATCATAAGCCCGGACGACTACGATGCCGTGCTGGCCGATCTCAAGAACGACGAACTCTCGCTGGAACGGCGGCGGCGCCTCGCGGCCAAGGCGTATGCGCATACCGCAAGCTATGACGCCGCCATCACCCGGTACCTGTCGCAGTCCCTGGACGATGATGTGCTCGGTGAACGTTTCCTGTATTCGGGCGGCCTGTCGGAACGGCTGCGCTACGGCGAGAATCCGCACCAGGATGCGGCTTTCTACATCGATCAGCGGGCACCGGCTGGTTCCCTCGCCACCGCGAAGCAGTTGCAGGGGAAGGCACTGTCTTACAACAACATCGCGGATAGCGACGCGGCGCTTGACTGTGTCAAACAGTTTCACGATCCGGCCTGCGTGATTGTCAAACACGCGAACCCCTGCGGCGTTGCCGTCGCCGACGACATCCTCGACGCCTACGACAAGGCCTTCAAGACGGACCCGACATCTGCGTTCGGCGGTATTATCGCCTTCAACCGCCCGCTCGACGCCAAAACGGCAGGGGCGATTGTCGATCGTCAGTTTGTCGAAGTGATCGTCGCACCCTCTTTCGCCGCGGAGGCGCTGGCGATTATTGGGCACAAGAAGAACGTACGACTGCTCGAAACCGGTGATGGGGCCGAGTCGACGAGCGCTGGATTCGATTTCAAGAAAGTCTCCGGTGGACTGCTGGTGCAGAACAGCGACATTGGCAGGATTACGGCGGACGATCTCAAGGTCGTTACCGACAGGGCGCCCACCGCTGAGCAGATAAAGGACATGTTATTCGCCTGGACCGTGGTCAAGTACGTCAAGTCAAACGCGATTATTTTTTGCAGGGACAACATGACCATTGGCGTGGGTGCCGGCCAGATGAGTCGCGTCTATAGCACCCGGATTGCCGCGATCAAGGCCAGCGACGAAAACCTCGAGGTCAAGGGGTCGGTCATGGCATCGGACGCGTTCTTCCCGTTCCGTGACGGCATTGATGCCGCCGCTGAATACGGTATTTCCGCCATCATCCAGCCAGGGGGCTCGATGCGCGACGACGAGGTCATCCAGGCCGCGAACGAGCACGACCTCGCCATGGTCTTCACCGGCATGCGTCATTTCCGTCACTAATGAAAGTCCTCGTTATCGGTTCTGGCGGACGCGAGCATGCGCTGGCCTGGAAATGTGCACAGTCGCCCGCGGTGTCGGACGTGTTGGTCGCGCCGGGCAACGCCGGCACGGCTCGGGAAAAGTCGGTCCGCAATGTCGGGATTTCGTCTGATGACATCGAGGGGCTGGCTCAACTTGCGGCAGAAGAAGACATTGGCCTGACCATCGTCGGCCCCGAAGCACCGTTGGTTGCGGGTATTGTCGACCGTTTCCGGGCGCTCGGATTACCGTGCTTCGGCCCCACGGCCGCGGCAGCACGACTGGAAGGCTCGAAAGCGTTTACCAAGGACTTCCTTAAGCGCCATAACATTCCGACAGCGTCCTATCAGAATTTCACGGAACTCGAACCCGCGCTCGACTATATTCGCGAGCAGGGCGCGCCGATCGTCATCAAAGCCGACGGCCTGGCGGCCGGCAAAGGCGTGATCGTCGCCATGGATCTGAACGAGGCGGAACAGGCTGCAACGGACATGCTGTCGGGCGGCAGCTTCGGCGACGCCGGGGCGCGTATCGTCGTCGAGGAATACCTGGATGGCGAAGAAGCGAGTTTCATCATCATCACGGACGGCGACAGCATCCTGCCGCTCGCGACCTCACAGGACCACAAGGCGCGTGACGAGGGCGACGTTGGGCCGAACACGGGTGGCATGGGCGCCTATTCACCGGCACCGGTTGTCACGCCCGAGATCGAGCAACAAATCCTGGATCAGGTCGTGCGACCCACGCTCGACGGAATGAGGGCGGACGGCAGTCCGTACCTGGGTTTCCTGTATGCCGGACTGATGATCATGCCGGACGGCACGCCCAAGGTCATTGAATTCAACTGCCGCCTCGGCGATCCTGAAACACAACCGATATTGGCGAGGCTTCAATCCGATCTTGTAGAGATCTGTTCGGCAACGCTGACAGGATCGCTCAGCGCGCAACGTGCCGACTGGGACCCTCGCGCTGCCCTTGGCGTGGTGCTGGCGGCCGGCGGATACCCCGCCAGCTACGCAAAAGGCGCGGCGATCTCGGGCCTCGAGCGTGCCGACAGCGACACGCAAAAAGTCTTTCATGCGGGCACGACGTTCGAGGGCGACACCGTAATTACGAGCGGTGGCCGCGTACTTTGCGTGGTCGGACTGGGCGAGACGGTGCGAGATGCGGCAGACGCTGCCTACGATGCGGTCGGCAAGATCGATTGGGACGGCATGTACTGTCGGCGCGACATCGGTCATCGCGCCATTGCGCGAGAGGAATAGCAGCAGGTGCTGACAACGGCCGAGGCGCGCGAGTCAGTCCTGTCGTCAATGCAGACGTTTGCGCCCGAGAAGACGCCGGTCGCCGCGGCCAACGGTCGAATTCTGCGGCAGACCGTTCGCGCAGAAAGAGACCAGCCGCCCTTTGACCGCGTGATGATGGACGGCATCGCGCTCCGCTTCGCGGACTTCGAAAAAGGTGTTCGACGATTTCCGATCCAGGCGATGCAGGCTGCCGGCGATGAGGCGCTCACACTGCAATCCGGCGAGTGCATCGAAATCATGACCGGCGCCTCCCTGCCGCGGAATTCGGACTGCATCGTTCCCGTCGAACGGATTTCTGTTGAGGATGGCCTCGCCGTGATCGACGAGGACTACTCTGCCGAATCTGGCCAGTTTATTCACGCCCGGGCGTCCGACCACGCGATCGGTAGTGAACTTCTGACGCCAGGCGAACGTATTACGCCGCTGGACATCGCGATCATTGCCTCCGCCGGACTCACGGAGATCGAGACAACGCGGAAGCCGGTGATTCGGGTCATCTCGACCGGTAACGAACTCGTGCCGGCGGGCCGATCGATCGCGCCTCATCAGATCCGCCTTTCGAACGGACCGGCCATTCAGGCCATGCTTGATGCGCACGGTTACGCGGACGGCGACCACGAACATCTCGTCGACGATCTCGAGGTATTGCGTGAACGTATCGGCAGGCATCTCGACGCCGCTGACGTCGTGATACTGAGCGGCGGCGTTTCGATGGGCAAAGCCGACTATGTACCCGCCGTGCTCGCCGAACTCGGTGTAAACGTCGTGTTCCACAAAGTCAGCCAGCGACCTGGTAAACCGCTCTGGTTCGGCACCGGCCCGCAAGGCCAGGCTGTTTTCGCACTGCCAGGCAACCCTGTATCGGCGCTGGTTTGCTGTCGCCACTATGTGATTCCAGCGCTCGATGCGGCATCCGGACTGACGATGCCCCTACCCGAGTTTGCATCGCTTGGCGCAGACGTACGCTTCGAACCTGACCTTACCTGCTTTCAACCGGTGCGCGTGCTGTCCAACGCCGCGGGACAGGTTCTC
This sequence comes from uncultured Woeseiaceae bacterium, assembly GCA_947259285.1. Classification (GTDB taxonomy): domain Bacteria; phylum Pseudomonadota; class Gammaproteobacteria; order Steroidobacterales; family Woeseiaceae; genus UBA1847. Next base: position 6,134 of record CAMYMR010000024.1, on the reverse strand, counting down.
GCGATTCCGGTCAAGACCAATACCTCGGGCGACTTCACTGCCTTGTCGGCGACAGACGGCTACGTCGAGCTTGCCAAGGAGCAAAGTTTCTTTTCGGCTGGCACGCCGGTATTCCTGCATCGCTGGTGATCGAATGAATAGTCTTGCAGCGGGCGGGTACCTGCCAGATACTCTGCAACCATGACTTCGGCTACAGACGCCCTACAACGACTGCGTGAAGGCAACCGTCGCTTTGCCGCCGGCGAGATTGGCGCCGAATCGTTGGCGCGACGAGTCCACCAGGTCGGCATGTCCGGCGGACAGAGCCCTATCGCCATAATCCTCGCCTGTTCCGATTCACGGGTTCCGGTCGAACTGGTTTTTGATCAGGGCTTCGGCGATCTTTTCGTGATTCGCGTCGCCGGCAACGTCGTCGCCCCGTCGCAGATCGGCAGCATCGAGTTTGCTGCCAGTCAATTTGGAACACAGCTCGTCGTCGTTCTTGGCCACTCCAACTGCGGCGCCGTCACGGCCGCCCTCAAGGAACTTGCACTCGAGCAGACGGTGCGGTCGCCAAACCTGCGTGCGATCGTCGACCGGGTAAGGCCGTCTGTTGAACCAATTCTCGACCTGCATCGCGACAGCGACGAAGAGACGCTCACGGCCGCCGCAGTGCGCGCCAATATACGGGCGTCCGTCGAGAAACTGGCCGACGGCTCGCGCATACTCGAAAAACTGATTGACGAGGGCAGTCTGACGATCATCGGCGCGGAGTACTCGATCGAGACGGGCCGCGTAGAATTCTTAGACGCTTAGTGACGCCTTCCGGGAGCAACGCATGAGTGAATCCGCAATAACGGGCCGATGCTTCTGCGGGCGCATCAGCTTTGTCGTGCGCGGTCCCGAAAAATTCGCCTGCTTTTGCTACTGCGAGAGCTGCCAACGTGCCGCGGGCGCGCCGCTGGTAGCGTGGGCAACCTACGAGCGCGACACATTTTCCGTAACGCAGGGCGAAGTCCATTACTATCGCTCCTCTCCTGGCGTTACCCGTGGCCTATGCAGTAACTGTGGTTCATCGATTACCTACGAGAACGAGAAACGTCCCAATGACATCGATATCACGTTGAACACCTTCGACGAGCCCTCCGCGCCGGCGCCACGCGCCCATATATGGACCGAAGACAAGCAGCCGTGGCTTCGTATCGCGGATGACCTGCCCGTCTACGAGAAAAACATCGGCTAGCATTCCACGACCGGCGACGCTGCGTATCGCGCCACGAAAACGGCAAGCTCATCAAGGGCCTACGATGAACAAGAATACCGCCAGGACGATTGCCGATGCGCTTACCTGGACGCGTATGTTCAGCGTTGTGCCCATTACCGCGCTGGCGCTCTACGACCTGAAGTGGTGGGTATTCGGCCTTTACATTGCCGCGGCACTTACGGATTTGCTCGACGGAATGTTCGCGCGCCGCGCGGCGCCACCGAAGACGGATTTCGATCTGGATGGCGTCGCAGACCGGATCCTTACAATTTTCACAATACTCTGGATCTGGCTGTTGATCCCCGGCCTGTTGCAGAAATACTGGCTGCCGTACGTCCCGATTATTGTGTTGCTCGAGGCTTACGTGAACTACGTCCGACTGCGGCACCAGCGTTTCGGCGTTCCACACCTGCTGTTCGGGCGCACCGCTATGGCGTTGTTCTTCGCTCTGCTACCGGTGCTGATCATCTGGGGCGACGTGCCCTGGTTCGTGCACGGCGTTCTGATTGTCGTGATCGCGTCGGAGCTGCAGCTGACGTGGATATTCCTTAAAAAGTCCAGAGCCCGATAATGCGGGTCCGCTAGACGTCGGCTGATTCATAGATCATTGATGTCGTGATTTGCCAGCGTCAGATTAATGGCAAACATGACGAGCCGATTTTTCCCGATCGACCGATTTGCCCGGGCAATACCGTCTGAAAGACTGGTAGGACTGTTATGGGCAGGAGATACGGGCGACGCCGCAAAAAGTGTGCCGTTTTCAAATCGCATGTACATTGGGCACATCAACCTCGCAAAATCTTTTAATGGCGCTGGTGAGTATTTCGTCAAACTGATCGAGGCCTTGCAGGAAATCGGCGTACAACAGCATGTGCTCGTCAGAAACGTCGAACTCGCGAAGCGACTCGATCTCGTCGAAAACGTCGCGGTGGGGCCCGTCGTCCGTTCAGCCATCACTGCATCGTGCCTGATGCCCGTCGTCGACATCGTTCACATTCACGACGCGCTGGACGGCCAGGCGGGCCTGCTACTAACGCTGACCCGTTCCATACCGTTTGTACTGACGCATGATGGCGGCGCGTCGGCTAATGGACCGCTCGCCAAGTCCGTTTATCGGCGGGCGGCGGGCTTCATTTATCAAGGTGATGCTGACGCGGCAAGACACCTGCGAATTTACAGGCACGCGATCGACAACTGGCGCACTGTGGCCTCGTCGTAGTGGCTCTAGAACTCCCACAGCACGCCGATAGCCGGAAGCAGCGGCAGCCAGTAGTCCTCGCTGAATTCCAGCGTCTCGTTGCCGGCGGCGTCCTCCTCCAGGTCCCAGTCGAGACAGCAGACGTTCTTGCGATTGAAGAGGTTGGATATCTCAATGAACGCGAGCAGCGAACCCCGAGGTACTTTGAATCTGCGGCTCAGGCGCGCATCCACGCTGGAAAACGTCGGGTGCCGCGACTGGTTCCGTGGCCCCGGTACCGCGTCGAAAACAGGCTCCCCATCGGAATCAAGTCCGGCCTCGACCAGCGATAAGCTGGTTTTCGGCCATCCCGTGTGCACGCTCGCCGCCACGGAGAAGTTCCAGACCTCGTTATGCCAGGCGAAGCCGCCCTGCGCGGCATGGCGCTGATCCCAGCTTCGCGGCACGTCGCGATCGTCGATACGATCGGTGACCTTGGACCAGGTATATGATGCCCACCAGTTCCAGGCACCAGTTGTGCGATCCGCGGATAGCTCCAGCCCTTTCGCCGTGGCTTTCGACGGATCCAGCCGTACGCGATCCGCCTGAAGTTCGGGCATCAGTCCAAGCGGATCGTAGAGATTCTCGAAACGCGGCCGCACATCCCGAATCGACTTCTGAAACGCCTCGAGCCTGATGGATGTATCGTTGCCGGTGAGGTACTTGATGCCGGCGATAACGTGGTCGGCACGCTGCGCCGGCCAGTAGTTGGAAATGCCG
>CAMYMR010000024.1:0-2920 GCA_947259285.1 uncultured Woeseiaceae bacterium | reverse complement strand
AGCCGTGGGCTCAACTGCGAGTCCGAGCTCAGGTCGGTGTACGTCTGGTCATCCCAGCGCAGACCCCATTCGACCACGGCGCGCGATGTTAGTCGCCACCGGTCCGAAAGATACATCGCATAGCTGCCGCCTTTCGGGGTTGCAGAAACGGACCGACTTACGGCATCCGGCCGATTCTGATAGGCCGCCTGCAGACCAAAGTACACCGCGGATCCGTCGTAGACGTAGTCTGCCTCGCCATAAGCCGCGTGTATCCCCCACCGCATGCGGTGACGCGACGATGGCTTCCAGACCCAGTCCTGGCGAAGGCCGAACTGGCTCACGTCGCGGTTGTCCAGCGCCGCGGCGATCATCTTTTCCGGATCGTTCGCGACGCCGTCCCGGCGGTTGCTGTAATCGACGAACGACAGCACGGTGCTGCTGCTCAGTGACTCCGACCAGTCGCTGTCCAGACGTAGCCAAAGCTGCGCATTGCGCGTTTCGCTGACGACCTGTTCGAGTTCCGCCGGATCTGTTTCCAGTACGATCTTTACCTGATCGTCGGCGTACAGCGCATTGAGCGACAATCGCGTGTTATCCGACAAGGCAAACGTGTATTCACCGAAGAGGTCAAAATATGATGGTTGTCCGTACTGCGGGTCGATAACGAGGTCGAGGTTGCCGCGCCGCGCCGAGAACAGCCAGCTGCGGTCATTCCGGCTGCCGGCCGTCAGTACCGATGTGTTGAAGACGCTAATGCCGATCTCGGTGTGCCTGGGTTTCTCGGCATCCAGCGAGTCCATGAGGATAAGGCCGCTCATGCGATCGCCATAGCGCACCGGAAAACCGCCGGTAAACACTTCCACGCCCTCGATGGCACGGGCGTCAATCGCGCTGAATATGTTTTGGTAGTCGCGAATGTGGAACGGGTCGAACAGCCACTGGCCGTTCAACATGATGCCTATTTCATTCTGCTCGCCGCCGCGAAAATGCGCTGCCGCGGACGCGCCGCTGGCGGCGGTGCCCGGCAACCGCTGCGTCACGCGAATTGGGTCCTCACCGACGTCCGGCATGTTCTGAATGGTGCGTTGGTCGATGGCTGACATCGACGCTGAGATTTCCCGCGATATTTCATAGCGGCTGGCTGCCACGACCACGGTCTCGATGTCGGTTTGCGGATCATCAGGGACCGCGACGGGAGCCCGCCGCCGTGCCTCCTGACGTTCGGCTCGGACGACGAGGTACAGGCCCGCCTCGAGTTTCACCGCCAGTCCATGAGGCGCCAGGATCTGCCGCACGATTTCGAGCGGAGTGCCTGGCGATGGTTCGTCAGTGACCTTGAGGCTGTCACGCACCAGACTGGTGCTGTATGCAAACGGCTGCCCCTGATCGCGAAACTCGTCAATGACGTCCGCGACTGCGCGGCCGACGAAAGGCACAGCCGGTCCATCGTCGGCCAGCGCCGCCGACCCACCCATCAGGACACAGAGCAGTGCGAATAGCAGAAACGCTCGAGTCCGGTGCCTACCGATTATCGCTGACGTAAATCACTCCTTCGCTTTCATTGATGTCGTAGCCGAGCGCGGTGGTTGCCATCCATCTCGGTAGTGCTTCCAGGGGCTCAGCATCGATCGTTCCTTTCAGCAGCTCTATTCGCGCGACCTGCTCGGCCTTCCCGTCAAATCGGGGTTCAAGGCCTGTCTCCCGATGCACCCATTGCAGGAACTCATAGATCGACTTTCCATCGACATCCGCGGGCGGCGATGTTCGGCCAACCCAACGCCAGTCTCTGGCATATGCGCTGAGGCTCAATACAGTCGGCTGCTGCCGACCTGAAACGGTCACCTGCTGTCCGGACAGGGCGACATGGCTGTGATGCTGACTGTCGACCGAGACCTGTCCCTCCCTGACGCTGACGCGCAGCTGCCTCCCGTCCACTTCGGTCATGAACTGCGTTCCGATATGCGAAACCTCACCGAATTCGGTTGCCACAACGAAACCTCTTGAGTCACCTGACGTGATGCCGCCAATCAGCGCTGACGGAGCAGAGTCGAAATACACGCGACCGGACTCAAGGTACACGGATCCCTCGTCCACGAACCTGACCCGGGTCTGCGCATCCATCCGCATGGACCCGCCCTGGCCCCAGGCAAACGCAATACCCGCCGCATCGCCGGTAACGATAGTCTGGCCGGACTGAATGTCCGATAACGCGCTTGTCTCCTGCAACTCGGAAGAGTCCTGCAGCAGATAGATCGTGCCGAAGCTCTTTTCGATGGTTGCCACCTGAACAGCGTCCACCGCGGGCAAGCGAAACAGGTTAAACAGCGAGAACACAGCAACGAGTATCGTGGCCGCAAGCGCGAAACCAAGCGTGCGTCTGCGCGCTTGACGTCTGCCACTGACCGCGCGCCACTCGGCGTGCAGTACCTCGCGCACGGCCGCCTCGTCGGCCGCTGACGGTACCGGCCGCGGCGACGCGTGGCTTAGCAATTGCTCCAGGGCCTCATCGGACCCTATGCCCGTGCCCTTCTCAAGGTCAGTCATGATTTCACCAACTCGCTGTGGTTTATTTCGATGCCATCCGTCAGCGCCGAATAGACATCTGCAAAAGCTCTCTTCGCGCGGGCAAGCAGAGATTGCGTTGCCTCCGCACTTATATTCAGCCGCGCCGATATTTCTTTGATCGAGTGTCCCTCTACGTACTTCCACTCCAGAACGTCGCCATACCGGGCTGGTAACTTGTCAAGCGCGACCTGTATCAATCGCAGTAGCTCAACGCGTCGATAATGTCGCTCCGGGCTCATTTGCTCAGGCAACCGATACGAATCCACCGCGGCCCGAATTTCGGGAAAGTCTTCCGTCAGCACAATGTGCTCGCGATAGCGCCCCTGCTTGGCGAGCCAGTCGCTGGTCTCATTGCGGCAAATTGCGCACAGCC
>CAMYMR010000023.1 GCA_947259285.1 uncultured Woeseiaceae bacterium | reverse complement strand
AGGTCAATCTTCTCGGACCAGCTGCCTCCGGAATAAACCAGCCCATCCTCGCTGTTGTAACTCAAGTAGAACTGCCCGTCCCCGAAGTAGGCTTCGTCCGCGGCCAGTGGCTGAGCAACCGGCTCCTCGGCAAAACGTCCCGGCAGCGTCTTCAACTCATCTTGAGGGCTCGTCTGCGGTGTTGTCGTACAGGCAGCCAGAAGGACGGCACAGAGAAGTGCGACCACAGGTCTTCTCGTTGTTTCGCTCATCGCCTCCTCCCATGGAATGAGAATTGACTCTACGACAAGCTCGGGCTCCAGTCCTGAGCATAGTGTGACGGATGGCTGATGAAGAACTGAGGCGTTATGACGACAAGTCGGCCCGGCTCGAGACAGCGGCCTCGGGTCGCAGTCTTGGCGCCCGGAGCCGGACTCGAACCCAGTCAATCGAGCAGCGCCGCCAACAGTTTGCAGCTTCGGATCAATTTAGTGAGGTCGCCCCAAGCCGGAATTGTGTAGCGAAGATCCGGGGAAGCTACGACGCCAAGCTGGCCACCGTAACGGCGCGTCGGCCCGGCCCAAGACGGCGGCCTGGGGTCGCAGTCTTGGTGCCCGGGGCCGGACTCGAACCGGCACTTCCTTTCGGAAAGCGGATTTTAAGTCCGCTGCGTCTACCAATTCCGCCACCCGGGCATGGTCAAAATGAAAATGGAGGCTAGGGTCGGAATCGAACCGGCGTACACGGAGTTGCAGTCCGCTGCATAACCACTCTGCCACCTAGCCCCGAGTGCCAATAGAGCGGTATCGGACACCGCTCCACAAGGCAGGCGTCGGAGTATACATCCCCCGGTCGAGGAATCAATTTGGCCCTGCATAAAACCGACATCTGCAGAATATTTGCGCGCATAATAGCCGTATGCGTTTGTTAACCGTCACCGCTATCCTCGTCACCGCCACGGCGGCTGCGGCATGTACCGGCGGCGAGCTGGCGAGCTTCGGCGAACCACGGCCGATACACCTCCCCGCAGCGAAGGATGCGACCGGCCCAAGGCTGATAAGAGGGCCCGATGGCACGACTATATTGAGCTGGATGCATCGCGAAAAAAGCGGCGCGACATTGCGATACTCGGAATTGAAGGACGGCAGATGGCAGGACGCTACGGACGTCGTCAGCGATCCGGAAATGTTCGTTAACTGGGCCGACCTGCCGTCGGTAACGCCCCTGGAAGACGAACACTGGGCGGCCCACTGGCTAAGCAAGAGCGCGGAATTAACCTACGCCTACGACATCCTGTTTTCGCAGTCATGGGACAGAGGATCGAGCTGGAGCGAACCGGTGCGGCCTCATACCGACGGTACGCCCACGGAACATGGCTTCGTATCAATATTTGCTGAGGGCGATTCAGCCGCTCTGCTGTGGCTCGATGGGCGAAAGACGGGCACCGAGGCTAGCGATCGTCCAGAAGCCAGCAGCATGACGCTGAGAGCGGCTGTGGTGGGACCGCAAGGCCAGGTCCGCCGCGAACAACTGGTCGATGGCATGGTTTGCGATTGCTGCCAGACCGACGTCGCCCTGTCCGCCGCCGGTCCCATCGCGGTCTACCGGGATCGCACGGTAGAAGAGGTCCGTGATATTTACGTCACGCGATTCCGCGACGATCAATGGCAAGCCGGGGCACCCATCGCCGATGACGGTTGGGTAATCGGCGGCTGCCCGGTGAACGGCCCTGCAATCGACGCCAACGGAGACCTGGTCGCCGTCGCATGGTTCTCTGCGGCCAATAACAGGACTGTGGTCAGGGCCGCCATATCGACCAATTCAGGCCGCACGTTCAAAGGCGCCGCCGAAATAGCGTCGGCCCGCGCATCAGGTCACGTCGGTGTCGCCGTGATTGATCGCCACGCCGTGGTCGTAAGCTGGGTTGAAAAGGACAAACATGGCACGAACGCGATTAACATCCGTAGCCTGACCATCGGGGGTACGCTCGGCCCCGCCCAGACGGTCGGCCGGTCTAACCTGGTGCGAATTTATCCGCAGATGATTCGCAAGGACGACAAGCTGATTCTCGCCTGGACCGACGCCAGGATTGGTCTGGCGGTTGCCTGGATTGCTTTCCAGTATCTTCACCTGCTGGCACATTTCAATCAGCAGCCGGGCGCCATTAAGCGTCAAAACCAGGCGTCTTACTTGGACGCTCCCTGCGCCAGCGGCGCTTCTGCCTCGTCAGGCGCTGCATGAGTTTCGACCCAGGACTGCACGGCCTGGCAATAGTTATTGGTTGCAACGTTGATCTCGAAAATCGGTGCGAACTGCTTCAGCTTTTCGAACACGGCGGCTATTAGTTTCTGGCAAAAGCTGAACTCCAGGGACACGCTCGGTTTGAATCTGGTCAGCAGGTCATGCACGGCGAATTCAATCTCGTTATTTTCATAACGCTGGAAGAGATCGCAAAGTTCATTCGCGAACACGGCAATGTCGCGCATGCTTTCTGCGTCGGACTGCGGCACTGCAAGGGCACCCGGGGGCACGCCCCGAATCGCTTCGATAATCGGGCGTGGCAGGTTCCAGGTTTTCGCAACGGCGGCACCGATTTCCGCATAGCCCACGCCGAGAACGCCGCGGGCAGCCGCCGCTTTATCAAGTCCCTCACCGTTCTGAAGCTTGACGATGTCTTCGTACTCGTCGCCAAAATAAAAAATGACGAGGTTCTCACCGAGGTTCTGACACATGCCACCGATAAACGCCTCTTCAGCGCCCGGCAACTTTGCACGTTGCGCCAGGTGACGAGCGATCAGCCCGCTCATGAAGGATTTAGTCATGGAATCTTTGAGTACCGCGGAATCGCTTTTCATGTGACCAAAGAACGCGAGGCTGTTTGCGGTCATACGGACCTGTTCGACGCCGAGGAACACAACGGCCTGCGAGACACTGGTAATTTCCGAGGCGCGCGTGCCGTAGAACGATGAGTTCACCAGTTTCAGAAGCTTTCCGGTGAGCGCAAAATCGCGCAGGATGACATTGGCGAGTTTGTCGGCATTCGCCTGCTTGTCGTCGCCGGTCAGGCGATTGATGTCGGACAGGGTCCTGGATATCGCCGGGAAGTCCCCGGTTCGCTGCATTCGTCGCAGCAAGAAATCGATTGTGCTGTGGCTTGAACCATCAGCGTTGGCCTGGTCTTCGAGACCCGTTTCGTCAAGAAACAACCGGAACGCCTCGTTCATGGTCGAACTATCGGCATAGCGCCCGTCACGCGATTTTTCCAACGCGCCCGCGAGAAAGCGGGCAAAAGCTTCGCCGTGCGGCATCTTCTTCAGTGGCTCAAAATCCACTTCGCCGAGCATGATTCGATATTGAATCTGCTCCAGGCCCTTGCCCTGCATGGCGAACTGGCCGGTCACGAGCTCATAAAACGTACTGCCCAACGCAAACACGTCGGTCCATGGCCCCAGCGGCTCACCCTGGAAATGCTCCGGCGCCATGTATCGCAGCGTGCCCGAGGCAAATTCCTTGGGCTCGCGTGCCACACTGACGTACTGCGCCAATCCGAAGTCCATCACCCGCGGCGCGTTGTCGCCGTCAATGAGGATGTTTCTTGGGCTAAGGTCAAGGTGCAGGATCTCCGCCGCGTGAGCGATGCTGAGCGCGTCCAGGATAGCCGTGATCTGCCCCACGGCCGCCTCGATCGACAGGGGGCCTTTACTCTTGAGAACCTGCGCGAGCGGTTCTCCCTCGACATACTCGAAAACGAGGTACGGACCTAGGCTGCACTCCCCTGCATCGAATATGGGTACGATATTCGGGTGCTTCAGCTTGCTGGATATGCGGGCCTCGAGCGGCGTGCCGTCTTCGGCCACCATGTTGAGTTCCGCGTCCGTCGCCGTAAGAACCTTGATAGCCACGAATCGATCCAGGGTAGGATCGCGGCCAAGGTACACCGAACCCTGCGAGCCTCGGCCTATGCGTCGAATAACCTCGTATCGCCCTATCTTTGCTTCCATAGTCCCAGCACAGAAAATCCCAGTTCTATCTGTCTTATCGGCCGGAAGGGGAAAATCCTTAGGCCAGGCGATATAGGGACTTTTTTCCGGGTTCAGCCCGCTTTGCGCGGCTGAAGGGCCGCATGGTCCGGAGCATCCGGGTACTCGAATACCAGCGCGCCGTCGGCGATCTCGCCTTCGCGAAACATTTTCCTGTCAGCACGGTAATTCTGCGGGTTGATCCAGGGCTCATGATCGCCCTGCATCGGCATCAGATGCAGGGCGCGCTGAACGTACCCGGATGAGAACGCCGTGAGCCATGGGCGCGATTCCATGGCCTCGTCCTCGGCGCGCAGGCGCGGCGTGCACTGCCGATAGCCGCCGGCATCCATGTGGTTCACAAGCCGGCAGAAGTAATCCGCGGTGAGATCGGCCCGCAGCGTCCAGGATGCGTTTATATAGCCGAAGGTCGAGACAAGATTCGGCACATCGGAGAACATGATTCCCTTGTAAGAATACGTCTTCGAAAAATCGACGGGCGTACCGTCGACGGTAAACTGCACACCGCCCAGAACCTGCAGTTCGAGCCCGGTCGCTGTGACGATAATATCCGCCTCGAGTTCCTCACCGGATTGCAGACGTATGCCGGTTTCGGTGAACGTATCGATCTTGTCCGTTACGACCGAGGCCATGCCGGCACGAATGGCCTGGAACAGGTCGCTGTTCGGCACGAGGCACAATCGCTGGTCCCAGGGGTTGTAGCGTGGTGTGAAGTGTTTTTCGACGTCGTAGTCCGGGCCAAGCTCCTTCTGCACCCATTTCAGCAGCTGCTTTTTGACCTTTTCCGGCGCGACGCGAGAGCGGCGATACGTCCACTGCTGCATCGTGATGTTCTTCCAGCGCGTAATGGCGTAGGCCAGCTTTGCGGGCAATATCCTGCGCAGAAAATTAGCGATCCAGTCCACGTCCGGCCACGAGACGACGTAGGTGGGCGAACGCTGCAGCATCGTGACGTGGCTGGCCTGCTTGGCGATCTCCGGCAGAAGGGTCACGGCTGTCGCACCAGAGCCGATCATGACCACTTTCTTGTCGCGATAGTCCAGGTCCTGCGGCCAGTGTTGAGGATGTACGATCTCTCCGCCGAACCGCTCGCGCCCTTTGAATTCCGGCGTATGACCACGATCGTAGCGGTAGTAACCCGAACACATCAGTAGCATATTGCAGCGAATCGCGAATCGTCGATCGCTCTTGCCGTGGCGACCTTCCAGCGTCCAGCAACTGTCCTCACTCAACCATGTTGCTCTTATGATTCGTTGCCCGTAGCGAATATACCGATCAATGTCATGCTCGGCCGCCGTCTCGTGGATGTAATTCAGAATCGCCGGTCCGTCTGCGATTGCCTTCGATTCGCGCCAGGGCTTGAAGTCATAGCCCAGGGTGTGCATGTCGCTGTCCGAGCGAATACCGGGGTAGCGAAACAGGTCCCACGTACCGCCCATCGCGTCGCGGGCTTCCAGGATCACGAAACGCTTGCCGGGACAGTCACGCTTGAGACGACAGGCCGCGCCAATGCCGGACAATCCCGCGCCGACGATCACGACATCGAAATATTCACTTTGCACCGGCTGATTCGCCTCTCGCACCTTCGTATTTCGACAATGGTATCAGCAAGCGGCATCGTGCGCGGACTGCACGCCAAAGAAAAAGGGCCCCGAAAAGAGACCGCGTTGAAACTCGAGCAGTTCCGATTTCCAATCGTAGGAGCGGAAAATGCAGCGCACTGCGGGTCGGTTGCGCGATGAACCGCCTCGGCGCTGATTCGAAAAACGTGGCGTTAACCGAGTCTGCTGCAAATGACAGAGGGCCGCCCGAAGGCGGCCCTCTTAGTCATTTGGAGCGGGAAACGAGGTTCGAACTCGCGACCTCAACCTTGGCAAGGTTGCGCTCTACCAGCTGAGCTATTCCCGCAGAGGCACGAGATTCTAGTCACTTGCGCCCTCCTGTCAAGGCAAACCTAAGGGCCAATCCCCGAAGATTCAAGGCTGGTCACTGGAAATCGCGGGCCACGCTGCCTTGAGATAGATAACCATGGACCAGATCGTCATGACGGCCGCCAGCACCAGTAACGCGAAGCCGACGGCGTACATGTCGATACCGAACAGGGGATTCTTATAGACCATGAAAGCGATACCGAACATCTGCAGGGTGGTCTTTACCTTGCCTGCCGCGGATACCTTGACGTTGGCGCGTTCACCAATCGTCGCCATCCACTCGCGCAGGGCGCTGATCGTGATCTCGCGTCCGATGATGATCATCGCGATGATGTCCTCGAACCAGCCCGACTGGGCCTGCACCAGCATGACGAGCACGATGGCCACCATGAGCTTGTCGGCAACCGGGTCAAGAAATTCCCCGAATCGCGAAGTCTGATTGAAGCGCCGCGCCACCCAGCCGTCGATGAAATCCGTGACGGCGGCGATGCCAAACAGGACAGCAGCGATCGGGCGTGCGTTCGGAATCGTGCTGTAGAAGCAGATAACCACGGCTGGAATCGCCGCGATGCGGAACAGCGTCAGGATGATGGCAAGATTCAGCTTCAAAGGGCCGCCTGTTCTTTATTGCTTATCGAGATGCAGGTCATTGTATATGGTTTCCGCCAATGCGCGACCGATACCGCGTACTTCGACAAGGTCGTCCACACCCGCACCCATTACACCCTGCAGGCCACCGAACTGGCGCAGCAGTTCACGCCGCTTCTTCGGCCCGAGGCCCGGAATCTCTTCGAGCCGTGATGATGTTCGCGCCTTTGCACGACGCTGCCTGTGCCCCGTGATCGCAAAACGGTGCGCCTCGTCTCGAACCTGCTGAATGAGCAACAGCGCGGGCGAGTCCGCCGATAGCTCGAGCGGCTTATCGTCGCCCGGTCGAAACAGGCGCTCGGCGCCGGGCCGTCGTGCCCTGCCCTTTGCGACGGCTATCACGGTCATCCAGCCCAGTTCAAGTTCGTCGAGAACCGTCATTGCCTCGGCCAGCTGCCCCTTGCCGCCGTCGACGAACAGCACATCCGGCATCGGCACCTCGCCTTTCCTGACGCGTTCATAGCGTCTTCGCAGCGCTTCTCGCATCGCGCCGTAGTCATCACCGGCAGCCGCCGGACTCAGGTTGAAACGCCGATAGTCGCTCTTCATCGGGCCCGCCGTATTAAACACGACACATGATGCGACGGTCGCCTCGCCAGAGGTATGGCTGACGTCGAAACACTCGAGTCGCTGTGGCGTTTCTTCGAGCCCCAGGGACTCCGCCAGCGCCTCGAATTGTCGCTGAATCGTGGCATTGCTCGCGGCTTTGAGGGTCAGGCCTTGCTGTGCATTGGTGCGCGCCATGGCGAGCCAGCGGGCGCGATCGCCACGGACACGTGATCGAATAACAACCTTGTGACCGACCCGCTCTGTCAACGCCTGCTGCAGCAACTCGCTGTCGTCGATGTCGAGTTCGATGATGATCTCCGCGGGAGCGTCACGGCCCAGGTAATACTGCGCGACGAAGGCGTTCAGAATTCTCTGGCGGTCTGTCTCACCAGCCAGGCGTGGAAAGTGGTCACGACTTCCGATTAGCGTACCGTTGCGAATGAACAGGATTGTTACGCAGTGGATCGCACCGTTCGATGCGAAGCCAAGAATATCGAGGTCCCTGTTGTCGGTACGCTTGACCAGCTGTCGCGCCTCGATTTCCTTGAGGCGGGCTATCTGATCGCGGAACCGCGCAGCCTGCTCGTAGTCCTGCGACTTCGCCGCATCCTCCATACGCGCCACAAACGTATCGACGACTGCCTTGTTCCTGCCTTCCAGGAAATGGACGGCTGCGTCGATGTCGTCGCGGTACTGCTGCTCCGATATCAAACCGACGCACGGCGCCGTGCATCGCTTGATTTGATATTGCAGGCAGGGCCGCGTGCGGTTGCTGAAGAAACTGTCGGTGCAATTTCGAATAAGAAACAGCTTTTCGAGTTCTTTGAGCGTCGTACGCACAGCCCGAGTACTGGGATACGGCCCGAAATAGCGTCCTTTGCCACGGCGCGGTCCGCGATGGAACTTGAGCCGCGGAAACCGGGCATCGGTCGAGGCGTAAATATAGGGGTAGCTCTTATCGTCTCGCAGCAGCACGTTATAGCGCGGCTTGTGCCGTTTGATCAGGCTGTACTCGAGAATCAGCGCCTCGGCCTCGGTATTTGCGACTGTCACCTCCACGCGCGCAACCTGCTGCATCATTGCCACCGTCTTCGGCGACTCCTGGGTACGGTGAAAGTAGCTGGAAACGCGCTTCTTGAGGTCACGGGCCTTGCCGACGTAGATGACCTTGTGCCTTGCATTGAGCATCAGGTAGACGCCAGGACGATGCGTCAGGCTTCTGAGAAACGACTTCTCGTCGAACGGCGTTTCGTCAATCACGAGTCTGCTCGTCCAGGAGGGCCCTTACCTGCACAAATATCTCGTCGAACATCGCCTCCGTTAGCCGGCCTGTGTTTGTGTTGTAACGACTGCAATGGTAGGAATCGAGCAGTCGGAATTCGCCGAGTTCGTGCAGCGCTGCGTGCCCGAATTTGAAGTCTGCCTGCCGCAGTTGCCGTGCTTTTATGATCGCTCGATGCGCTATCCCACCCAGCGCCATCACGACGGCGCCCCTCGGCAGTAGCTTCAGCTCGTTTTCAAGATAGCGATTGCAGGTATTGATTTCGGCGCCCACAGGTTTGTTGTCGGGCGGCAGACACTTCACCGCGTTCGTAATACGGCAGCCCCTGAGCTCCAGTCCGTCGTCGCGGCTTTCAGAATGGGCGCGCGTGCTAAAGCCGTACTTGTTCAGCATCTGGTACAAAAGAATGCCGGCGTGATCGCCGGTGAAGGGACGCCCGGTGCGATTCGCACCATGCATCCCCGGCGCAAGCCCGACGATCAGGAAACGCGCATCGGCTGCGCCAAACGGCGGAACCGGGCCGCAGTAGTAGTCGGGATACCGGCCACTGACGTCGTGAAGGAAGTCGGCGAGCCTCGGGCAAGCACGACAGTCCCCTTGGAAAATCGACGAGTCCAATGTTCAGTCTTGCATATGGCGAATGACTGCCCGGCCGAATCCTCTCGTTCCCACCAGGCGTGCGCCGGGCACGAGCTTTTCGAGCTCCTGCTCAACCTCTTTCTTGTCGTGCGTCTTCACCTTTCGCTTGGGCGCACGGATCGCGGTTCGCAATCGCGCAAGGTCAAAGGTGAGCTCGCCGTTCGCGATGGCGCCGGCAACACCCTTGATAATCAGGTCGGCCGCTTCGACCCAACCGATGTAGCGCAACATCATTTCGGCCGACAAGATCAGTGAGCCCGGATTGACGCGGTTCTTGCCGGCGAAGCCCGGAGCGGTTCCGTGCGTCGCCTCGAATACGCCAACGCCGTCACCGATGTTGCCGCCGGGCGCTATGCCAATGCCGCCAACCTGCGCGGCCAGGGCATCGGAAATGTAGTCACCATTCAGATTCAACGTAGCGATAACGTCATAATCTTCCGGGCGCAGAAGTATTTGCTGCAGGAAATTGTCGGCAATAACGTCTTTGATAATGATTTCGCGTCCTGTAACCGGATTGTCGAAAGCCAGCCACGGACCGCCATCCTTCTCGGTTGCACCAAACTCGGCGCGCGCCACGTCGTATCCCCAGTGGCAAAATGCGCCCTCCGTGTACTTCATGATGTTGCCTTTGTGAACCAGCGATACGGAGCCATAGTTGCGGTCGATGCAATGTTGAATCGCTTTTCTGACCAGACGCTCCGAGCCTTCGCGGGACACGGGTTTGATGCCGATCCCTGAGCTTGCCGGGAACCGAATCTTCGTCACACCCAGTTCCGTCTGCAAAAAGTGAATAAGTTTTTGCACTTCCTGCGACCCGGTCGGGTACTCGATACCCGCATAGATGTCCTCGGTGTTTTCCCGAAAGACGGTCATGTCGACCAGGTCCGAATCCTTCATTGGCGTTTCCACACCGGGGAAGTAACGAATCGGCCGCACACAGGCATAAAGATCCAGCGTCTGCCGTATTGCGACATTCAGCGAGCGAATGCCGCCGCCCGTTGGCGTCGACAGCGGTCCTTTGATGGAAACGACGAAACGTTTCATCGCATCCAGCGTCTCATCCGGCAGATAAACGTCATCGCCATAGACCTCCGTCGCCCGCTGGCCGGCAAAGATACGCATCCATCGAAGGTGGCGTTCGTCGCCATAAGCCTGTTCGACGGCCGCCTCGGCGACGTTCAGCATGACCGGCGTGACGTCGATACCGATGCCGTCTCCCTCGATAAACGGAATAATCGGGTTGTCCGGAACGATCAGGGAGTTGTCGGGATTGGCTACAATAGCCGCGCCGTCCGCAGGCACTTCGATATGGTCGTATTTCATGGAATTCTCGGCCGGATTTCTGTGGGCGAGCATTGTACAGATCACCAGGGATTACCAATAGTGCTCATTCTCTTGAACAAGCCGTACCAGGTGTTGAGCCAGTTCACCGATAAAGAGGGCCGCGCAACCCTCGGCGACTACGTAACTGTACCTGGTGTGTACCCTGCCGGCCGTTTGGACTTTGACAGCGAAGGGCTGATTCTCCTGACTGACGACGGCCGGCTGCAGGCGCGCATCAGCCAACCCGGATCGAAGATCGCCAAGATTTACTGGGCCCAGGTCGAAGGGATACCCGGCGAGACGGAGCTCAACGAACTGGTCGCCGGGGTGGCGCTCAAAGATGGCATCGCCAATGCCGTGTCGGCACGGCTGATCGAGCCACCGGCCCATCTCTGGCCGCGAAATCCACCCATTCGTTTTCGTGCGAATGTTCCGGACCGTTGGATCGAGCTTACGTTGTCCCAAGGACGCAACCGCCAGGTGCGTCGAATGACGGCCGCGGTTGGCCTGCCCACACTTCGGCTGATTCGGTACTCGGTTGGCCCATGGTCGATCGATGGACTGATGCCGGGAGAAAGTCGCGAGATCGCTAGCGACGAAGCCTGGCAAGCCCTGTAGGAGCGCGCCGGGGACATTCTGCTTTTCCGCGGCCTTAGCCGGATCAACGGCACGAGCCTCGGAAAAGCAGAATGTCCCCGATAAGCCCTACGAACCGTTCTTCAAGCCCGAGATACGCATGGCCACTTCCATGGCCTGTTCATAGTTGAGTCGTGGATCGACGGTCGACTTGTAGGCCCGGGCGAGATCCCCGTCCGTGAGTCCTCTCGCGCCGCCTGTACACTCGGTGACATTTTCACCGGTCAATTCCAGGTGCACGCCGCCGAGGTAGCTTCCCATTGATTGGTGGACACGGAACGCCGACTCGAGCTCGGAAACGATGTTGTCGAATCGCCGCGTTTTGGTGCCGTTCGCGGTGCTCTCGGTGTTGCCATGCATGGGATCGCAGATCCACAGCACGGGCGAGCCCAGTTCGCGCACTGCTGAGATCAGCGCCGGCAAGTGATCCTCGATCGCCTTGGCACCGAAGCGATGAATCAGTGTCAGGCGGCCCGGTTCATTGTCCGGGTTGAGCGTTCGGACGAGGTCCTGGAGCCACTCGCGTGTCATGCCCTGACCCACCTTGATGCCGATCGGGTTGGCGATGCCGCGGAAATACTCGACATGTGCGCCGTCGAGCTGCGCCGTGCGCATACCCACCCACGGGAAATGCGTCGTCAGGTTGTACCAGCGCTTGCGGCGATCGAGGTAACGCGTCTGCGCCTGTTCGTAATGCAGGTGCAAGCCTTCATGCGCGGCGTAGATCTCGGCACGCTGCGTGCGATGGAATTTGTGTCCCGACACGGTTTCGAGAAAATCCAGCGAGTTCGAGATCGACGATACGATCGCGTGATACTCCTCCGCCGCCGACGAATGCCCCACCCAACCCAGGTCCCAGTACTCCGGGTGATGAAGATCCGCGAAGCCACCGTCGATCAGGGAGCGAACGAAATTCAGCGTAAGCGCTGCGCGCTCGTAACCGCGCAGTATCATCTGCGGGTCAGGGATGCGATCGTCCGCCGTAAATCCCGAGCGATTCACGAGATCGCCACGGAAACTCGGGAGGGTGGTGTCGCCGCGCGTCTCCGTATCGGCCGATCGTGGCTTCGCATATTGGCCCGCCATCCGCCCAACCCGGATCACGGGTTTCTTCAGCCCGTAGATCATCACGAGACTCATCTGCAGCAGGATCTTGAGCTTGTCGACAATATTCTCTGACGTGCACTCGTCAAACGTC
This sequence comes from uncultured Woeseiaceae bacterium, assembly GCA_947259285.1. Classification (GTDB taxonomy): domain Bacteria; phylum Pseudomonadota; class Gammaproteobacteria; order Steroidobacterales; family Woeseiaceae; genus UBA1847. The sequence continues at coordinate 15,001 of CAMYMR010000023.1, read as the reverse complement.
TCGGCGCAGTCGCCGCCCTGCAGGATGAACGCCTCACTGCGCTGTGCCCTGGCAATATGTTTCTTGAGTGCATCGACCTCCCACGAGGTCGTGATCGGTGGCAACCGGCTCAGCTCCGCAACCACGCGATCCAGTTCCGCCTTGTTCGGGTAAGCGGCTTGTTGCGAGGCTTCAAAGCCCTGCCAACTCGCGGGATGCCATTCATTTTTCGGTAAGGATCTGCTCACGGCTTCACTTTTTTTCATCGAAACAAGGGCCCGACGATCGGGCCCGCAATTCGCGGACTATGCCACGGCAGCGCGGTCCGCTCAAAAGTTTCTCATGCAATCAATGCTTTAAGCAGTTTTCCTCAACAACTTGTGAGGTAGTTGAGAAAACGCCCGAAGGGCCTTGTTTTCGCGCCAGTTTCCTCAATATCAAACATCACCACAGGTGTGGCAACGCCACGACGACATTGGCACAATGCGCGCCACCAACGGGGAACAAGACATGCAATCAATACTCGACCAACTCGGCCTCGAATCCAGTAACGACGGCACCTGGTTCGGCAGCGAGCCACGCAGCGACGAATCGGCGCCACTGATTCAATCCAGCAACCCGGCAACGAACGAGGTTATCGCCAGTGTTCGAGCCACGACAATGGCGCAGTACGAAGACGTCATCACAACAGCGCAGGAGTCGTTCCTCGCATGGCGTGACATTCCGGCGCCGGTCCGTGGCGAAGCCGTGCGCAGCATTGCCAATGCACTGCGCAAACACAAGGACGCGCTTGGCAGCCTGGTGGCATTGGAGAACGGCAAGATAAAGGCCGAGGGCGACGGCGAAGTTCAGGAGATGATCGACATCGCAGACTTCGCGGCTGGCCAGTCAAGGATGCTGTACGGCCGCACCATGCACTCGGAACGCCCGCAACACCGCATGTACGAACAGTGGCACCCGCTCGGTCTGGTTGGCACGATTTCGGCATTCAATTTCCCGGTCGCCGTTTACTCCTGGAACGCTTGCATTGCCGCAATCTGTGGAAACGTCAATATCTGGAAACCGTCGCACAGCACGGCACTGTGTGGCGTCGCCGTGCAGAAGATCATCAACGAAGCACTCGAAGGAATGGACTTGCCGCCCGTGTTCTTCCTGATTAACGGCAGCCCGGGTTCACATGAACTGGCGGAGCGCTTCGTCGACGACAAACGGGTCAACCTGATCTCGTTTACGGGCTCGACATGGGTCGGCCGGGGAGTTGGCGAACGAGTCGCAAATCGCCTGGGTAAGTGCCTGCTCGAGCTGGGTGGCAACAATGCCATCATCGTGGATGAGTACGCCAATCTTGAGCTCGCCATTCCGTCGATCGTCTTCGGTGCGGTCGGCACGGCCGGGCAACGCTGTACGTCGACACGTCGGGTTATCGCACATCGCTCGCGCTTCGACGACGTGAAGAATGCCCTGGTCAAAGCCTATAGCCAGGTTCGCATCGGTGACCCGCTCGATCCCGACACACTGATGGGCCCACTGATCAATGATGCTGCGGTGCGGACAGTTGAAGCAGCTTGCGAAGCAGTCCGCGAAGCCGGAGGCGAAATACTGTGCGGTGGTGAGCGCATCGATGGACCCGGCAATTTTATTACGCCTGCGATCGCGGTGGTTAAGAACGAGTGGGAGATCGTGCAACATGAGACCTTCGGCCCGATCCTTTACCTGATTCCGTTCGATACGATTGACGAAGCGATCGCCTTGCAGAACGGCGTCGTACAGGGCCTGTCATCGTCGATTTTTACAGACAACGTGCGGAACGCCGAATACTTCCTCTCACACGGCGGCTCCGATTGCGGCATCGCGAACGTCAATATCGGCACCTCCGGCGCGGAGATCGGCGGTGCGTTCGGTGGCGAGAAAGAAACCGGCGGCGGGCGCGAGGCCGGCAGCGATTCCTGGAAGGCTTACATGCGACGTCAGACCAACACGATCAATTGGGGTAAGGATCTACCGCTTGCGCAGGGTATTAATTTCGATCTGTGACGATTGATCGCGGCAGGGCCGCTGTTGCACATCCCTGTGCTCCGCGACATAAGTCCGTCGTGGCCAAAAAGCCGCGCCCACGAGAATGTGCCGCGCCTACGATATTTTCTCGAACCGATTGGCGTCACGGTTCTTGCGAACGGCGCCCGCTTCGAATACCTGACCGCTCATTGCAATATAGACCCCCGGCTTCGCGACCTGCGCCGTCGCCACGGCCATGCCGACATTGAAGACGGCATCGGTTGCCTTGAACCGAGCCGGCGTCAAAGCGCCGGTTAATACGATCGTCTTTCCTTCCAGGCCAGCGAGTGCCTCGGCCGTTGCCGGCATCGTATCGGTCCCGTGCGTCACGACGTAACGGCGGCCATCATCCTGCTCGATGTAGTCACGCAGCTTGCGACGATCCGCGTCGTCGACTTCTAGGCTATCCTTGTGCATTAAAGGCACGACGTCGAAGTCGAAATCGACAAGCCCCTCCGCCAGAATGTGCTGCACCTGCGACTCGCCGACCTCGAATTGGCTAAGGTCGTCAAAGTAGATCTTATCGATCGTTCCACCGGTGGTGATGAATCGAATGAACATGCCGCTTGCCGTCGCACAGAGACCAGGGGACAGCATGCCAGCTGGTGGTGGGAACCGAAAGCCTGATAAGGCGTCAAACTGCGCACCAGACTGTTATTATTACCTCATGGAACCAAAAGTCCGATCTACTCAAAGCTGGTCGATGCGCTCGGCCGCCGTATTTCTGCTTCTGACCGCGATGGTCACTGGCTGGTCCGCCGCAACCGCGGCTCAGGTGGTCGAACTCGAGATAAAGGACGGCATCGGCGTGGCAACCGCCGAATACATGATCAGTGGTATCGAGCACGCGGAAGAAATCGGCGCCGACCTCGTCATCATCAACATGGACACGCCAGGCGGCCTCATGAAACCGATGCGCGACATGGTGCAGAAGATCCTCACCGCTTCCGTGCCCGTGGCCACCTACGTGACGCCGGCGGGTGCGCGAGCCGACAGCGCGGGCACCTATATCCTGCTCGCCAGCCACATCGCCGCCATGGCGCCGACGACGCATCTCGGCGCAGCAACGCCGGTTGCGATCGGCGGCGAAGACGCGACGCCGCCGCCTGCCGACGGCGAGGACGAGGAGTCGGACGACCAGCAGCCGCCAAGCGGGACTTCGATGGAACGCAAAGTGATGAACGATGCAGTCTCCTATATCCGTGGACTTGCCGAACGCCACGGCCGAAACGTCGAGTGGGCTGAGAAGGCAGTCACCGAAGCAGCAACGCTGACTGCGACAGAGGCGCTGGAACAAAACGTGATCGATTTCATCGCCGCCGACCGCGGCGAATTGCTGACGCTCATTGATGGTCACGAGGTCGAGATCGCCGGTGAGACGATCGCGCTCGCCACAGCCGGCGCGGAGGTCGAGGCTTTTGAGCCGAACTGGCGCATTCGCCTGCTGGGCATCATCTCGAATCCGGAGATCGTCCTCTTGCTCGGGCTCATCGGCATCTATGGGCTCATGTACGAAGGCTGGAACCCCGGCGCAATCGTTCCCGGTGTCGTTGGCGTTATCTGCCTGCTTCTCGCCGCCTATGCCCTGCAGGTGATTCCAGTCAACTACGCCGGCCTGGCGCTGATATTCATCGGCATCGCGTTGATGGTCGCGGAGGCATTCGCGCCCAGTTTCGGTGCGTTGGGAATTGGCGGCGTCGCCGCGTTCGTGTTCGGCTCCATCATGATGTTCGACAGCGGCATCCCCGGTTTCGGTGTCTCAATTACCTTCGTCGTCGGCGTTGCGATACTGTTCGCCGCGTTGATTATCTGGCTGATCGGATACCTTCTGAAACTGCGCCGGCGGGGCGCGGTGTCTGGCAGAGAGTCGATCGTCGGCGGTATTGGAACCGCCATGGAAGATTTCACGGGTGATGGCACCATATGGCTCGAGGGCGAGTCCTGGCACGCGCACTCCAAGACACCCATCTCGAAAGACCAGGAAGTCGTCGTGCGCGCAATGGACGGACTGGTTCTTGAAATCGAGCCCGTGGCGAGCGCTGCCGAAACTGGCGCCCAGTTACAAACCTGAAGGAGAACGTTCCTATGGAACTACCAATCATTGCGATCATCGCTGCTTTTGTCATCGTGATCCTCTACAACACGATCAAGATCCTCCAGGAGTATGAGCGGGGTGTCATTTTTCTGCTTGGCCGCTTTCAGCGGGTCAAGGGTCCGGGCCTGATCATCCTGATCCCGGGCATCCAGAAAATGATCAAGGTGGATCTGCGCGTTATCGTCCTCGACGTACCGACGCAGGACGTCATCTCGCGCGACAACGTTTCGGTCAAGGTCAACGCGGTCATCTACTTCCGGATCGTCGATCCGGAGAAAGCGATCATCCGAGTCGCCAATGTGTTCGAGGCAACCAGCCAGCTCTCACAGACAACGCTGCGGTCCGTCCTCGGTCAGCACGAACTGGACGACATGCTCGCGGAAAGGGACAAGCTGAACACCGATATTCAGAACCTGCTCGATGCGCGCACCGATAACTGGGGCATCAAGGTCGCCAACGTCGAGATCAAGCACGTGGACCTGGACGAAAGCATGATCCGGGCAATCGCCCAGCAGGCCGAAGCCGAGCGTGCCAGACGCGCCAAGATCATCAACGCTGAGGCCGAAAAGCAGGCGGCGCAAATGCTGGCCGAAGCGGCGAGAACGCTTGCAGAAGAAGAGCAGGCACTGCAGCTGCGCTATCTGCAGACACTCAAGGAAATTGCCAACGAACGCACCAACACGATTGTCTTCCCGCTGCCGCTGGAACTCATCGAACCGTTGGTGAAGGTTGCGAAGGCCGCGGGGAACCGGGCTCCAGTCGAATCAGTCTGATCTTGACGAGGATATCGGCGGTATCGAGACGCTGATCTCGGCACCGCCAATATCCGAGGTCCTGATCGACAGGTGACCTCCGTAGGATCGCGCTATATCTTTCACAACCGCGAGACCGATGCCGTGCCCAGGCGTGGACTCGTCGAGCCGCATGCCCCGCTGCAACAGGGCATCGGCTGCCTGTTGTGGAATACCCGGCCCGTCATCCGAGACGGTCAAGACGAGACCGCTTGAGACCGCGCCCGATGCAGCAGAAGGAATGACGCTGATTCGCACGCGCTGCTTACACCACTTGCAGGCGTTATCGAGCAGATTGCCAGCCAGTTCCAGAAAATCACCGGTGTCGCCCCTGAACTGCATGCCCTTCTCGATACTGACCTCTATATCCGGGTTTTTGTCGCGGTAGACCTTCCGCAGTCCGTCAACCAATCGCGTAATCTCTCTCTCCACCTCAACCGGCTTCAACACCAGGTTTTTCGCAACGGATGCCGCAGGTTTACGCAATTGGTAACGGACGATTTCATCCATGCGATCAATCTGTTCGTTAAACCGACCGGAGAAGCGGTCGCCGTGCCCATCGGTCAGGAGAGCACGCATTGCCGCGAGCGGTGTCTTTAGGCTGTGCGCGAGATTGTCGAGCGTGTATCGGTAACGGTCCGAGCGAGCTCGCTCGCTGTCGATGAGCAGGTTCATGTTCCTGGCCACGCCGGTTAGCTCTGTAGGAAACTCACCGGAGAGTGACACGCGCTTGCCCTCTTCGATCTCGGTGATCTCGGTTTCGATCTGGCGCAGCGGTTTGAGGAGGCCGCGTAGCAGCATCGAAAAGGCAAGCAGCATTGTCAGCGCCACCGCCGCAAACCACCCGAACAGCTGCCGCCTGAAACTGGCGATCTGAGCATTGAACGAATCCAGGCTTTCAGCAACCTTGAACACGTATGGCTTGAACTCTTCTTCCGCGAACTCCCACTGTACGGTCAGGCTTAGCGTAAGAAGCGGAGTCCCGTCATCGAGACTCTCGCGAGCGAAAAGATGATTACCGGGCTCCGGGATGATGCCCTTTGGGATTTCGAGACCGAGCGCAGATCGAGACCGCCAAAGCACGTTGCTGCCCGTATCACGCAGCTCCGCATACAGCCCGGAGCCAATGTTTTCGAATCGCGGTTCGCGCAGCCGGTCGGGCAGCACCAGTTCACCGCTGTCGTCGGGTTCCGCTGCGGCCAGTAATGCAACGAGATGCCCGTCCAGAATATCGCGGCGCGCCTGTTCGCCAGCTTCACTGAATGCAGTATCCAGCACCGCGATGGTCGCGCCAAAAAACAGCAGCAGCAATATACTGACGGAGACAAGCAGCCGACTGCTTAAGGAGCGCATCGGCTACGTCAGCCTGACTGATTTCGCTCCAGCGCGAAGCGGTAGCCGCGACCCCGTAGCGTTTCGATGGGCTTGATGGAGTTGTCCGGATCCATTTTCTTACGCAGGCGACCGATGAAGACCTCGATCACATTGCTATCGCGCTCGAAATCCTGGTCATACAATCGATCCGTTAGTTCCGACTTCGAAATAACCTGGCCGGCCCTCAGCATCAGATACTCGATGATCTTGTACTCGAAGCTCGTCAGGTCGATTTCCGCTTCGTTGACATGCAGCTCCTGGCGGGCTGTGTCCAGCGTTACCGGGCCGGCCTTCAACACTGACGTTGCCCAGCCGCCACTTCGACGCAACAGCGCATTGACGCGCGCGCTGACCTCTTCAAAATGAAACGGCTTGACGACGTAGTCGTCGGCGCCGGCGCTGAGACCATCAACTTTGTCCTGCCAACGGTCGCGGGCTGTGAGAATCAGAATGGGGTACGCTTTGCCCTGTTCGCGGACCTTGCGAATAATGTCGAGTCCGGATACCTCAGGCAGCCCGAGATCGATGATCGCGAGATCGACCGGGTACTCGAGGGCAAAGTACAAACCCTCTTTGCCATCGGGGGCCTGCTCGACCGCGAACCCGGATTCGCCCAGCTTGCGCGCGAGTGACTCGCGCAGCGTGGCATCATCTTCAATTACCAGCAGTCGCATTTTCCGGCTTCCTGGTTCGGTTTAGGGAGTCTTAGCGGCTTCGGCCGCTGACCCTGTGAGTCTTGACCTTGCCGTCCTTGGTGAGCACCTTGATGTAATGCACTTCACGGCCCCCCTGGACCCTGGTCTCGGCGCTCACAACCCGACCATTGGTCCGACGGCGCACCGATTCGATCGCCTGCGCCAGCGTCATGCCGCCCTGCTGCGCAACCCGGTACGTTGACTCGGGTTGATACTGCACGTGCAGTGCTCGCAGATTCTCTTCGATATCGAATGCTTCCGACCGGATCGGCAGCAATGCCGATCCGACCAGGAGCAAAATTGCCAGAGCTAAACGCATGCGCCAAGTGTTATACGAGCGCCGTTTGATTGCAATGAATCGCGTCACAAGGTGGCCTCAGGCCTACCCGGCGGGCCGTACGTCAACCCGAACCCGGATTTTCTTACCCGGATCGTAGGGCATCACGGTGCTGTATTTTTGGCCGTGGTAGCGGTAGGTCACACGGTAGCCGTCGATGCGCTCTTCCTGGTGCGACTGGAATCGTGTTTCACACCGTTCGATCGGCCGTGCGACTCGTTCTTCGCTGTAGCCACCATGGCGTTGTCGCGAAGCATCATTACCAATTGCCGCACCGATCAGGGTTCCCGCGACGGTAGCCGCATCGTTCCCGCGCCCGCTGCCGAATTGGTGACCGATTACGCCGCCAACGATAGCGCCAACCAGCGTCCCGCCTCCGCCGTAACGAGGGCTGCGATCAACCGTGTAGTACTGCATCTCCTCCCAGCACTCGCGAACCGGCGTCTTGACCGTCACGTAGTTGACGATCGGTTGCGAGGAGATGACCTTCGCATAGTCGTACATAGCGCGATCATTACGCGCCATGCGATAGTCCTGGTCGGCCAACGCGCTACCCGTCATGCCCACCAACATTAATGCGCTTATCCATGCTGTGATTCGTTTGTTCATTGTCGTGCTCCTTGTCCCAAACAGCCGGCATTAACCAGCTTCGAGATACAATTTAAGCCCTACGCAATGAACCGTTCCTGAACGCGGATGCCAAAAAAAAGCCAGATTTCTGAACGGTTTATGAACAACTCAGGAATCGGCTGCCAACGGACTCTAACCGACGCGTTTCTTGGCGGCCCGCCATTCACGATCCAGGCTCGCTAACGAAAAGGCCTTGATATCGCTGCCTTTTTCCAGAATCGCCGCTTCCATATCGCGGAAACGGCGCTCGAACTTTGCGTTCGCGCCGGTCAAGGCCTGCTCGGGATCGATATCGAGATGCCGGGCCAGGTTGACCACGGCGAACAGCAGGTCGCCAAACTCGTCTGAGATAGCCGCCTGGTCCTGCGTCCCGATTACCTGCTCGAGCTCATCGAGTTCCTCGTGAATCTTGGCACTGACGCCGCGTCGATCGGGCCAGTCGAAGCCGACCCGAGCCGCTCGCTTACCGAGTTTCTGCGCCCGTTTCAGCGCGGGTAGCGCAGTTGCGACGCCTGCCAGCGCGCTGCGATCGTCACTTGAGGCGCGCTCCAGCTCCTTGATTTCTTCCCAGCTGCCATCCACCTTGCCGTTCGCGCGCTGCTCGTCGCTGCCGAAGACATGCGGATGTCGGCGAATCATCTTCTCGCAGATGCCGCGTGCAACGTCGTCGAAATCGAAATGGCCGCCCTCGGCCGCCATCTGCGCGTGAAATACAACCTGCAACAAGAGATCGCCAAGCTCCCCTCGCAAATCGTTGAGATCGTCACGGGCGATTGCGTCGGCGACTTCGTAGGCTTCTTCAATGGTATATGGCGCGATCGTCGCGAAGGTCTGCTCGACGTCCCACGGGCAGCCACTCTCAGAATCCCGCAGCCTGCGCATAACTTCAAGTAATTTCTTGATCTCATTCATTAAATATTGTTTTTTATAAATTTTCTAAGTCTAAGTATCATCTGCGCAGTAGCGCCCCAGATCCGTTGGTTCTCGTAGTGAAACTCCACCATCGGATAGGAGCGGCCCTGGTATTCACGCACAACCCGCCGATCGTTACGTTCATCGAGAAGGAATTCGAGCGGAACCTCGAAAACGAATTCGACCTCGGTGCGATCGATGACCAGCTCTGCGGCGTCACTGACCAGCCCAACAACCGGAGTGACGGCATACCCGGTAATGGTCGGCATTGCCCCAAGGTAGCCAATCACCGCGACATGATGGGGTTCAATGCCGATTTCCTCTTGCGTCTCGCGCAGCGCCGTGACACGAACATCCTCGTCGTGCTCCTCCATGCGCCCCCCTGGAAAGCTCACCTGCCCCGCATGATGCTTCAGCTCGGCCGAGCGCTGCGTCAATAACACGGATAGAGACGCTGCGGTCCGCGTGACCGGAATCAACACGCCGGCAGGCGTCAGCGTTTCGGCCAACTTCTCGCGCATTGACACCGGCCATTGATCGCTACCCGACGGCAGCGTGACGTCGAGCGGGTCCTCCGGCAGGCGGGTGCCTGCCAGGCACTCTCGCAGCAGCTCTGCCGTCAACCGCTCGCGGCGGCGTAAATCACTAATGTTTGATACCACCCTCGGTCAGACCGGCGGGATCAAGGAGCCGGTCCAGCTCCTCATCGGTCAGATCCGTCATCTCCCGGGCAACGTCCTTTACCGGACGCCCCTCCTTGTACGCTTGCTTGGCAACCGCGGCGCCCTTCTCGTAGCCGATAACCGGATTCAGCGCCGTAACCAATATCGGGTTTCGACCCAGAGCGCGATCGATGTTATCCAGGCGCACGGTAAACCCTGCGATAGCGCTGTCCGCGAGGCAAACGCTGGCCGTCGCAAGTGTCTCGATGCTCTGAATCAGGTTGTGGACAATCACCGGCAGCATGACATTCAGCTGGAAATTACCCGCCTGTCCGCCGATGGTAATGGTCAGGTCGTTGCCGATCACCTGGGCACACACCATCGTGACCGCCTCGGGAATCACCGGATTGACCTTGCCCGGCATGATGCTCGAACCCGGCTGCAGCGCGGGCAGCTCGATATCGCCGATACCGGCAAGCGGCCCGGAATTCATCCAGCGCAGATCGTTGGCGATTTTTGTCAGGCTTACAGCCAGGACACGCAGCTGCCCGGACGTCTCGACGGCGGCATCCTGCGAACTCAGCGACTCGAACAGGTTGTCGGCCTCACGGAAAGGCACGCCGGTTCGCTCGCTGAGCAGCTGGGCAACTTTCGCACCAAACTTGGGATGCGCATTGATTCCCGTACCCACTGCGGTTCCGCCCTGTGCGAGTTCCGTCAGGCGCTTCATTGAGTCCCCGAGACGCTCGCTCGCATGGTCGATCTGCGAACGCCAGCCGTCCAGTTCCTGGCCCATCGTCACCGGCATGGCATCCATCAGGTGGGTGCGCCCGGTCTTCACGACGTCTCTTGTCTCGTCAGCCTTCTTCTCGAGGACCTTGGACAGGTGAGCGAGCGCTGGCAGCAGCTTCTCCTGTATCGCCAGGGCGGCACTGACGTGAACACAGGTCGGAATAATGTCATTGCTGCTTTGGCTCATGTTCACGTGGTCGTTGGGATGAACCTCTTTCCCCAGGCTCGCGGTGGCCAGGTGCGAAATCACTTCGTTGGCGTTCATGTTCGAACTCGTGCCTGAACCGGTCTGGAAGACGTCAATCGGGAAGTGCTCGTCGTGCTCGCCTTCAGCGACAGCCAGCGCCGCCCTCTGTATTGCGATGGCCACATCGCTCGTGATGAGCCCGAGTTCGGCGTTCGCACCGGCGGCAGCCCACTTGACCAGGCCGAGCGCCGCAATGAACTGCCGGGGCATCCTCAGTCCGCTGATCGGGAAATTATTGACAGCACGCTGCGTCTGCGCGCCCCACAGCGCGTCGGAAGGGACCTCCAGCTCGCCCATGCTGTCGTGTTCAATTCGAAATGCCTTGTCGTTCATTGCCAACGAGCCTCCGTGCGACGCTGAATGCGCCGCTTCGACCAATGTCAAAACGTGTATGATTCTCGCTTTGCGCGCTGTTGTCTATACCGGTTTATTGCTCATGAAAAGCTCTTGCTCATGAAAGTCTCACCACTGAGAGCCCTCTCCCCCACGGATGGGCGATATTTCGACAAGGTCAACGATCTCCGGGACATTTTTAGCGAATTCGGGCTGATGCGGTTCCGGGTCCTGGTCGAAGTGCGCTGGCTGCAATGTCTGGCCGACGAAGCCGACATTGAAGAGGTCGGTCCAATTTCGTCGGTCATGAAGGACGTACTGAATCGCGTCACCGACGACTTCTCAATGGATGACGCCGAACGTATCAAGGCGATCGAAGCGACAACCAATCACGATGTCAAAGCGGTCGAATACTTTATACGTGAGCGCCTCGGCGATGGTCCCGAAACCAAATCACTAAAGGACTTTCTGCATTTCGGCTGCACGTCAGAGGACATTAACAACCTCTCATACGCGCTGATGCTGAGAACCGCGCGATCCGAGGTTCTGCAGCCGCAGATGCGCGAGCTCACAAACCGACTGCGAGCGATGGCAAGCGAACACGCGGACCTCGCGATGCTGTCGCGAACGCACGGGCAGACAGCGAGCCCTACCACCCTCGGCAAGGAGCTGGCGAACGTGGTTGCACGCCTCGAGCGCGCGCGGAAGCAGTTTGCCGCAGTAGAAATCTTTGGCAAGTTCAACGGCGCGGTGGGTAACTACAATGCCCATGTCGTCGCTTATCCCGACACAGACTGGCAGGCGATCAGTCACCGTTTTATCGAATCGCTCGGCGTATATCCGAATCCCTATACCACACAGATTGAACCACATGACTGGACGGCCGAGTATTCGCAGGCGCTGATGCGCTTTAACACCATACTTATCGATTTTGCGCGCGATGTCTGGGGCTACATTTCCTTGGGTTACTTCAGGCAGTCAGTCGCGAAAGACGAAGTCGGCTCATCCACCATGCCGCACAAAGTCAATCCCATCGACTTCGAGAATGCCGAAGGTAACCTCGGACTGGCCAATGCAATGCTAGCTCATTTCGCCGAGAAGCTGCCCGTTTCTCGCTGGCAGCGAGACCTTAGTGACTCTACCGTGCAGCGCAATTTCGGCGCGGCACTCGCTTACATCCTGATTGCTATTCAGTCTCTGAAGAAAGGCGTCGGCAAACTGCAGGTCGATCAGACGGTTATTACCGCCGACGTATCAGAGGCTTGGGAGGTCCTGGCCGAGGCTGTACAAACCGTCATGCGGCGTTACGGTATCCCGGAGCCCTACGAGAAACTTAAGGCGCTGACTCGCGGGCAGGCGGTGACCCAGGACGTACTGGCGAAGTTCATCGAGACACTTGATGTACCGAACGCCGAAAAACAACGTCTTCGTGAGCTCACGCCGGAATCTTACATCGGCCTCGCGGCAAGACAGGCGCGCGATATCTGAGGAATCGCTGCGTGCTCAAGCTTCCCGGTACGCTGACGGCAGAGACATTTCTCGCCCGCCATTGGCAGAAGAAGCCGCTTTTCATGCCCGGCGGCGTCGAGGGGATGACCCCGACCGTCACTCGCAATGAACTTGCCTGGCTGGCGACGCTGGATGACGTTGAGTCACGTATCGTATTTAGCCGGCGCGCCGACAAACAAATCCGCTACCACGCCGAGACCGGTCCGTTTGAAGACAGTTTCCTCAGGACGTTGCCAAAGCGAGACTGGACCCTGCTCGTGCACGATGTCGAGAAACATCTGCCGGCGATGCGAAAGCTCTTCAAATACGTGCCTTTCGTTCCCGACTGGCGTATCGACGACCTGATGGTCAGCTTCGCGGCCCCGGGCGGTGGCGTCGGTCCTCATCGAGACAACTATGACGTTTTTCTGTGCCAGGGAATCGGGCTACGCGAGTGGCGGTACACCACTGGACCTGTCGATGAGGACCCGCTGGCAAGTGACGACCTCGCTCTTCTGCAGGAATTCCACGACGGCGAACATCACGTCACGCGCAAGGGCGACGTCCTTTATCTGCCGCCGGGCGTTGCACACTGGGGCACAGCGCAACGCGCCTGCCTGACCTACTCGATCGGCATGCGCGCTCCGGAATTCTACGCCGATCCCGACCTCGAGCTGCATGAAATACGGCCCGGCTACCTTTCGCCGGAGGCGAAGATCCGTGCCGCCAAAGATGCGCCTTCGTTGGGACGGCGCGTCACGGAGCTAAAGGACTGGTTGCGGCCGCAGGCACCCGAGGATGAGGAAATAGCGACGCTCATGAAAACGCCGGGGTCGCTGAGAAAGCTGAAGTTACACGGTATGACGCGAATTGCCTATGACGACGAGAATGTCTATGTGAATGGTGCCATTCAAGCGATCGACAAGAGGACGGTGAGCCTCGTGGCGGAGCTGTGTGCCCGCAGGCGCTTGAGCAGAGCGCTGGTCAACGATCTCGAACCCGAGTGCCTGCGCTGGCTGCTGGGCCAGGGCGCCTTCGAGCTGCCCAGAGAGGTCTAAGCATATGTCAACTGCTAAGCTCGTGGGATATTTGTCACAAGTGCGCTGAAACGCCCAAATGGCGAGGGATGCGAATGACTTGCAACTGTCAAACATCCGCCAAAACGTGACGCAGTTGGCAAGTCGAATGCCCGCTCGCCGGTAATATGGACCGCCTATGGAGCAGGCAGAGCAGAACAGCAAACGCTGGGTCATCTCAACCAAAGAAGAGATGCGTAAAGCCGTCATCGATGTGGTTAGCACCGCGTCGCGCAAGGTCTCCATCTTTACGCACGACCTGGAACCGGGTATCTACGACGACCCGGAGTTTCTCGAAATCATCAAACGTCTGGTCTTGTCGCAGACCTATGCCAGAATTCGTGTGCTGATCGCCGATCCATCGCGGGCGATAAAGAATGGCAACAATTTCGTTCACCTGGGCCGGCGCCTGAATACCTATATCGAGTTTCGGCACGTGCGCGACGACCTGCGAACGCACGCCGAAGCATTTTGTATCGCCGACGAAACGGCGCTGGTCTATCGTCTACAGGCGAGCCGCTGGGAAGGCATTGCGGATACGCATGAACCTGCGGTTGCCAAACTCTATGGCAAGATGTTCGACGAGATCTGGCTTGCCAGCGAAGTGGAAGTCGAATTCCGTCAGCTGGGTATTTAGCCGGGCCAGCAACGCATGCAAGCCACTGATCTGACGGTTGCGGCTCTCGTCGAGCATGAAGATCAATTCCTGCTCGTGGAAGAATACGCCTCGAATCGACGCGTGCTGAGCCAGCCCGGCGGCCACATCGAAGCAGGGGAATCGCCGGAACAAGCCCTGATACGCGAAACCCTGGAAGAAACCGGCTGCGATGTTAGCTGCGGCGATCTGGTCGGTGTCTACCTGTGGATACACCCGCAAACCCGGCAGCAGTTTCTGCGCATCGTCTATACGGCCGAGTTTGTCGGCTGCGATGAACGCCGCAAGCTCGACACCGGCATCATCGCTCGACGCTGGCTCAGCCTGGACGAAATACAGCGCAGTCAGTCGATGCTGCGATCGCCGGCGGTGCTGCGTTGCGTCCAGGACTATGTTTCCGGGAAGCGTCTGTCCGGCGATTTGCTGACAGGGATGCGGCCGCTCGAAAATCATGTCGATCGTATCCTTGCGACCGCCAACCTGGTCTGATTGTCTAAATCGGGGTCTAACGAAACCTCGGTTCGACCCCAATTTCGCTCAAGAGCCAGGTATTTCGATCCTGTACCGCGAAGAAAACTGCGTTACATAAGGCCTGACGCAGTCCACAATTTGCGGCGTGATGCAACTCGACGACTTCACCTTTGTTGTCTGAAACAATCAGTCAACAATTAAAAACAATCAATGCCTCCCGTCAGGCGGGTCCAACGAAAAGTTCAGCTTCGCATATCGCCCGACTGAAGGATGGTCTAGCTCTTCCGCTCCAGACTCCTCTAACAAACTGCCGCGAGAGTGCTTGCCCAAAAGGCAGTGATTCGCGGCTCCGTATGGCCGTGAGATCATGGAGGATCCGAACCTTGGATAATTCGATGTACCAGGTTGG
>CAMYMR010000022.1 GCA_947259285.1 uncultured Woeseiaceae bacterium | reverse complement strand
TGATGCAGCTCCGCTTCGTTGCAGAGTACGCTGGCTCGAGCAAGATCGGCCATTCGGCTTGCGTCATCGGGCTGCAACGGCAGACCTTCATGCAGGAAGTGTCCGTCGGGCACGAATCCCTGCCCGGTCACCTCGAAGGCGCTGCCATCGGGAAGACGCACTTCGTGCACCGTCAGTTCGTTGCAGGTCAACGTGCCGGTCTTGTCGCTTGCGATCAGCGTGCAGCTGCCGAGCCCCTCCACGGCAGCGAGTTGTCGGATGATGACGCCACGGCGGGCCATACGTGTCGCGCCGATTGCAAGCGCCACCGTCAGTGCAACCGGCAATCCTTCCGGCACCGCCAACACGGCCAGAGCAACGGCGAAAAGAAACATCTCCTGCATGGAAAAGCCGGCGAAGGTCACCCCGGTTATGCCAATCAGCGCAGCCGCAATCAGCACGGCCATTGCAATACGCTTGGTGAATATCTCCATGCGCTCCACGAGAGGGGGCTTACCGCCAGTCTCGGTCGCGTTGAGCACATCGAGCGCGAGCGAACCGACCAGGCTGTTGCTACCGGTCGCAACAACCACGCCCTGTGATCGGCCACGCACGATCAGTGCGCCCGCGTAAACCATGTTCTGGCGATCGGCGTCGGGGGTATCGGGCTCTCCGACCCACTGCGCGTGCTTGGTCACCGAGAGCGATTCACCCGTCAGCAGCGACTCATCGACTTCGAGACCCTGCGTCGAGACCAGGCGAATGTCGGCCGGCACGCGATTGCCGGATTCGAGATACACAATGTCACCGGGCACGATCTGCTCGGCATCGATCTCCAGCACTTCACCGTTCCGGCGCACTGTCGCACTGATGCGCAACAGCTGCTGCAATGCACGGCTGGCGCGCTCCGCTTTCGCCTCCTGAATCGTGCCGATGATCGCGTTGATCACGAGCACGCCCGCGATGAAGGCCGCGTCCTTAAATTCCTTCAGGAAGAGCGAGATCGTCGCCGCAGCGCCAAGCAGATAGATCAGCGGACTGCGAAACTGGCGCAAGGCGATCGTTGCGATTGTCGGTGGCGGGCGGCGCGGCATCTCGTTCGGGCCATGCCGTTTGAGCCGCCTTTCTACCTGTCCGGAATCGAGCCCTTCACGCGCGGTATTCAGCGCCTGGAGGACGTCCGCTGCCAACATCGCATGCCAGTCTCGCTGTTCCAGCGACGTATTCACAGTGTGAGTTTACGTGACGATTGCCTCGGCGTGAATCAGAGGAATCCCTTACTATGGGGCTACGGACCACGCCGTTGATCATGCATTTCGGATACGCAGCACCCATTCAATGCGCTGGTAATGATCGATCTTGACGGTTCGCGGCTTCGTCGAGTTGACGGGCAACGCGAAACGTTGCAGTCTGACCTTACGCTAAGACTTCGGTCATTGCTCGGCGGAGGGTTCAGAGTTGGGCAGTATTGTCATCAAACTTATAGCGCTGTGTGCGCTGATCTGCCTCACGGCCTGCGACCGGGATGACCGCGGGCAAGGCGACATCTACCTTCCGAGCGGCGATGCGGCCAAGGGCGAGATGCTTTTCGTGTCCTTCGGCTGCGTAGGCTGTCACAGTGTTATTGGCGCGGAGCTACCGGAACCTGTCGAGGCAGGTCCCGTACGCGTTCTGCTCGGCAGCCGTACTGGCCGAACAATGTCTTACGGTCAACTCGTCACGTCAATCGTCAATCCTTCGCACAGGTTGTCGCCCCGCTATCGCAGGGAGGAGGTCTCTCGGGAGGGGGAATCCCTGATGACTTACTACAACGACGTGTTGACGGTGACGCAGCTGACGGATCTTGTCGCGTTCCTGCAGGCGCATTACACGAAGGCCGAACGTCCTGGTTACAAGTACCGCGATTATAGCGAGAAATCGGACGACGACTCCGAGAGTGCGGATCCACAATAGCGCCACATTCGGGATGCAGGAATCGGCTACAAAAAGCCCCATCAAGGGGCATTTCTGATATCTCGCAACGCGTGCTGCTACTGCTCGACGTAGAACGGCACGTTGTGAACGACCGCACCGCCCTGTCCGTCGTAAGCCGTCACAAACACGCGATAGCCGCCCGGCGCACTAGGGGCTTTGAACGTTATACGCGAGGTTCCTTGTCCGTCGTCGATCGCGTCAGAAAACGACGGCGGTACCGCCTCTGGATCGCCACCCTGTCCACGATCAGAAGTCTCCGCCCGAAGGTCCCAGACGTAGCGCAGCTCGTCACCCTCCCGGTCCACGATGTCCGCCGTTGCGTGCGACCTGCTGCCGGGTGCAACCTTTTTGAAGGCAACCGGCGTTTCCAGTGAATTTAGTCTGGGCGCACGATTGGCCGGCCATGCTCCGGACCAGGCGTACGCCATCGCATCCACGCGCGGTAGCTTCTCGCCGGTCGGCAAGAACATACCAAACCAGGTCGCTGTGGCTTCCTGCTTATACCCCCAGAAAAAGACATAGGAACCGAGAGACCGTCCAGCATTATTGTCGCGATCCATCGTGTAAGCAGTATAGGTCTCTGCCGCTTTGGTGCTCGGATCCGGTTCGACGGGCGCGCCCCAGGGCGTCGCAGGAGCCTCCCATGTTCCGGCCACGCCGAATTCGGTCAGCAAGTAGGGCCCCTGCCAACCCATGCCAACCAGGTTCTGACCGACAACGGGCGCGTTAACGTAGCTATTGACACCCAGAATATCGATGTTCGGGTAGTGCTCCGCAATGCCCGCAATTTTCGCCGCATCGGCCCCGGCGATCACCGTCACCACCGGGTGATGGGGATCCAGTTTCTTGATGATGCCGGCCAGATGATTCAACTCCCGCCATAAGACTTCGGCCTCTACATTGGGCTCGAAGGCTTCCATCTCGTTACCCAGGCCCCAGGCCAGCAACGCAGGATGATCTCTGTATTTCAGGACCGCATCGCGCAGCCGCGCCCGCTGCGCCTCGATACTCGCCGGATCGGAGTAATCGAACCCATGCCGGACGTGTTGCACCCAGAAACCCGCCATAACGGAAATGCCCAATTCATGGGCACGATCCAGCAACGGTTTTCCGTCGACAACCTCCTCGAGCTGGCTTATTCCCCAGGTTCGAATGGAATTGCCCCCGGATGCCGCGAGCAATTTCATACTGCCGCCTCCGAGTCCCTGTCCGCTGCCGGTCCCGGCACCCTTGACGTGATACGGCTCACCATTTCGCAGCAGTGTAAAGGTGCCGTCGGACTGCTTCACCAGCTGCACCCGGGAGCCGCTCGCCAGATTTTGATCAACCGGTGCGTCAGCCGCGCATGAGCCGAGTAAGAGTGCGAACGCCAACCAGATTGTTATGCGAGACATCAACGGCCTCAGAAATCCGTTTTCATTTTTGCTTCCAACATTTCAATCTTCGGGTAGGCCGCATCGGCAGGAGCCCAATGCCAGCCTTTCGGATCCCAAGCCTGCGAATAGTAGAGTTCATCCCTGACGACTTTGAAGGCGGCTATCGCTTCAGCCTCCCTTCTTAATTTCGTCAAGGCTTCGCCTCTGATGAAATAACAGGTGCCTACATCATTGAGCGCCCAGTATTCGTTAACCACATCGGATGACGGCTTTGCACTCAAGGACGCCTGCATTTTCCGCGCTTCTTCTTCGTAGAGCTCCGCACATTTCTCGGTGAACTTGACGGCACTGGCATACTTGCCTTCGCCCAGTGCCTCCCAGGCTTTTACCTGCAGGGTCACCGATGCGTGGTCGCCATAGTCCAGGACTTCCTCAGCCGGTTCATCCGCCACCGCTACCGATACAACGCCGACCAGAGTCAGTAACGCAAGTGTGTGTTTCATCGAGCTCTCCTTATTTTTTGTCGACGCCGTCAGTCGAAGTATTTCCCCGCACGAAATCAATCTTCGTCAAGAATGTCGCGGACCTGCCCCTCGAGGCTTTTCAGCCCGCCTGCTTTACCCACTTCCAGGGCAGCCGCGTCATCGACACCGTCGAGGCTGGCGCGAAGTGCCAGCAGCGCGCCTACCCGGTTGGAGCTGGCGCAGTGCACGAGGACCGGACCCTGGTACTGATCGATGAGCGCGTCCAGCGACCTGGCGTTCTCAAACGTGATGCCGTCATCATCAATCGGGAACTGAACGTATTCCATGCCCAGGCCTTCAACGACCGCTCGCTCGTCCAGGCCACGCGGTTCGCCTTCCGTCCGCAGATCGAGGACGGCCGCATAGCCGTTTGCAGCGAATACCTTGAACGCCGCCTCGTCGGGCTGACCGGCCGGCGTGATTCCGTCTACCGGACGCACGACCCCGGTAGCGACGACATCGTTAAGATCGGCTTTTCGCGGTAATTCCGGCGCGACGTCCCCGGCGCAGGCCGAAAGCGACAGTAAAAAGCCCAATACAAGCAATGTGACTCGATTCATCAATTCTCCGACCTTTCATCAGCGAGCCGCGGCCAGCCGTTTGGCCGACCATAGTCCAGGATCGGCTAGACTAGCACCTGAGCCAGCGGAGCTGTAAACCACCGCCGTCAAACTCGCTGGGCCGTCAATCGCGCAGGAAGGTACACTGCTACTGTGAAAATCTCGGATGTAGCCCGAAGCGACCTCGAAGAGGTATGGAGCCTCAACCAGGACTCCGTGCCACACGTAAGCAGTGTCGAACTCACTGAAATGCAGTGGTTCGCCAATCATGCGCATTATTTTCGCGTCGCGAGGCTCGCGGACGAACTGGCCGGTTTTCTGATCGGCCTGCGGCCCGGCCTCCCCTACGGAAGCCCCAATTACCGCTGGTTCAGCGACAATTATTCGGACTTTGGCTACGTCGACCGGGTTGCCGTGTCGGCGGCAGCAAGGCGCAGCGGCGTTGCCACGCGTCTGTACCGGGACTTCGCCGCGTCCCTGGGCCCTGACGTCGGCGTGATGACCTGTGAGGTCAATATACGCCCGGCCAACGAATCTTCGATGCGTTATCACGAGAATTTTGGTTTTGTACAGGTAGGCACACAGGAAACGGAAGGCGGCAGGAAAGAGGTCGCATTACTGGAGATGAAGCTTTGAGCGGATCAGGTTCAGCACGCAAATTCGACATCATCGTCTGGGGCGCCACCGGATTTACCGGCACACTCGTCGCCGAGTATTTGCTCCGTCAGTATGGGGTCGACAAAGACCTGCGATGGGCCGTCGCCGGGCGCAGCGACGAGAAAATCGCGGCATTAATCGACTCGCTCGGGCCGGAGGCGTCTGGCCTCGAAACGTTCGTTGCCGACAGTTTCGATCCGGAATCATTACGATCGCTAGCAGGTCAAACACGCGTGGTTCTGACGACAGTAGGCCCCTACGCACTATACGGTTCCGCGCTGGTGGAAGCCTGTGTTGAAGAGGGAACGCACTATTGCGATCTCGCCGGCGAGGTGCAGTGGATTCGAAAGATGATCGATCAGCACCAGGAGCGTGCCGAGGAGACCGGCGCGCGCATCGTGCACTGCTGTGGCTTCGACTCGGTGCCAATGGATATCGGCGCCTGGTTTCTGCAGCAAGAGGCAAAGGAACGATTTGGCGAGTACTGCAAGTCCATCACGCTGTTGGTCAAAGCGACCAAGGGCAGCGCAAGCGGCGGCACCGTCGCGAGTCTGATCAACCTGATCGAGGAGAGTCGCAAAGATCGTGATGTTGCCAGAATTCTCGTACAGCCCTACTCCCTCAATCCCGACGGAGAGCGAGACGGCCCGGACGGGCGAGACCAGCAATCGGCGCTCTACAACATGGAAGCGCGCACCTGGACGGCACCGTTCGTGATGGCGGCTGTCAATACCAAGGTCGTTCGACGCAGTCATGCTCTTGCCGGTTATCCTTACGGCAAGGACTTCCGATACCAGGAAGCCGTTATGACCGGCGACGGCCCGGCCGGCTGGACCAAAGCCGCGGCCATGACAGCCGCAATCGGCAGCCTGGTACTCGGTGCCTCTTTTGCACCTTCTCGTGCGCTGCTGCAAAAATTCGTGCTGCCGGAACCGGGCGAAGGTCCCGATCGTGAACTGCAAAAGGAAGGGTTCTTCAACCTGATGCAGATTGGCATCCTGCCCGACGGCACCGTGCTTCGGACGCGTATCGCCGGTGACCAGGATCCGGGCTACGGCTCAACGAGCAAGATGCTCAGCGAGTGTGCCGTTTGTCTTGCCAAAGATCCCATCGATGTCGGCGGCGGCGTGTGGACGCCCGCGTCGGTCATGGCCCGGCCACTCCTGAAGCGGCTCACCGAAAATGCCGGCCTCACCTTCGAACTACTCGATCAGTGAGCTATGTCCGATACGTAGTGCAGTGCCGGGTCGTATTTCTCACCGGCTTCGATGCGAATCGGCAGGCGATTTCGCGGTGAAGCCACGGGGCAGGTCGAGAAATCGTTGAAGGCGCATGGTGGGCTGTACGACCGATTGAAGTCCATAATAGTCTTGCCGTCCGCGCCGGGAAGATCGGCGTAGAGGAAACGACCGGCGCCGTAAGTTTCGTCTCTATTGGTCACATCGCCGAATACGAAGAACAGGCGCTCACCGGACGCGTATGCTTCCAGCTCGAAGCGCTCCCCCTCAATTTCGAAACTCACGACGCCCGGAGATTCCGGGTGATAGCCGAGGCCCTCGATCACCGTATCGACATTCGCGACTCTTGGTGCGTCGTAACGCTGCAGCGTCGCGGGCACCCGCAGCGACGTATCGATGGGAAAATACGACAGGGGTCCGAACGTCTCGACGAACGGGTGCTCGAAGTCACGAACGCGAATCGCGAAGCGGTCGTCGCGTTTGATCACCGTCCACGCAATCGAACCATGCGTCACCTCCACCGGCGCTTCAGTCGTGTCGTCCGCGATCAACAGATCCGTTACGGCTTCGTCGCCGCTAATTACGTCGACACCTGCGTGGACCCGCATACGCACGCCGTCCGCGCTGACGTCGAACACGCCAATGTCGGCTGCCGCAGACGATGGCAACCTGACATCGCTGCCGGGTGCCGAGCCCACGCTATGGGAACCCTCGTCCAGCCAGAAGAGCCCGACCTGGTTCAGGTATCCAGAGCGCGCCTTCAACGCCTCCAGCCGCTCTGCTCGCCACTGCAGTATGTCCTGCTCATAAGCGGCGCCGTCCGGCCACGACTGTGCGCGGCCGCAGGAGCCCAGGACTAGAGCCACGACGCCAATAACCATCAGCTTCTTCATCGTTCTTGCTGTCCGTGGCATATCAATTCATAGACCGGGTCTCTATAATCCGCCGCCTGCTCAATCAAGCCTGACCTTTAATGTCTGATATCTCGAAACTCAGGAATATAGCGATCATCGCCCATGTCGATCACGGCAAGACGACGCTCGTGGACCAGATGCTACAACAATCCGGCACGCTCGGTCCGCGTGCGGCCGTACCCGATCGCGTGATGGATTCCAATGACCTGGAACGTGAACGCGGCATCACGATCCTGTCCAAGAACACCGCGGTAAAATGGAACGACTACCGCATCAACATAGTGGACACACCCGGGCATGCGGACTTTGGTGGCGAGGTCGAGCGGGTGCTTTCCATGGTCGACAGCGTATTGCTGCTGGTCGACGCCGTCGAAGGCCCAATGCCGCAAACGCGTTTTGTGACGCAAAAAGCCTTCGACCAGGGCCTGGTCCCCGTTGTGGTCGTCAACAAGATCGACCGCGATGGTGCCCGCCCCGACTGGGTCATCAATCAGACCTTCGACCTGTTCGATCGCCTCGGTGCCACCGATGAGCAGCTGGACTTCCCCATCATCTACGCTTCCGCGCTCAACGGTTATGCGGCCGATACGGCCGATGCCAGGGACGGCGACATGACGCCCTTGTTCGAGACCATCGTCGAGCACGTGCCACCGCCCAATGTCGATCCGGACGGGCCGCTGCAGCTGCAGGTGTCCAGCCTGGATTACGACACCTACGTCGGCGTTCTCGGAGTCGGTCGAATCAACCGCGGGACTCTCCGCGCGAACGAGTCCGTCAGCGTCGTTACACCCGACGCATCGTCACGGCGTGCGCGCGTACTCGAACTGTTCGGTTTTGACGGCCTCAAACGGCAACGCGTCGCATCGGCGTCGGCCGGCGATATCGTGGTATTCAGCGGCATCGAGGACCTCCACATTTCGGATACCTTGTGCGACCCGAACCACGAACAAGCACTGCCCGCGCTAACGGTTGACGAGCCGACCGTCAGCATGACCTTTTCCGTGAACAAGTCTCCGTTTGCCGGACAGGACGGCAAGTTCCTGACCAGCCGGCAGATCCGGGAGCGACTTCTGCAGGAACTCAAGCACAACGTCGCGCTGCGCGTCGATGAAACCGACGACCCCGACAAGTTCCGCGTCTCCGGCCGCGGCGAACTGCATCTTTCCGTGCTGGTCGAGACAATGCGCCGCGAGGGCTTCGAGCTGGCCGTATCCCGGCCCGAAGTCATCATGCATGACGTCGATGGTGAAGAACACGAACCGTGGGAGCAGCTGACCGTCGATTTCGACGAGGCCTACCAGGGCGCGGTCATGACGCGACTCGCAGAAAGGAAGGGTGAACTCGTCGATATGCTGCCGGACGGAAAAGGTCGCATCCGACTGGATTACCGGATACCAACCCGTGGACTGATCGGCTTTCGCACGGAATACCTGACCGCTACGTCGGGAACGGGTCTGCTCTATCACGTGCTCGACGATTACGCGCCGCGAGTTCCCGGGACCATCGCGCAGCGTAACAATGGCGCGCTCGTGTCAATGGTTCAAGGCAAGGCACTCGCGTACGCGCTGTTCAACCTGCAGGAACGTGGGCGCCTGTTTATTGGTCACGGCGCGCCCGTCTACGAGGGAATGATCATCGGCATTCATCAGCGTGGCAATGACCTGGTCGTTAACCCGACGAAAGCCAAGCAGCTGACTAACGTGCGAGCGGCCGGCACCGACGAGAACCTCGTCCTGACACCGCCGACGCGATTCTCGCTGGAACAATCGCTCGAGTTTCTGGACGACGACGAACTGCTCGAAGTAACACCGAATAATCTGCGCCTCCGCAAAAAGATACTGAAGGAATCTGACAGGAAAAGGGAATCACGCAGGAAGGTCTCGTGAACGGTGATGCGGCCGCGCTGGCGTTCGCCGACCTGCAACCCGATGACATCCTCACCGAGCTCGGCAACCTGGGCTTCGAGTGCGATGGGCGTTTTCTCGCGCTCAACAGCTACGAGAACCGCGTCTACCAGGTCGGCATCGAGAACGACAGCCCGATTGTCGCGAAGTTCTACCGCCCCGGGCGATGGAGCGATGCCGCCATTCTCGAGGAGCACGAGTTCGCAATCGACCTGGCGCGCCAGGAAATTCCCGTCATCCCACCGCTGCTCCGAGCCGGCACTACGCTTCACCACACCGGGCATCACCGTGTTGCAGTTTACGAGTGCCACGGTGGTCGCGCCCCGGACCTGGACGATTACGATCTGCTGACGCAGTTGGGAAGACTGGTTGCACGCATTCATCTCGAAGGGCAGACGCGTTCCTTCGCGCACCGGCCGAGCATCGACATCGACGCTTACGGCGTCGAATCACTTGAATACCTGCTGGACCACGACTTTATTCCTGACGACAACCGCGATGCCTATGAGAGCGTCGCCGAGCTTGTGCTCGATGGGGTGGAAGCCTGTTTCGCTCGCTCGGGGGCGATTCCGGAAATCCGTCTGCACGGCGACTTCCATCCCGGAAACGTTCTGGTGAGACGCGAGCAGCTGCATATCGTCGATCTCGATGACGCTCGCCACGGACCCGCGATTCAGGACCTCTGGATGTTCCTGTCCGGGGATCGCGATGAACAGACACCGCAGTTGACGGCTCTGCTCGAAGGTTACCAGTCGTTCCGCGCATTCGATGCGCGCGAGCTGCACCTGATCGAAGCATTGCGCAGCCTGCGCCTATTGCATTACGCGGCCTGGCTGGCACGTCGCTGGGACGACCCGGCCTTCAAGATTGCGTTCCCGTGGTTCGACAGCCGCCGTTACTGGGACGACCAGGTATTGGCATTGCGCGAACAGGTCGCACTGATGCAGGAGCCGCCGCTGGAGTGGCGGGACTTCTGACTAGCGCGACGGCAGACGGTGCCGTCTCGGTCCTATGTCGAAACGATCGATCCAGCGCGAAAACGTCTCACGACTGAGCCGCTGAAGGGGTTC
Source organism: uncultured Woeseiaceae bacterium (assembly GCA_947259285.1). Lineage (GTDB taxonomy): Bacteria > Pseudomonadota > Gammaproteobacteria > Steroidobacterales > Woeseiaceae > UBA1847. The sequence goes on along the minus strand of CAMYMR010000022.1, from coordinate 15,514 downwards.
GATGGCGTCCTCGGTATGCGCCCGGATCGACTGCACGTCGATTTTGCCGCGCTCCTCGTCAAGGCTTGCCTGGTGCGCCGGAACGGTCAGCCAGCGTTCGATCAGTGAGCGGCTGGCCTCGAGATGAAACTGGAAGCCATAGGCATGCACCCCGTACCGAAAGGCCTGTACCAGACTGGCAGGCGAGCTCGCGAGGTGAACCGCGCCGGGCGGCAGCGAGATGCCATCCTCGTGCCACTGAAAGACCTCCTGACGATCAGCGAAGGCCGATAACACCGGGTCGCTCGCACCTGCCTCGGTGAGCTCAACCTCGTACCAGCCGATCTCGCGCACCGCGTTTCGTCCTACCGAACCGCCGAGAGCCTTGGCGAGCAACTGGGCGCCGAGACAGATTCCGAGCACCGACATGTCGCTATCCACGGCTTCGCGGATGATCTCGACCTCGGTAATCAGATTCGGATACGTGTCGATTTGATCCGAATTCATCGGTCCGCCAAGGACAATCAGTGCCTCGTACTTCTCGAGGGCAGGCCTCGATTCCGGCTCGCGCCCGAAATTGACGTATCGGATCCGAAACCCGGACTCCTTCAGCAACGGATCCAGGGTTCCAAGCGGCTCGTAGGGAACGTGCTGAAATACGAGTATTTTCGGTCTAGGCATTAGCGTTGAGCCCGACTGCGTTTGAGTTCGTCCAAGGCCGACTTTATACCGGCAAAGGCGGGATGCGTGAAGCGGATTTCCATTTGCACTGCAGATGCGCTGCCACTACAGTGCTTGTTGACCGGAATTGCTGCGATTCCTTGGAACTCTGTGCGACGGAATCGCTCTGATATTGAAACCTTTTTTGTTGCCGTGCGGACCTCAGCCACTTGATCGCCAAGATACGTGCCCTACTCGCTGTCAGCCTGATACCCATAGCGCTCGCCGCCTGCAGCTCGACCACCACGATGGAAGAGCTGAGCATCCCGGCGCCGCAGACCGAGAAGATCCCGCTTGCCGTGGCGCTGAGAATCCCGGAAGAATTTAACGATTTCGTGCACGAGGAAAACATCCTGGGCAAACAGTCCTGGACGATTCATCTCGGCGGCACGAATGCTACCTTTTTCGAGCAACTCTTCGGCTATATGTTCACAAGCCTGACCGTCATCGGCCCGGATGATGATGCACGGGACGTTCAGTTCGATGCGTTGGTCGAGCCCAGCATCGATGGGTTCGAATTCTCGGTGCCGACGCAGAGCAAGACCGAAGCGTTTGCGGTCTGGATTCGGTACCGGCTGCGAATCTTCGACAGGGAAGGCAATAACGCGTCGAACTGGACAGTGAGTGCGTACGGCAAGAGCCGGAAACAAGGTATGGGCGGTTCGAAAGCGCTACAGCGGGCCGCTTTGCTGGCGATGCGGGATGCCGCCGCATTGATTATTATGCAGATGGACAAGGCTACCAAGATCAGCGCGCTGGCGAATGGTGGCCTTGCCCCGTCTGCCAGCGTACCCGCGCAGGTCGCCGTCGATTCGGAGTCGGGGCTCGAGTCGAGTCAGGGGACGGACTTCGCGGAAGATGACTTTGGTATATTTGTCATCGGAGGAATCGAGGATGAGTCAGAATAGTTTCATAGGACGGGACTCCGGTATTGCCGTGCTGGGGCTGCTCGTTATTCTCTCGAGCGGCTGCGTTACGTCTCGCGTCGAAGACGCCCGTGAAAACGTCACCGGACTGAACGACGGTGAGTCGGTCGTCGTTATGGCGAAGAGCTATCACCAGGGCAACGAAACCGAGTCCGGCTACATTACCTGCATCGAGGACGCCTTGGGGCGAGGTTCGAAAGGGCTTCGCGTCATCCCAAGGCAACAATTTGTCGACTCGCTGTTTCCCTGGTTCGAGCCTCGCACGGCGCCTGCTGAGACGAAGGGACTGACCAAGTTAATGGAGCGGCCGGGCGTCGCCGACATCGTGAAGGATATGGGTGTCCGTTATATTGTCTGGCTTGATGGGGACACCGAAACCGTCGCCCAGGGCGGCAGCCTGTCCTGTGCCGCCGGCCCCGGGGGTGGCGGCTGCTTCGGATTTGCCTGGTGGCAAAAGGACGCGGATTACGAAGCCTCGGTATGGGACCTCGACGGTTATGAGAATGCAGGCACCGTCACGGCGGATGTCAGCGGCACCTCTTTCTTACCGGCACTCGTCGTGCCGATCCCGCTGATCGCGCGAACACAGGCTGCAGCCTGCAAGGGGCTTGCACAGCAACTAAGGGCCTTCATTATTCAATGATGCTTTACCGACCGGCCCCTGCGGACTAGTACGGTCGGCCGGCACGCAGGAATGCGGTCTTGTAGTACGGCGAATCCAGTGACGCAATCGAAACGGCGCGGCCGGATGACGGCGCATGTACGAAGCGTCGCCCGCCCAGGTACAGTCCCACGTGCGACATTTTGCCGTCGATGTTGAAGAACAATACGTCCCCGATCCGCAATTCGCTTCGAGCGACAGCCGCGGTAGAGGACCACAGCTGGCCAGTCGTTCTCGGAATTCGTTTCCCCGCGAGGGAGTAGGAATACTGCACCAGGCCGCTGCAGTCGAATCCTGTGGGACCGCTGCCGCCGTATCGATAGGGGACGCCAACCTGGTCCAATGCGACCGCGGCCGCGATCTCGCCCACGGCCTTGTTTTTTGCGGCCCTGGCCGCCGGTGCCGATCCTACGTCGCCTGATCGTGGTGTGGATGAACAGGCTGAAAACAGCCCCAACATCGTGATTGTTAAGGCAAAAACCCGAATAATCCCCGCTGGCTGCGATATCATCGAAATCACTCTGGCGTACTCAATCGGTCCACCATACGGCACGGAGCCTTAATTCAACATGAACTGTATCTCAGGATCGGGAGCCCGGTCGCTGTCATCTGTATTACCGGGAGAGCATCGTTGGGCGTTATTCCTGGCCCTCATCGTCATTACGGCCTGCGGCGTCGAACCCTCTGAGTCAGCCGACAGTCCGGCGAAGCGTGAGTACGGCGCACACTATTCGCTGCGCATTGACCCGGCCGCGGCGGCTGTCGACGTTGCGCTGGAGATACGACAATCTGAGCACCTGCTGCGCGAAATTCGCTTCCCCGCCCTCTCCCGGCAGATCGAGGGCTGGGGCGGCGACGGCAAATGGCAGATCGATGGCGAGGGCTTGCGCTGGCTGGTGCCGCGGGACGGCGGTACATTGCGCTGGCGAGTCAAGGTCAATCATCAACGAGAGCAGAATAGCTACGACGCATGGCTCGGCACAGAATGGGGCATTTTCAGAACCGAAGACCTGATTCCACGGGCAAGGACGAGAGCCCTGAAGGGCTCGACGTCGAGCACGTCCTTTTCCTTCGAACTCCCCACGGGATGGTCTGTCGTTACCGAGTACTCGAGCAAGCAGAATCCAATTCGCGTGGAGCGGGCAGACCGCCGTTTCGACCAGCCCACGGGATGGATCGTCGCAGGCCGACTCGGCGTCCGACGCGATACGATCGCCGGCATCCGAGTTACCGTTGCGGGCCCGGAGGGCCAGGCTGTGCGGCGCCTGGATATGCTTGCACTCCTCAACTGGACGCTGCCCGAACTGGCCGAGTTGCTTCCGCAGCCGCCGGAGCGATTGACCATCGTGAGCGCCGGCGATCCGATGTGGCGGGGTGGCCTGTCCGCGCCGGCGTCACTGTACATACACGCGGAAAGACCGATGATCAGCGAGAATGCAACCAGCACCTTGCTGCACGAGGTATTGCACACGGCCCTGTCATTTCGGGTGCGCGAAGGCTTCGACTGGATCACGGAAGGCTTCGCCGAGTTTTACAGCATTGAACTGTTAAGACGCGGTCACGCCATTACGGCCCGCAGACACGCGCGCGCCATCGCTGATCAGGCGGACTGGGCAAAACGAGCCAGGCGTCTATGCAGCAAGCACTCAACCGGCGCAACCACGGCACTCGCGGTGACCAAAATGGTGGCGTTGAATCAGGAGATCCTCGACAAGACCTCCGGCGAGAGCAATCTTGACGACCTTCTGCAGAAGGTGCTCGAATCGCGAGCGCCAGTTGATCTCGACGCGCTATCCACGTTTGCCGGCGATCTGACTGGCGAAGCGTCTGACACACTTCACATCGATAACCTGCCCGGCTGCTCTAGAATGGCGTCAGGTAACCAGGGCAGCTGATAACGCTAATGGATCGACGTCACGACCTCGAACTGATCTTACGATCGCGAACGCCGATCGTCGTGATCGAGTCCGAGGACGAGGCGCGCATGCTGGAGCTGCTACAGTCGATTGCGCTGAGTCGTTCCGGAGACGACTATGCGCCATTGTTTCGCTGGACGATTACCGATGGATTGCAGCGAATCGATATCTCGCTTGAGCCGCAGACGCTGAATTCACAGCCGACCGACGTCCTCAGGCATATACGCGCCGTCACGAAACCCGCCATCTACGTGCTGCTCGACTTTCACCCGTTCCTTGAGGACCCGGTCCATGTGCGATTGATCAAGGACATCTGCATACAATATCGCAACGTAGCGCGGCAACTCATCCTGATCAGTCACAAGCTGCGCCTGCCTAACGAGCTCGAGTCATTCAGCGCTCGGTTCGACCTGGACCTGCCGTCGGAGGAAGAACGTGCACGCATAGTAAAACGAACCGTTAACGACTACAGCGAGGATTATCCCGGGCAGCGCGTACAGGTCGATCAGAAAGCGCACGACCTGCTCGTGCAAAACCTCGCGGGCCTAACGTACGGCGACACCGAGCGACTGGCGCGGAACGCGATATACGTCGACGGCGCCATCACCAAGAGTGACCTGCCCGGTGTCATGCAGGCGAAATACGAACTGCTTAACCGTGGCGGTGCGCTACAGTTCGAGTACGATACCGCAAGCTTTAGTGACGTCGGCGGCCTGGCCAGGTTGAAGCACTGGCTCAAGCAACGACGGCCGGCGTTTGAAAAAGACGTCTCCGCCTCACACCTCGATCCGCCAAAGGGGATACTCCTCCTCGGCATCCAGGGTTGCGGTAAGAGTCTCGCCGCAAAGGCGACAGCCGGGATCTTTGGCGTGCCGCTGCTGCGACTCGATTTCGGTGCAATCTATGACAAGTATCACGGCGAGACCGAACGAAAACTCCGGGAATCGCTAAAGACGGCGGACGTTATGTCGCCGTGCGTTCTTTGGATTGACGAGATCGAAAAGGGCATTGCGGGCCGTGGTGGAGAGACCGGCACCAGCCAGCGCGTACTCGGCTCCTTTCTTACCTGGATGGCGGAACGCAAGAGTCAGGTCTTCATTGTCGCAACGGCCAACGACATAAGCACCCTGCCGCCGGAACTGGTTCGTAAAGGCCGCTTCGACGAAATTTTTTTCGTGGATCTCCCGGGGGCAGAAGTCCGCGCCGCGATTCTGGCCATTCACCTGAGCAGCAGAAAGCAGCGCCTCGCAGATATCAATGTCAGCGGACTGGCCAAGGCGATGAAGGGGTTCTCGGGCGCCGAGATCGAGCAGGCGGTGGTTTCAGCGCTGTATGCGGCGCACGCCAAGGGTCAGCCATTGGCAACCGAGCATATTCTCGAGGAAATACGCCAGACGCGTCCCCTGTCGGTGGTCATGCGAGAGAAAATCTCGACAATGCGCGAATGGGCCGCCGGTCGCACTGTTCCCTGCGACTAGACATTATTTAACATAAGCTGGACCGACTTCAGAGCACGTCTAGTCTTGAGTCGCCCCGCGCGCGTGCTAAACTTCTGTTGTGGCTAATGAAAACAAGAATATAAAGGAATTAGTCTCCGAAGACGAAGACTCGACGGCGGAACTGGAGACCCCCACCTTTCGTCAGCATAAGGACGACGGCGAGGCCGAACAGCGCGAGTCGGATTCGCACACGTATGGGCTCGGCGGGGGACAGTCTGACGCGGGATCTGGCCAGTCAATTCCGGAACTGCAGTCCGACCTCGAATCACGCACCAAGACGATCGGCAAGCTGCAGTACGATATCGAGCAGCTGCGCGCTAAATGGCTCGGCCTTGAAACCGAGATCAGCGCTCGCGAAGAAATCGCCAACAATCTGTTGAAAGAAGTCGAGCAGTTAAGAAAGAAGCTTGCACAAAAAGAGAATCTCCTCAAGAAACGCAACGAATCCATCAAGGATCTCAAAGCGGAAATCAAGCAGCACGGCAAAGACTACGGTGCACTGCAAGAAGAACTCGAAGCACAGCGCTCGGCCGATGCAGAAAACGTTGCCGCTCGCGAAGCTGCCGAGCAGGATTTTGAGGAGATTCGCGCCGAACTCGAAAATGCCCGCGCCGAGACCGCATCCGCAGAGACGGAAATCAAGCAGCGCGACGAACAGAACGCATCGCTCGAACGGCAGCTGGCAGATCAGGAGGTCGCGAACGCGGAACGCGTTGCTGCACTCGATGATGCCAAACAGCAGTTGGAGAAACTGCGCGCCGAGCTCGAGGCGGCTCGAGCTGAAATCGAGACGGGGCGGGCCAGTATCGAGGAGCGCGACACCAGGTACGCTGCCCTCGAGCAGCAGCTTGCCGAGCGGCAGGCTGCAGACACCGACCGCCTGTTAGAACTCGAGAACGTGCAGGGCCAGCTGGCTAACGCACAGTCTGAGCTCGAAGCAGCGGCTCGCGAAGAACACAACCTCAATATGGAAGTTAATCAGCGCGACGAACTCTATGCGCTACTCGAGGAAGAGCACGCCGAGCTTGGCCAGCAGCTGGCCGACCAGCATCGGACAAACGCCGAAAACGTTGCGGCTCTCCAGGATGCACGAAACGACATTGAGCGCTTGTCTGCGGAGCTCGAGGCGGTGCGTAACAAGAGCGCGGCCGAGATCGTCGAAACACAGCAACTGACGTCGACGCAGATTCAGGAATTGCAGGCTCAGCGCGAAAAGACGGAAGCCTATGCCGATACGCTCAGGCACCAGCTGCAAGATCTCAGCGACACACTTGCCGAGGTATCTGCGGATCGTGACGGTCTGCGGGAAGCGGTCGCGCAGTTAACGCGCAGCAAAGAATCCCTTGCAACGGAGCTGGAGACATTAAGAGCATCGAGCACCGACATCGATGCGGCGCTTGACAAGCTCCGAGCTGAACATGAGCAAGAGCTCCGTACGCTGCGGTTCGAACTGGGCGAGGCGCAGGGTACGCTGGACCAGACGAGCGACCTCAACAAACAGCTGGCCTCGGACCTTGTCGATGCGCGCAATTATAAGGAAGAGCTCGCGCGCATGCTGACCAAGAGCGAGGAGCAGGCACAACAGCGCATTGCCGATCTCGAGAAGCAACTAAGGAAGTTGACAGACGTTGCCGAGGAGTTCGAGCAGAAGCTCGAAACCAAGAACACCGCAATCAACGTGTTGCTCGGTGAACTCTCGAAAAAGTCCGAGCAGATCGACTCAATCGGCGAGATCGAAGACGTTATTCACGAACTCGATAGCCGCATGTCGGAACGAATTGATGAGGTAAGAGATGGCGCGGACATACAGCCCGCTACCGCTCCCACTGCGGGCGAACGTGACAGGTTTACTCGCGTGCTCGTCGGAAATGCCGGGGACCAGGAACTGCGCTTCCCGCTGTTCAAGAATCGCCTGACGATTGGTCGAACTGCGGAAAATGATATTCAGCTAAAGACTGCATACATCAGTCGTCGGCATGCAGTAGTTCTGACCGAAGGTGAGTCAACTCGGATTATTGATTGGGGTAGCAAGAACGGTGTTTACGTAAACTCTGAACAAGTAAAGGAACACTTCTTGTCAAATGGCGACATTGTTTCTGTCGGCAACGTCAAGTTCCGTTATGAGGAACGTCCGAAGCGAGACGCGTAAGCAAATACGCCGACTGCATTGAATTTGTGAGCACAATCACGGACTTTGTCGCGCCAATGTTTTAGTCTGTTTTTACTGACACGGACGTGAGTGAAAATGATGCTGAGTACCGCCGCAGGGAAGGCGACAACTCACGCTGCGCCGCAGCATGCCTGCCGAAAGCAGGACAGCCTCATAGGTCGAAAGATCTGGCTTCCGAAACTCCTGTACGACGCACTGCCCTACTTTTACCTTGGCTCGGGTCTGGCCGCGTTCTTTGCGACTGTTTATATCACCGAGTGGTTTTGGATTCTCCCTCACTACGCGTTGTTCTCTATTGTCTGCTTTCACCTGGGCATCCTCGTCTATCGCCGCCGCCACCGAAAGATCGCCGAGAACGCGGACGGCGCGGAATAGTGCTCGGGCATTTCCGGGCTTGACGAGATTGCGAAGCTGCGCAACGATGGGCGGCCCTATAGCGATTCAGGTACCGGCCGTGAGCGATAATCCGTCGACGCTCAGGAAAGTCATGCGAAAGGAGATCGGTCTACTCGTCGGTCTGCTGTTCTTCGGCCTCGTGCTTATGCCCATCGCAATCTATGCGGTTGGACAGGGCATCTTCGGCGATTATGGCGGGCACGGTTATGGCCAGTTCTTCAGCTCCATCAGCGAGAAAATCCGCGCATTTGATGGCGTCGCATGGTTTCTGGTGCTAGCGCCCTACCTCGGCTGGCAGTGCTTGCGCGCCACCGCTCTCGCCTGGCGTTATTTGGGCCGGATGCAGTAATCGCGTGGCCTCCGGGAAGGCCCGCAGGCACCGAAAACGTGAAGCCCGTCACATTTCCCATCCCGGCCTTGGGCAGATCACTACTTTTCTATAGAAAACCGGGATATATTGGTGCATCCTGATGAGGAGTGTTAACTCATCAAACACTGATTTTGGCGCCCTGCGCCACCGGCGGCGGCACAAGAAAATGATGGAGACGATCAAAAATTGGCTGAAAGGCCGTCTTCCTGCCAAGGAAGACGCTGCAAAGGACCTGCGAGCGACCAACAGTGTCCGCGTCAAGCATTTGCGCCCGCCGCCAAAACCGGCGGTAGAAAGCGGCCCGGACGTCGTTGAAGTAGACCCCGACCTGCACGGCCGAATCGAAAGCCTGGGACCCGGCAAAAACGTTCTCATCAGGAATCGAATGGTGCGCGAAGACAGCGGCACGCATGAAACGCTGAAAATCCTCGACGATTCGATCGTCGACACCGGCGAAGAAACCGGCCTCGACCCTTACAATACCGGTCGCTTCGACCGTTCCAAGAACTGGGACCAGCGCTTCCGCAAGTAACACTGGGCCAACACCAAAGTGCCGTGATAGTCTCAATGCCTCGACCGTTTCGGGGCTGACACGCTTGTGACACTGCGCATTTCCTTTGAGCTGGATGAAAACGATCTAAAGCACTTCCGACTGATTATGGAAGAGGCTCGCAAGGCCGCCGCTCGACTGTCCCCTGAGGACATTGTGGCCGGCGCCGAGGCTCTGCTAATCGAGGCCGGTGCGGCCCGCACACCGGGCTTTATTGCCGATCGGATCGGTAAGCTTCGGCTCATGATTGACATGATCTCGGACGTTGAGTGGCGTCTACCACACAAGGACGCAACCCGGGTTTTGAACGCGCTGGCCTATTTCTCGGAACCCGAAGACCTTATTCCCGACACTATCCCCGGCCTGGGCTTCCTTGATGACGCCATCATGATCGAACTGGTCGTCCGCGAGCTGAAGCACGAGATCGAGGCGTACCAGGACTTCTGCGACTATCGAGAACGAACGCGCCGCGAACACGGCGCTGGTGCTAAAACCAGTCGCGAGGGTTGGCTCGGCGAGCGGCGCAAGGCGTTGCAATCACGCATGCGTCGCAGGCGCAAGGGGCTCCCAGGTATCCTGAGATAAAATACGCCCGTCGTGGTCAGGGCCAGTAATACCAGCCGGTCGCGACAAGCCCGAGCCACATCGCGCCCTGGGCCCAGTACCGCAGCGCGTGCAACTTAATGAGAGTAAAGAAACTTGCCGCGGATATTGATGTCATACCGAGGAACACGACTAAGCTCTTGAGGAGCGTCTCGAACTCGGCCTGCAGCCGTGGATACTCATCGCCGAGCACGAGTACGACAACCAGGACAGCGGCGAGGCTGAAGGTAATGGCGAATGAGGAGCCGAGTATGATGAGGTTGATCGCCGTCAGCGGTCGCATGAATTAATTTCCGTACCGGTACAAAAATCGGGCAAGTATAAATGGATTATGGCGAGTATGCCCTTGATCCAAGGCTTCAAGCCATCTAGCCTAAACGCGATGGGTGCATCGTAAAGCTGCCCCGGCAGATTTGGAGACAACTTTGATAAGAACTGCGAAACAGAAATTGAGCTGGCTCAGTGCGATCGCCGCAATCCTGCTGACAACGCAGGCACTCGGCACCACGACGGCGGAACAGAACAAATTCCTGTTTCCCGAGCAGCGCCATGAAAAGATTGGCGAACTCATCACGCAGTTCATCCAGAATTCTCACTACATGCATATTTCGGTTGACGACGAGCTGTCGTCGCGCGTCATGGACGTTTACATCGAATCGCTCGATCGCAATCGCATGTATCTGCTGGAAAGCGACGTCAAGTATTTTGATGCCTATCGCCATGAACTGGACGATATTGTCAAGAGCAAACCCCTGGATCCGGTTTTTGAGGTCTTCGAGGTGTATCAGACCCGAGTACGGGAGCGACTCAAATTTGCGTTGACCCAGCTCGAAACTGAGCCGGATTACGAGACCGAGCAGGAGTACGTGTTCGATCGGTCGGAATCTCCGTGGGCGTCCAGCAGCGCCGAGCTTGACGAGATCTGGCGGCAGCGGGTCGTCAATGATGCGCTGAACCTCGCACTGGAAGACGAGTCCTGGGAGAAAATTCGTGATGTGCTCACATCCCGTTACAAGGGCTTCTTGAAGCGCCTGGACCAGGTCAACAACGACGATGTATTCGAACGATTCATGAACGCATTCGCTCACGCACTGGACCCCCACTCGAGCTATCTGTCACCTCGTAATTCGGAGGAATACCGAATTCAGATGAGTCTGTCGTATTTTGGCATCGGCGCGTCGCTGCAGACCGAAGATGATTTCGTAAAGATCGTGGGCATTATTCCGGGCGGGCCAGCGGCGATCGACGGAAAGCTTAAACCGAATGACCGAATCACCGGCGTCGGGCAAGGCCTGGAAGGCGAAGTTCAGGACGTCATCGGATGGCGCCTCGACGATGTGGTCGATCTGATCCGCGGACCCGCCGACTCAGTTGTGCGTCTCGAGATAATCCCGGCGGATGCGCTTCCCGGAAGCCCCAAGAAGGTGATCAGCCTCACGCGCGATCAGGTGAAGCTGGAGGAACAGGCGGCCAAGAGCGAAATTGTCAAAATTCCGCGTGATGGGCGTGAATGGTCGGTGGGCGTCATCGATGTACCGAGCTTCTATCGCGACTATCGCGCACTAAGCAACGGCGACAAAAACTATACGAGTACGACAAAAGACGTTAAGCGCCTCATCGCCGAACTGGAGGAGCAAGGCATCGATGGACTGGTCATCGACCTGCGTGGCAACGGCGGTGGGCACCTGACCGAAGCCACGGCGTTATCCGGCCTTTTTATCGATAATGGCCCGGTCGTGCAGTTGCGCAACGCAAATGGTCGAATCAGCCGACTAGACGACCCGGATCCCGTCGCACGAGTTTCCTATAACGGCCCGCTCGCCGTGCTGGTGGATCGGTTTAGCGCGTCAGCTTCCGAAATCTTCGCGGCAGCCATACAAGACTATGAACGCGGCGTCATCGTTGGCCAACAGACGTTTGGCAAAGGCACCGTGCAAAATCTCTATTCCCTGGATCAATATCTGAGGCCTGAAGGCGACAAAGGCTTTGGTCAACTGACGCTGACAATCGGCAAGTATTACCGTGTCACCGGCGAGAGCACGCAGCATCGTGGCGTCAACCCGGACATTGCGCTGCCATCGGGTATCGATGCAGAACTTGTCGGCGAGAGCGTGCGGGACAGCGCCTTGCCCTGGGATACTGTTCAGACCACTCGATTCAGGGCCGGCCAACCACTGGACAGCACAATCCAGTCATTGACGGTGCGCCATGCCGAGCGTTCCAAAGCCGATCCGAATTACCAGTACCAGGTGGATATGATCCGCGCGGCCGAAGAAATACGATCGCAGAAGACCATCTCGCTCAACATCAATGCACGGCGCGCCGAGCGGCAGGCAGATCTGGAGAAGCGACTCAAGCGCGAAAACGAACGCCGGCAGGCGTTGAACCTCGAACCGTTGACGAGTCTCGATGAAATTGACGTAGATGACCTGCCGGACGTAATGCTTGACCAGGCTGCTGGAATAGTCGCCGACATGGCAACCATTCGCCAGGTTCCGCCGAATCCTGAGCATACGGCTCAGGTGAAACCTTAATCGGTACGGCTTGCAGCGCATATTTCGGCTGTTATACTCAGGTATAACACCATGGTGCGGCGCTGGATGCCGCCTAAATCGCGCCAACGGGAGTAGCCATGGCAGGACGGCAATCGGCGCCCAATCTGGGCTATCGCTTCGCGGCTTGCGCCGCGATGTTGCTCGCGATTGTCTGGCATGCCGGACCCGCTGCCGCTGCCGCCAATACTTCGGAAATGTGCGACGACGCCGGCAAGCGCCCCTTCGAAATCTCAGGCAGCGACATTGCAGTACTCGATGTCGACGCCAACAGCACAGATATCGGCCAGTCCGAAAGCGACGCTGATGCCTTATTGCCGGCGAACTACTTGTCGCCTCAGGCCGAGGCCGCGCTTCGTGAATTGCTGGAGGACACGAAGAAAGCTTCCCCTGAATCGCCGGTCGCCGATGCGCCTCGCGTCGACGGGGGCAAGCAGCCGGCGATGAAAGCCCGAGTGCCCGGCGTTTCCGATAACGACCTGGCCCGCTATAAGCGACAGATGTACCGGCGGGACATCTGAACCGCACTAACGGCTCAGAACTTTCGCAATTCCAAAGTAGTTATTCCCCAGGATATTTCCGTCCTGTCGCTCGACGACGCCGTTGGCGTTGATTGCGAAGACGGTGGTGACCGTCCCGGGTACCGGTACCGTGTCATCGTCATGACGAAACCGGGCTATCTCTGCAATTAGCTTGGCGCGCTTTTGCAAGGTTTCCGCGAGATCGGTAGCGCCCTCCTCGCCACTCCTCTTCTTTTCGAGCCGCTCCAAGATTACGTCGCAGTCTTTCTTGCCGCCGTAGTTGATCGCACCGACACTCTTCTCGCTGGCCTCCTTGGCGAGATGGACCAGATCAAACTCCTCGAAATGCAGGTAAAGGTGCTGGGCGAACGCGAGAATCATGAAATTAATCGAGCGTTTGGTTTCGGTGTTTAAGCCCTGCTGTGCCGGCGGGCTGAGACGGTGAACGGCGTCTAGTTCCTCGAGAAGTTCATGTTCTTCACGCTGGGCCGTCTCGATACGCGCTTCGGTTTCGTCGATGCCCCGCGCAACTGAGCGGCCACGAAGTAACTTCATGAAAGCATTCATCGTGCCGAGTTTGTGTCGCTCCGACTGCAGGCGATCTTCCAGCAGTTGGAGGGCCAGGCGATGCTCGCCGATACGATTTTCTATGTCGTCCGTTTTTCTTTTTCGTTTCTCATTCCATGCAACAAGCAACTTGCTCTGAGCCCGTTGCTCTCTCTGCTGTTTCAACTGCTCGGCGAAGCGAGTCAGCTGACTCCTGCAATGTTCGGAAAGTGCCCGCAGCTGGTAAAATGCGACAACGTTGTGGACCCATTCCGGATCCAGCAAGAGATTTTCCAGATGCTCCATCTGCTGCTGTACGCGGGCTGTGGAACCCTGGTGGTGCTTAATGCGGTCCTGCAGCTGATATTTCTCATTCCGGAGCGCCGCAAATTCCTTCTTGAGTTCCGCACGATTACGAAAGAGGTCGACAAGCTTGTCGTTCTCCTCGGCACCGGTCGCATCACTCTTGAAAATTGTCGTCAAACTCGCCACGGCAATCTCTCTTTACATAATATCGCTTCCGCAGGCGCACGCTGACGCTGCAGAAGCACCAATAATGCGGATTTATTGTCCGACAAACTCTGACTGAATCGACACTTTCGGAAACCCGGAAGAAGCGGGCGTCTAGCGATCGAGGATCAGGTGTCCCTGGTCTGAGAGGTACTCAAGCCACTTGTTGAGAATACTGTTTCGCCGCCAGCGCAAGTCCAGCTGACAACGCTGTTCGCGCACCAGCTTGAGTAACTCGGCGTGGCGCTGCTTCTTGCCAACGCTCATGGCCTCTGCCAGCTGGCCGTCGAGGTAGACACGCACCGTCATGTCAGGATCGACCAGCAGCCCGTCATCGGTCTCGAAGTGATAGGTCAATGAGAGCGTGACGGTGTAGCGACAACGTTCGATAACCTCGACATGCAAATCGCAATCGCCGGCCACGCGCGAGCGAAAACATCCGTCGATCGTCGCAACTTCCGGAATCAGGCGAAGCAGCCGCAGATAATTGCTTTCATACAACGACATAAGACCGACGAAGCTGCCGGGCTTTACGACGGTCTGCGGAACGATGTGAGAATCAAGCAGCATGCGGTCATATTACACGACAAAGTCGCGCAATATCAGGGTCGCACTCTGCGCTCGACACCGGTACTCTCCAATATGCGGCTCGAAATCTCCTCGATCGAAAACTCCGTCGCATCGACGTGCGCAATTCCGTAGCGACGAAATATCTTGGCCGCCTCCCGTAACTCGAATCTCACCTGCTGCGCCGACGAATACTTGCCCATCGGTCGCCGCTCCTTCCTGATTTGCCGCAGGCGCGTCGGCGCAATGGTTAAACCGAAAAGCTTGTCGACCTGGTCCGTCAGGAAAGGCGGAAGCCGGCCTGTTTCCAGCTCTTCTTCGGTGAGCGGAAAGTTTGCCGCGTAAACGCCATACTGCAGCGCGAGGTACAGGCAGGTTGGTGTCTTTCCCGTCCGGGATACTCCGATGAGGATTACGTCTGCCGCATCGTAGTCGCGGCTGACTCCGCCATCGTCATTGGCGAGTGCGAAATTCGTGGCCTCGATTCGCCGCATGTAGGTACCGATATCGCTCATGCCATGGGCGCCGCCCAGGACAAAGGTCGGCGACGCGTTCAGCTCCGCGGCCAGCGGCTCGAGGAACGCGTCAAAAAGATCGAGATGCAGGCCCTCGGCCTGCTTCACGATCGTCCGTAAATTCGGCTGAACCAGCGTCGAAAAAACCAGCGGTTTGAGTGCACTCCGTTTGCTTGCCGCATTGATAGTCTTGACGGCGGCGCTTGCCTTGTCTTCGCTATCTATAAATGGCAAAGTCGTTTCCCGAAAGTTCTGTCCGGAAAACTGTGTGATCAGGCTGTGTCCAAGCGCCTCGGCGCTGACACCGGTCTGATCCGAAAGAAAAAATACAGCGCGCTCAGCCATTGGGGGGATTCTCCAGTTCCTGTCAGAGAACACAAGGGAGCCTGAATTGCAGCCATACGTCATCAAGCTCGAAGAGCTTGGCATGGACGACGTCGAAATCGTCGGTGGAAAGAACGCTTCGCTCGGCGAGATGATCAGCAATCTTGCCAACCTCGGCGTCACGGTTCC
>CAMYMR010000021.1 GCA_947259285.1 uncultured Woeseiaceae bacterium | reverse complement strand
CTGACCTACAACTTCGATGACAACATCATGGCTTACGGCACCTATTCGGAAGGATTCCGCCGCGGGGGCGCCAACGCGGCCAAACCGCGTTCGATATTCGGTCGTGCGCCCTTTAACGAGTTTGATTCCGACCTCGTCAAGAATTACGAAATCGGTGCGAAGACCACCCTGGCTGGCGGGAGGGTGCAGTTCAATGTCACGGCCTATCGAATGATCTGGGAAGACATCCAGATCGAGGCAGAGGATCCGACGCCTAATCTCTTCACGCTAGGCATCCTGAACTTCCCGGAGGCCGAGATTACGGGGCTCGAGGCGTTTTTGAACTGGATACCGGCAGAGAACTGGAACATCACGGCCAACCTCGGCATCAACGATGCAGAGCTTTCAGAGAGCGGTACGCTGGAGGTCCCAGGAGGCACGGTCGACAGGTCGGCGGAGAAAGGCACGCCGTTGCCGTTGACGCCTGACATGAAGGCCAGTCTTATCATAGACCGCTACTTCGACAGGAAGATTTGGGGAGCGGAAACCTCCTTTACTTTCGGCGTTCAACATACCGGCGATTCGGTCAATTCGCTGGCGGGCATTCAGTCTGTCGAGTTCAATCAGCCCGTGCGGGACCAGGATGCGTATACGCTTGTCAATCTGCGCTTCGGCCTGGAAGCTACGAACTGGAGTGCGAATTTATACGTCGACAACGCGACCGACGAGTACGCGGAGCAGTTCTACAATGACCGATGGGCGCAGACGCGCCTGAGTGTAAATCGGCCGCGCACCATCGGCATTAATTACCGACGACATTTTCGGTAAAGACTGAACAATTCGGTCACGACGCTTCCGGAGACCGGAGGCGGGCGTGCCAACTGTTCGAACGACACACTTCTCAACCGCAAGCTTCGATGGATATCGACACCCTTCTCAACGACCTCGGTAGCGTCGACGCCGCGGCGCTGACGGACGCGATTCTCGCGCAGGACAAAGCGGCCTGGCGGGAGGACGAGTATCGTCAGCAGGTTTTCGACGTTCACAGGGAAACCGAGTCAATCGTGCTGGTCTTCGTCAACCTGAAAAGCTGGCCGGAGATCGAAATCATCAAGGAACCCGGGTGGGACCGGCTCGCCGATGTGGCCATTCCGGTGATGCATGACATTATCGACAGGCATTACCCGAAAGGCGGTACGATTATCCGCGCGATGGCGGCCAAACTTCTTGCCGGTGGCAAGATCAGGCCGCACATCGATACGCATCCCTCGTTTCACTGTGGTCATCGAATCCACGTGCCGATTACGACGAATCACCGTGTGCGCTTCATGATCGATGGCCGGCCCCACAAGCTCGAGGTGGGCCACGCGTACGAGATCAACAATCAGAAGAATCATAGCGTGATGAACAAGGGCACCGAGGATCGGATTACGTTCATCTTCGACTATATTCCACCGGTCGAACTCGCCAAACTCGGGAAGCGACAGCGTCGAGTAACTGCGCCCGCGTAACGGGGACATTCTACTTTTTCATTTGGAATACCAAATGAAAAAGTAGAATGTCCCCGTTACTCAATCAGTCGGCCAGGCGTTTCGCGATCGCATGCATGATAAACGCGGTCTCCGAGTCCACGCGCTCGCTCTCCGCGTCCGGATCGGACGAGTGCTTGGCAATAACGACATCGGAGTCCGAGTTGATATAGATGAACTGGCCGTGGATGCCTAAAGCAGCGACGGCGTCCACGCCCGTATACCCCCACCACTGGTCGTGATAGGAATCGGCAACCAGCTCGAACCACGGATCGTTGTAATAAAGATTGAACTTGTCGGCATTGCGCTTGGTTTTGATTCGCCGCGCAATGTCACTGGACAGGACCTGCCGGCCATTGTAAGTGCCATCCTGCAATATCATCTGGCCGAAACGCGCTGCGTCCCGGAGCGTAATTGCGAGGCCACCGCCGGCCATCTCGACACCGTGAAAATCCAGCCAGTAGTAGCCTTCATGCTCTGCGCCCAATGGCGCCCAGATCATTTCATGCAGCGCTTCGGCGAGAGTGCCGCCGGTGACCCGGCGAATGATCCAGCCCAGCACTTCGGGATCCGGCGTGACGTAGTGAAATGCATCGCCGTGGGCAAATTTCTCGTGTTTTTGCGTCAGCGTCTGAAGGTTTGAATACAGACCCTCGCCCTGCGGCAGCATCGACGCCAGGAAGCCCGTAATGTGTGCGTCGGGGTTGTAGTAGTCCTCGATGTAGTGGATCGAGTTCGTCATGTCGAGCATCTGCTGCACGGTGGCATCGCCGAACGCCGTTTTATCAAGCTCCGGCACGTACTCGGCAACCGGCGCGTTGCCGTCCACGCGACCCTGCTCCATCAGCATCAGCAGCAGCGTGCCGGTAAATGACTTGGTGACTGAATACATCAGGTGCTGAGTCGCTGGCGTCTGATCGTTGAAATAGCGCTCGTAGACCACCTCGCCGCGGTGCAGCACGATAAAACCGTCCGTGTAGGCAGACTCCAGCCAGTCATCGACGGTAACTGTGCGTCCGTCGGGAAAGGCGACCTCCAGCGGACCCAGGTCGACGGGTCGGTGCTCCAGGCTGGCGACCGTTTCTCCGGGTGCTACGCTACGTGTCGGAACAATCTCCCGCAAATGCTGCAGCGACCAGCGGTTATAGGGTGGCTCGGGAAAATTTTCGATCGTCACCCGCTTGTCGTCGGCAGGCGGCGAGCCTTGCATAAGGCCGAGGTCCCTGGCAGTCATCGGCTTGTCATCCGCAACGGTCATCGACATCATCAACAAAGAAAGTGCAATAGATACTATGTTCTTCACGTGCCTTCACCACAAAAAAATCTAGCTCGCCGCGGCTAGCGCCTGGTCGAGATCCGCCAGGATGTCATTAATATGCTCGATGCCGCCCTCGAGTTCGGCGCAGCGCTGTTCGAGCACGTCAACGGTCGGATTCATGATTCGCGAGTAGATGTTGCCGGGAACCGCGAGGTTGAAGAGGTCCGCACCATGCTGCGCGTTATCGAATTCATAAGCGACCGTCTGGTAGACCGGGACCGCCACCGCTTTGGTGGCACTGTCCGACTTGAAGCCGGCGTGAATGGCCAGTGTTTCGTCTTTCATCAGCGATTCCTCAATAGTGAATTGTTATCGTTGCGGGATTACACATTCTGATCGTTGTCTTCCGGCCCTACGGGTTCAGATACCTCTGGTTTGCCGGGCCACCCCGAACGCAGGTGCAGGTCGCGCTGCGGGAACGGAATCTCGATGCCGTACTCATTAAGCTTCGTTTCCAGCGCCCACAGGTAGGCGGCACGTGTCCGGGTCGGACGCCGCGCGCCCTGTCGATTGACCCAGACCAACAGCAGAAAATTCAGGCTGTTGTCGCCGAACTCCACGAGCCAGATGTCGGGCTCGCGGCCTTTCATGTGGGTCAGCGTGTATGGGACCTCGGCGGCTGCTTCCATCGCCGCTTTCTTTACGAGCTCCTTGTCGCTGCCGTAGGCGACGCCAAACGGGATTCGCACGCGCAGTATGCGCTCGCCCAGCGTCCAGTTGGTGAGCCGCGTGGTGACGAATTCCGAGTTCGGCACGACGATGTCGATGTTGTCGTTGGTATTGATCAGCGTGCTGCGCACGTTGATCGACTTGACGGTGCCGGTCAATCCGGTATCAAGTTCGATGTAGTCGCCGACGCGCAGCGAGTGCTCAAAAAGAATGATCAGCCCAGAGACGAAATTGTTGACAATGGACTGCAGTCCGAAACCGATGCCGACACTGAGCGCGCCAGCAACCAGCGCCAGGTTGCTGAAGTCGAGCCCGATGGAGGACAGGGCAATGAACAGCCCGAGAATAATGATGGCGTAGTGGCTGAGTCGACCCACCGTGTACAGTGACGCTTGCGTTCCGGCGGATTCGCTCGCGCCGAATCGGCTGATGGCGTGGCGGATACCCCGCGATAACAGGAATGCGATGGTGAGGATGACCAGTACGCGCAGGAACGGGCGTTTCGCCGATCGAGAACAGCGTTACGTCCATGAGGCTCGTGACTCGCAGGTAAGCGGTTTTCACTGCTCGACTGATGTTGGTCAGCCAGGACCTGAATGTGCCGGTGTACTCCGCGGCGACTGAATCCACCGCCTGCATCAACAACTCGAGGTCCGCTACCTTGGTGTCGAGTTGCCTGATCTGCGTGAGCGTCTCCTGGACCGTACCCAAACGTTGGTCCAGCAGGCGACGCGACGCTCGGTTCAGACCATCCCGACTGACACTCTGAATCGCTAGC
Organism: uncultured Woeseiaceae bacterium; assembly: GCA_947259285.1. Classification (GTDB taxonomy): domain Bacteria; phylum Pseudomonadota; class Gammaproteobacteria; order Steroidobacterales; family Woeseiaceae; genus UBA1847. The sequence continues at coordinate 25,709 of CAMYMR010000021.1, read as the reverse complement.
AGCTCGTCACCCGATTCCTGCTTCCATTCCGGCGCGCGTTGGTCGACGCGGCGAACGAATTCCGACCAGGCCAGCCTCTTGTCTTCAAGCGCGCCGGTATCCGGTGCCCGATCCAGGACGATCTCGGTCCACCAAAGCTGGGCTTCGGTCTGGGCCAGCGCTGTCTCGGCCAGGGCAAGCGCGATTTCGGCGCCGAGCAAGCGTTGTTGCTGCAGCCGCTGTTGCGACCGGCCTTGTTCCGTGTCCAGATCGAGCCCGCTGGCGGCGATCTGAGCGGCGCGCAGTTTTTCCCGGGCAGATTCGACGGCGGTCGTTTGCGAATCGACGCGTTTGATCAGGCCGTCGATGTCCGCCTCTTCGGCCGTCGTCGCCAGTCCTTCCCGAGCGAAGTCAAGCCGCCCGGCCAGGGCATCGGCATGATCGGAGTCTCGCTCGGCGCGCTGCGTCAGTAGTTCAAGGCGACGGTCGGAAATCGCTTGTGCGGTACGAGCCTGTACCAGCCTGAGTCCGGCAAGCCAACGCTCGTCCCCGGCAGCCGCGTCAACGTAGTCGTCGAAAACGGCGTCGTGATGCCTCCGGGTTCCGTCGAGCACGCGTTTTTCGCGATCAACCTCGAGCTGTACATCGGCCTCGGCGGCGCGTGCCTCGCGCAGGGTCGCGGCGATTTGCAGAAGATCGTCGACGGAATAGCCTGCCGCCTCGGGCTCGAGTTCTTTCGGGGTAATCTCTGCATCATCGGACAATGCGAGCAGGGCCGTGAAATTGTCACGTACGGAATCGAGGATCGACTGCGCGATTTCCTGGTTTTGCGACGACAGGTCAGCGATCTGGGTGCCCGCATCCTGCAGGAACTGTTCTTTCCTTGGGGCAACCTCAGCTTCGGGGCCTTCGAAATAGGTCCACCAGTCATTCTGCAGCTCAATCAGGTCTGGCGCAGCAGGCTCCGGGGGCGGCTCGGCCTCCTGGGCGACACTGATTGCCGCGAGGAGAATTCCGAGCAGCAGGACAACGAGTCGTGTCGGGTGCGCGTTCTTCATTCGGTCAGTAGTTAATCGGAGTCTGTTCGGGCGAAGGTTGACCATGCTACGAGAATTCAATGGCCCATGCATGGCTAAAGGACGCTAAAAAGAAACGGCGGCCCCGTCGCCAGGACCGCCGTGGCGTTTGGTAAAAAGTAACCTCTTAGTATCCCCAGGCGCCGACCCGTCGATACATCGCAACGTTGTGTATCTTTCGCACGTCGTCGACCTCATTGACGAACGTTGCGTATGCGTCGCTGGTCAATAACTTGTCGAGGTACTCGTTTGCGGCCACGAAGTCCTCTGCGCCGATCAAAACGGCGTGTGTCACATCGGCCGGGCCCGATCGGATTCCAACAAGGCGCAGCACGCCGGGATCGCCGATGGCGTCATGCAGCTTGTCCAGTGCGGCAACGTAACGGCCCGGATCACCAACCCGCATCGTATAGGCAACCAGGTAGCCGGCCGTGTGGCGCGGCTTGCCGTAGTCCTTGATTACGGTGACGAGATCGGCCGATACGAGTTCCGATCCTTGTGTAGCCAGCAAGTACTTTGCCCAGCCGTGGCTATCCATGCGCGCTTTGGAGCGTTTCTCTCGCGCCGCATAGCCGTCATAGTCGGCGACGATAGTGTGCGAACCGTCGCCCGGGACACCAAAGTCATGGGCGTAAAGTGTCGCTTTGCTGCCGCGAAGGTCATCATCTTCAAATAACTCCGTCATCGCCGCCTTGACGGCTGAGGTGCTATCGAACTTCAGGCCATAGACCGCTTCAATGCCCTGCGCCTGCGCGTAGCCGCCGAGCAGGAGCACGAGGCTCAGTAACGTGGTCGAAAACACTGATTTCTTCATTCTTCTTCTCCCTGATTGTGTGCACGAGGCAGACTATACCAGCTTGGTGGCGCGATTTTCTCGCTCAGGGTGCTACCGATTTGTACGAATTGCAGTATGCTGAGGGTGCGGTCTCAATGAGGGGAATAACAAAATGTTGACTGTTCATCATCTGGAAAACTCCCGGTCGCAGCGTATCCTCTGGCTGCTGGAAGAACTCGGCGTCGAATACGAGATGAAGCGCTATGGGCGCGACAAGCAGACCAGCCTCGCACCGCCGGAGCTCAAGGACATTCACCCGTTGGGCAAGGCGCCGGTGATCGTCGATAACGGCGTGACCGTGGCGGAATCCGGCGCGATCATCGAGTATCTCGTACATACTTATGACGACGGCACGCTCCATCCCGAGGTCGGCACCGCGGAATGGCGCTCGTACATCTACTGGATGCACTACGCGGAGGGTACGTTCATGCCGTTGATGATCATCTCTCTGATCCTCGGCCGCATCGAAACCTCGCCGATGCCGTTTTTCGTGAGGCCGATCGCCAAAGGAATCGCTGGCAAGGTGCGTGCGAGCTACCTGGATGCCAACGTGACGAGCAATCTCGATTTCCTGGAGCACACCCTGAGCCAGTCCAAATGGTTTTGCGGCGACCGGTTCACGGCGGCCGATGTACAGATGAGTTTCGCGCTTGAAGCCGCCGAAGTCAGGACGAACCTGGCCAGGGAGTATCCGCATCTCGCGGATTTCCTCATCACGATCCGGGCCCGACCCGCGTACAAGGCAGCGCTGGATCGAGGTGGTCATTACGAACTGATGGGCACCAGGGCTGACTAGAGCCGGCGCCAATTTTTGGGCCATCTACGTATAGAGATGACGGTGATGTTTTCACTATGATCAGGACCATGATTTTTCGCCTGCATGTATGCGCCTGGGGAACGATATGACAGACATAGCCAATCTCATTCTCTTATCCTCTCTCGGCGCCGAGCTGTCGGAGCAGGAGGCCGATGTGCTCGGCGGCCTGATGACATCAAGCGAGCTGGCCGACGGCGACTTCCTCATCATTCAGGGCACCAGCGATGACTCGCTGCATGTGCTGCTGGAGGGCAAGCTGGAAGTCGTTAAGAGCACGGGCGGGGGCGATGTGGCCGGTCTTGCCGTGCTACGGGAAGGCGATCTAGCCGGCGAGCTCAGTTTCATCGACGGCCACGAGCATACGGTGGGGCTGCGCGCGCTTTGCCAGTGCCACATCTTGAGTTTGAAGCGCGAAGACTTCGAGAAGATCGTCAATGAGAATCCGCAGCTCGTCTACAAAGTGATGCGAGCGATCGCGCGGTCGACGCATCGCATCGTGCACCGAATGAATACCGAGTTCATCGAACTCAACAATTACATCTTCAAACAACACGGCCGGTACTGAGTTCACACGAAATCGGCTTCTGCCCAGCCGACCCGGCTGGCGGTCTTCGAGCGTCGCGATCGAGGCAAAGGGCTTCGCAGCGATTACCCGGCTTGCGAAAGTGGCCCGTGCGCTGCTGCAAGCGCTGAGCTGAGTCGGCTGCTTTTTACATAACGCAATGCCGATCCCTCGCATTCGACAGGGATCACAGCGACTCAATGTCTCTGCTGCTACGCTCGATCGGATGAAAGGGAGGATCTTTGTCAGCCTGTTCGCGCTGCCGTTCTTTGCGGTTGGTGTCTGGATGCTGTGGTCGGTCAGCAGCACCATTCACGATGCCTGGCAAATGCGGGACTGGGTACCGGTGGAAGCCAGTCTGATCCGCGGCGGCTACGATACCAACAGTGGCAGCGACGCCGATACCTACACAGCCTTTGCTGAGTACACCTATAGCTACGGCGGTTCCCGCTATTCGGGCGACCGGGTTTCGTTGAGCAGCGGCGGCGACAATATCGGCGACTATCAGCAACGAACCGGTCGCAGGCTGCAGTTGGCGGCCGCGAACGGATCGCCCATTACCGTGTTTGTCGATCCTGACGCACCGGAAGATTCCATCATTGATCGCAACGTGCGCTGGGGCCTCATCGGCTTCAAGTCCATCTTTTTGCTCGTATTTGGCGGTGTTGGCCTGGGCCTGCTGATCTTCGCCTGGCGGGCGCCAGCCGAGAAGGATCCCAGTCTGCCCGAGTATCAGGAATCGCCGTGGTTAGTGAATGATAAATGGCAAACGCCCACGATCTACTCGAGTGCGAAAAACGCGATGTGGGGCGCATGGGCGTTCGCCGCGTTCTGGAATCTGATCTCCGCGCCGCTGCCGTTCTTGCTGTACGAGGAGATAACGCGAAAAGAGAACTACATCGCGCTCATCGGCCTGCTATTCCCGCTCATCGGTGTCGGCATGCTGGTCTGGGCAATCCGTCGCACGCTCGAGTGGCGCCGCTTCGGTCCGGCGCCGGTTACGCTGGATCCGTTTCCCGGTTCGATCGGCGGCCACGTTGGCGGCACGATCGAACTGAATATGCCGTTCGATCCTGCCGCGCGTTTCCAGCTGACGCTGAACAACCTGCACAGCTACGTATCGGGCAGCGGCAAGAACCGCAGCCGCAAGGAAGAGGCGGAGTGGCAGGATAAACTGATTGCCTTTGCCGAGCCCGGCGCCAGGGGCACGCGGCTCATATTCCGCTTCGATATACCCGAGGGACTCGATGCGTCCGATACCGAGCACGACGACAGCTACCATAAATGGCGGCTCGACTTGAGCGCCAAACTGGCGGGCACCGATATCGACCGCAGTTACGAGATCCCGGTCTATCCGACCGCAACGCAGTCAAAGCACCTTGCAGATCGAGCCGTTCAAAAAGGCCGATCGGAGCAGGATCTGGTTGATGAGCAATCGATCGGTGAGATCATCAGGCGCCAAAACACGGGCTATGGCAAACAGCTGGTTTACCCAATGGGCCGGCATATCGGCCCGTCGCTCGGCGGTATCATTGTCGGCGGTATATTCGCGGCAGCGGGATGGTGGTTGATCGTCGAAGAGGGCCAGTCGATCTTTGGCGGTATCTTCGGTGGCGTCGGCCTTTTGGTCGGCATCTTCTGCCTCTACCTGATGCTCAATTCGCTGCAGGTCTCGAAGCAGGCGGCCGATATCATCTCGGTACGCCGAGTGCTGGGCATACCGGTAAGCCGGCGGACAATGCGTCAAGACAGTTTCGTGCGATTCAGGAAAAAGAGCACGATGAAATCGCAGTCGGGCGGCAAGCACACCGTTTACTACACAATCTATGGCGTCGACAGTCAGGACAATAAAATCGTCCTGGGCGAAGGATTCAGGGGTGAGAATGAGGCGCGCGCCGCGATGCGCGTCATTGCAACAGAGCTGGGCCTGCGCGAACGCTCGGCTCCAGGCCTGTCGCGACAGATGATGGGCCTGGAGACCACTGCGAATTATTCGAACTAATACCTCACCCACATTCCCGCGTGGCGTGCAGGTAGGTAATCAGGATCTATTCATCCCAGAATTTCCACCAGGGTTTCTTGTCTTTCTTCTCGCCTTCTTCGCTTGTAACCCTGTCGAGTTCGCTGTTGCCAGATTTTTCCCTGGCCTTGTACTCGTCCTTGATAGCTTTGCCTTCATCACGACGGGCCCGCATTTCCTGGGACTTTTCGTTGCCGCGGGTTGCCGCGTTGTCCAGGCCTTTATTCTGCTCGTCGCGATCAACGCTGTCGTGCGACATATCGTGACGGTCGCCGACCTCGTAATCTGCGTCGTCGGAAGGCCCCTTATCCAATTTGTCGCCGACTTTATCCATCTTCTTCTTGTCGGGACGTTTTAATTTACCGCGCTCTGTTTCCGCGCGATCCGTAATGTCCTGTGCCCGAGCTTGGGCCGCGTCGTTCGGTCGCTTGTTAGACGCCTGAGACTCCGCATTTGCGATTGGTGCAGACATCACTGCAATCAAAGCAATCAACGCGACAATAACGCTAAGAAATTTCATAAGTTCATCCTCCAGAAGATATCTGCTGATTCTAGAGATGACAGGGCAACGTAACAATTAGATAACTGTGAACGATTGTTACGAAACCCGGGGACTGCGCGACACAATTGTTGACAGTCTCACCGCACCGAGCGGTCTACAGTGGCGGTCCACACGCTTGACGAACCAAGGGGACGAAAATGGACATCAAAGAATTAGCCACGCAACTCTTAATGAGCAAGATCAATGGCGCAGAAGATTCCGGTGCGGCAGCGTCTGCGCTCGACGACCTGGCTGGTGGCAGCAAAGGTTTTGATCTTGGCGACATTGTTGGCCAGTTCACTGGCGCCGGCGGCGATCTGGCGTCCAAGGCCGCATCATGGCTTGGCGACGGATCGAATGACGCAATATCAGGAACGCAGATTCAAGATGCGATTGGCGGTGACAAGATCGAAGCGTTTGCATCCAAACTAGGCATCGGCAGTGAGGAGGCCAGTAGCAGTCTGTCGCAGATCTTGCCGGAGCTTATCGACAAGAGCAGCAAGGGCGGTAATCTGCTCGATTCCGTAGGTGGCGCAGCAGGACTGGCCGGTATGGCCTCGAAGTTTTTCAAGTAACGCGCGGAAAAGAGATCAGATCCGGTCGCCTTTGAGAATGACCTCGATGAACGCGTCGGCCTCCGCGATGGAACGATTCATGTCGGCTATCAGGACGTCAACGTTCGCCTCGATCACCGTCGCCTCGCCCTCCAGCGCAGCGATCGCCGACAGGTTTAGATTGTGTTTGAGGTATAGCACCTGGTCCTGAAACGATGCCAGCACCGGCTGCATTCGTTCTTCTATCTGCCGCATTGACGCGATCAGGCGAGTCGCTTGTTCGCGAGTCCGATCAAACTGTTGCTCGGCGATGCGGCGCAGTTCCGGGTCGTTGTAGGCGCCCAGCTCGGAGCGCCACTCATCGAGCAGCCCATTGCTCGCGTCGGCAACTCGATCGACGCGCTTGCTGATGTCATCTGCCGCTGCCTGGCTGCGTTTGTGCGCCGCATTGAGCCTGTTGTACTGGCGTTCCAGATCGGTATCGGGCAGCTTGACGACGGACCTGAACTCGGTAAGCGCATCACGAAATTGCTCAGCCGCGGCCTGCTGGCTGTCACGCGCCTCCTCAACACGGTCGACAAGCAGGTCGCGTGGTTCTTTCCACATCCAGTCGATCATCGGAGCCACGTTGCCGGAAGCGAAAAAGCCGACGGCGAGCAGAGCGACCAGTGCAGCCCAGGAACGTTTCTTTTTGAGTAACTCAGGGATCATCGGTATGATTTTTGTTAAGAGCGGATTCATCCAAACAACTACCTGTCGGGGAGCGAACGCAAAGATGACACAGATATTCGGCCGTCTGCAAACAGCACGTGTCGGCCACTTCTCTGTACTTGTGCTGCTGCTGTCGGGCTGTGCATCGGTTCAGTATTCAGCGCTTGAGAAGGTCGGCATCCACAAGCGGGACATCCTTGTGGATCGTGTCGAAGACGCGAGAGACGCGCAGGCGGAAACGCGAGAACAACTTGTGTCGGCCTACGAAGAACTCAGTGCGCTGGTCGGCCATGATGGCGGCGAACTCGAACAAAAGTACAGGCGTTTGAGCAAAGAGGTAGATCGTTCGCGGGACGCGACCGAGGATCTCGACGAGCATCTGGCCGACATTGACCGGGTCAGCGAGGACCTTTTCGAGGAGTGGGAATCGGAACTGGACCTGTACAGCAGCGCGGCGCTGAGATCGGATCAGGAAAAGAAGCTGAAGCTCGCGCGCCGACAGTTTTCGATGATGCGCGAGCGCATGCAAACGGCGCGTAACAGAGTGGATCCGGTGATGGCAGTGCTGACGGATAATGTGCTGTTTCTCAAACACAGCCTGAATGCGCAGGCGCTGGCTGCATTGCGGGGTCAGGCATCGGTGCTTGAGGGCCAGGTCGACGCTTTGATCAGGGACATGCAGTTGGCTATCGACGAAGCCGATGCCTTCATCAATCGTATGCGCGGCGGCTAATAGGGACGACACCCTGTTGCCGTAACAGGTTCTCGGCACGCCGGCTGCCCGTCTTGCGCCAGACGCTGTAGGTGCGCAGCAGGTCGGTATCGGAGTCCTGTCGTTCACGGTCCCGCACTTCGTTGAGCACGTCGACAAGTACCTGGAACTTGGCGGCAAGCTCGCCGTACGTGTCGGCGAAAGCGCGTCCGCGGAACGTACCGCGCGCTTCCGTGGACAGGGAGCCGTAAGCGCTGCCGCCCATATGGATGTAGTAATCGAGATCCACCGAGTGCCCGGCCAGGCTGTCAGCAAAAAATCCGGAAATGAATAGCGCGACATCGCCTATGCGCTGCAGCATCGAATTGCGCTGTTCGGCATTCGGCGCGTCACTCGCGTCGGCGAGCATGAGTGCGAGCGGTTTGAGGCCGAAGGTCTCGCCGTCGTCGTCGTAGAGCTCTTCCGAGCGTGAATACAGCGTCAGAAGGTTCACGACGTAATAGGTAGCATGAGGCTTGACGTTGACGCCGTGATCGGCGATCACGCCTTCGACGGACGATCGGAAATAGTCCAGCAAATTGGGAACTGGCACTACGCGATCATGACTGCCCGTCTCGTGCATAGGTTTGTATCCTTATCGGCAAACAAAACCTGCAACAAGGTATAGCGTAATTGCAGCGGCAATCGTGTGACCTGATTCACACTGGCGGCCCGAGATGGTCTCCAAAGGCCGCTTGCGGCGGAGAAATGAGTATCGCGTCAGCCTGCGACGGTCGATTTCGTTTCAACGGAGTCCAGTGCTTCTCTCGGTACTTCGGCGTAGTGACTGAAGTCCATCGTGAAACTGCCGTCGCCAGCGGTCAGGGATTTCAGTCGCGAATGATAGCCCTGAATTTCCTTTAACGGCGCCTGGCCCGACACCATGATGCGGTCATTCGGCAGTGTTTCCGTGCCAGTGACCATGCCACGCATCGACGAAAGGTCTCCCGTCACGCCGCCCGCGCATCGGCTCGGCGCAGTGATTGACACGTCTACGATCGGTTCCATGATGATCGGCGAGGCCTTCGAGACCGCATCCATAAACGCTTTCTTGCCCGCCTGAACGAAAGCAACCTCCTTCGAATCCACCGAGTGATGCTTGCCGTCATAGACCGTAACCTTGATGTCCTGCATCGGGTAACCGTAGACGGCCCCGGCCGCCATGACCTGGCGAACACCCGTCTCGACAGCGGGGATATACTGGTAGGGGATCGATCCGCCTACGACGGCACTCGCGAACTCGAAGCCTTCGCCCTGCGGCAACGGCTCGATACGCAGGTAAACCTCACCGAACTGGCCGGCGCCGCCGGTCTGTTTCTTGTGCCGGTGATGGCCCTCAGCATTTCTGGTGATGGTTTCGCGATAAGCAATCGACGGCAGCGAAGTGACGACCTCGAGGTTGTGTCGATCGGCTATTTGCTCGAGCACGGTACGCAGATGCAGGTCGCCAAGCCCACGCAACACCACTTCGTTCAGCGCGGCGTTGTGCTCTACCAGCAGCGACGGATCTTCCGCTTCGGCAACATGCAGGGCATCCGACGTCTTTTGCGCGTCGTTATCACTTGGCGGCTTGATCGCCAGTCCGTACATGGGGCGGGGCAGGTCGATCGACTTCAGATGGAAATGATCTTCATCGTGCGAATCATGCAGCACGGCATCGTAATGCACTTCGTCGACGCGCGGGATTGCGCATATGTCGCCCGGCACGCCGATGTCCGCTCTTATGTGCTCGCCGCCGTTAAGTTTCAGCAGCTGATTCACCTTGATGGGTTTTCGCGCGTCGCCAACGTACAGCTGATTGCCCGGCCTGATCGTGCCCTGGTGAATCCGGAAGGTACCGAGTCGACCTTTAAAAGGATCGATATTCACCATGAATACGTGCGCGATTGCGTGCGCATCGGGATCCGGCGAAATGGTCACTTCTTCCGGGTTCTCGCCCTCACCCTTGAGGAATCGCGGCGGATTACCCTCCATCGGATTGGGCATCAGGCGTTCGAAGATGTTCAGCAACTGCTTGATGCCGGAGCCAGTCCTGGCGGATACAAAACAGACCGGTATCAGGTGTCCCTGGCGCAGCGCCTTTTCGAACGGATCATGCAGCTGGTCGGGGTCCAGTTCCTCGCCCTGTTCGAGGTAGAGCTCCATCAATGCCTCATCGACCTCGACAACCTGGTCAACGATCCGGGTATGCGCCCGGTCGACATTGCTGAACATCGTGTCGACATTCTCCGGCTTGAAAAAGCAGTCGACGACGCTGCTGCCGTCAGCAGATGGCAGATTGAGCGGCAGGCATTCGGGGCCGAAAGCGTCGCGGATATCGGCCAGCAGCACTTCCAGGTCGAGTTCTTCGGCATCGATCTTGTTGACGATGATCATGCGGCACAGTCGCTGATTCTTCGCCGAATCCATCATTCGCCGGCAGATCGTGTCGACGCCATCCTGGGCGTTGATGACGAGCGCTGCCGTTTCAACGGCTGGCAAAACAGCGAGGGCGCGGCCGATAAAGTCCCGGTATCCGGGTGTGTCGATCAGGTTGACGTGGATGCCGCCATGATCGAGATGGCAAACGGCGGAATACTGAGAATGTCCGAGCTGTTTTTCACGCGACGTGTAGTCCGAAACGGTGGTGCCCTGTTCGATCGAGCCTTGCTCGGCAATTGCTCCACCCGCATGCAGCAAGGCTTCCGCGAGCTGCGTCTTGCCGGCGTTGCTCGGACCCACAAGACACACGTTTCGAATATCGCTGGTTTTATACGCCATCGCCGATTCCCCTGATCTTATTGGTATAGGGGGATTATCGCCGTATCGGCGATTAGTTGTATACGGTTATTCCGAAGATGGCAGTGTTCGGGAGCGCGGGACCGTTAATTGTCCTTTCCAAACGGCAGTCTGTCAGGATCGTTGTGACGCGCGCGAGGCTCAGTTCCCGGAAGGAAGTGCCGGCAAGATAACGACGTTCCCATCGATGCCGATGAACTTCCGGCCGAGGCTTGATCGACGGTCTGTCTTCGATTCCAGAAACACGGTGCGGATGCAGCCGGCCGACTGTCCGAGTAAGTCGGCTTCCACGGCGACTTCGTAGTGCTTGCCGTGGCTGCAAAACAGCAATGACCGGTCACGATCATGCGTGGACCAGCCGACGAACTGGCGCGGGTTCTGCAATCCTACTTTGCGTCCATCGTCGAGGAGGGCAAAGCACTCGGCGTACCGCAAGGGGCTCTCAACAACGTATTCGACGACGTCGGCGTGGCTCGCATCTTTCAGGGGAATCGCCTCATCCAGCACGCTGACCATGCGCTCTTCATCGCCAATACTGTCATCAAAGAAGGCGTTGATCGGCTTTCCAAGTAGCGGAACAGGCGTTCCAAGCTGCGGTTGCGTCATGTCGAAGTCCTCGCGTGCATTCTGAAAACGGTTGTCGGATGAGATTTACCTTCCTGAAACACTACGCTTTCTTATCAGTAAATTTCACAGAAAGAATTTCACAGTGTTAATTTCACAAATCAACAGCCATTTGCGGCGACACCAACCAGGTGAGAGGTGCCAATTGAAACGGTGTCAAAACTCGAGGAATTGCGACAGCCAATCGTAGGGGCGGCTTCCCCATTATGTTTAAACCGAAGCCTGCACCGACTCGGCGCGCTTCGTGACTTCGCGAGCCATACCGCTGAAGGTAAATTCGTGAAACGGCACCAATGCATACCAGTACAGCAGGCCCCAAACGCCTGCCGGGTGAAAATAGCCTGTGACGGTAACCATTCGGCCCTGCTCGGTTTCCTCGATGTTGAACTCCAGGATGCCGACGCCGGGCGCCCTCATTTCCATCAACATCGTCAGCTCCTGGTAAGGCTGCATGGCGATGACCCGCCAGGAATCGAAAGTGTCGCCGACGCGAAGCTCGTAGGGGTGGCGACGCCTGCGACGGAAACTCGGACCACCGATTAGCCAGTCGAGGGATCGGCGAATCCACCAAAGCCAGCGGGCGTAAAAGAAATCGCCGTTGTTGCCGATGCGACAGATTGCACGCCACAGTGCGTCAGCGCTGGCATCAGTCGCTGCGCTCTCCGTCATCTGCTTTGAATAGAAACCATACTCCGGCTCAAATTCCTGGCGGGCGACCGCGCCTTCGACCCAGCGAGCCGGTACCGAATGCAGCCGGTCGGCCTCGATGGCCTCGGTGGCTGCCTGTCTGAAGGGCAGCAGCTCCTGCGGTATCAGCTCGGCGAGCCGGTCGTCGGCGGCGATGACGTCCTGCGAGAGTCCGTCGATCAGCGCGCGGGCAATGTTCGTCGGTACCGAAGTAACCAGGCGCAGCCAGTACGAGGAGAGTTTCGGCGTCAGGACTCTGACGGGTATGATGAGCGGGTTCTTCCCCACCAGCGACGCGTACTGACGCATGATGTCTTCGTAGGTCAGAACATCGGGTCCCCCGACGTCATATATTTCACCGGCTGTCTCGCCAAGCATCGGCGCGTCCGCAAGGTACTGCAGCAGGTTTCTGAGTGCGATCGGCGTGGATCGCGAGAATACCCAGCGCGGCGTAATCATTACCGGCAGGTGATTGACGAGATCGCGGATGACTTCCCAGGCTGCCGATCCCGGCCCGATGATCATGCCGGCGCGGATCTCGGTAACCGGAACAGAGCCCGCCCGTAGCAGGTCGCCCGTTTCCTCGCGTGAGCGAAGGTGTGTTGATTTCGGCGCGTCCGGAACGAGGCCGCCGAGATAAACGATGCGTTTGACGCCCTGACGCTCTGCCGCGGCCGCAAAATTCCTTGCCGCGGTGGCGTCGAGCTCCGGAAATTTCTTGCCGGCGGCCATCGAGTGGACGAGGTAGTAAGCGATGTCGACGTCTTTCAGGACGTCATCGAGTGTCTCCGGGCGCAGCGCGTCAGCTTCGGCCAGCTCGACGCCTTGCCAGCCGCGGCTCTCGATAACCTCGACGTTGCGTGCCGTTGCACGCACCCGCACCCCCCGGTCCAGCAGGTACGGTACCAGGTGGCCGCCGATATAGCCGCTGGCGCCAAAAACGAGTCTGCAGGTCAACGGAACACTGTTGGGCCAGCCACGGTGCTCATATGGCCCCCAGTTCCGTGCAGCAGGACAAAGGGGTCGCCATCGACGTCCTTATCGTACGCGGTCTGCAAACCCTGCGATTCGAAGGTGTTCATTATTTCCTCACAGCTCTGATGGCGCCCGACTGACAACCCGGCTCGCCGCACAACGCCCTGATTTTAGGCGGACGAATTCAGTTTTGATACCAGGGTAGCCTGCGGAAACTGCTTATTTCTTCGTGACTGCTATATATAAGGTGAGGGCTTCGGTGTTCGAAGCCAGAAACCCAGGGGAGTAATCATGAAAAAGAGCACTATAGCCGTCGGCGTACTGGTCCTCGCGTTGTTGGCCGGAAACTCTTTTGCGCAGGATCAGGGCGCAAACACAAATTACATCTATGCGACTTACTTCGTTTGTTCGCCGGACGGGGAGTCCCGGGCGGACGAGATCATCAACACCAGTTTCAAACCGCATTACGATGCGGCCGTCGAGCACGGCGACATTTTGTCATGGACCTGGATGCAACACTATGTGGGCGGCTACTGGCGACGAGTGCTGGTTATTGTCGCGTCGGATATGGACTCCTTGCTTGACGCTTCCGGCGCATTGGGAGAAATCATCAGTGACAGGACGCCGGAGGCCGGGCGCTCATTCTCCGCTATTTGCTCGTCGCACGAAGACTACATCTGGGAAACCACTCCCGGTATCGGTTCGGCCGCAGTGACGGAGGAACGCGGTGCGGCCGGTTTCTCGGCTTACATGCGATGCGATTTAAATGGCGAAGAACGCGCGGATGAGCTGGTTCAAAAGGTATTCGCGCCGATCTATGACAAGCACGTCGGTGAGGGCGGGCTGACGTCCTGGAACTGGTTGAAGCACAACGTTGGCGGCGAGTGGCGACGCTTGCTAATCATGGGCGCCGCCGATCACAAGACCCTGATGAAAGCGCGAGCGGCGATAATTGCCGACTTCGATGATCGCAAGGTAGAGCGGGCTGCCAAAGAGATGAACGAGATCTGCGACACGCACCAGGACTACATGTGGGACATCCTCTCGCAAACGTAGTGTCGCGCAGCGGTAGAGCTTGCGCCTGAGCGGATCGGGAGTTCCTAGCGCCCGGCGTTGAGGAATACGGCCGGGATTTCGGCATAGTACGTCGCGCCCTGTGCCATTACGGCGACGCCGATCGTTGATGCATCACTTGACGGTAGGGCAAGCGCCGCTGACCAGAGCGTTGCACCGGTATCGGTCGATTCCATTTCCGTGGGCAGCGCGTTCGGACTCTCGTCAATGAACCCGATGCTGGCTTGCTGCAACGGGAATCTCGACCGCAGTTCAACTGAGACTGTCTCCGCCGTGACGTCGATTGGGCGCAGCGAAAGCTCGAAATCGCCGTTCTGCAAGTCGCATTGACCGCTGTCGTAACGGCAATTCGATTTTGCCGTGAGTGCATATGTCGCGCCAGGCCTGGCCGCATGCGGTCGCTCCGCAACGAAATAGTCAACGGCATACCATCCCATGATCGCAAGCAACGGCGCGACGAGCATGGCGACAACAACATGCTTGTTCGTGAACATCGATACAGTCCTGAGGAAAAGCAAGGGGGCTATTCAGCCCCCTTTGAACAGCGATGATAGCGCTAATGGCCGGTTGCTACACCGGCTCCAGCCGGCACGCGAATGTCTTCGACGAGATGCTGAATATGCTCGGGCGGTGCGGCCGTTAGACGCGACACAACAAGGGCTACCAGGAAATTGAAGATCGCGCCCACCGCACCGAAAGCGTTGGGTTCGATACCGAAGAACCAGTTCGGTGACATGTCGCCAAGGAATGTGGTGCTGGCGACAAACATGATGCCCTTATGCTGAAACACGTACAGCAAGGTCACGCCGAGGCCCGCGAGCATGCCGGCGATGGCGCCTTCCTTGTTCATGCGTTTGTAGAAGATACCCATCATCAGCGCCGGGAATATTGATGATGCAGCCAGCCCGAACGCGAGCGCTACGGTTCCGGCGGCAAAGTCGGGCGGATTGAATCCCAGGTACCCAGCCAGGAGAATGGCGCCCGCCATCGCTACGCGGCTGGCAAGCAATTCCTGCCTTTCAGTGATCTCGGGCTTGAAGACACCCTTGAGGAGGTCGTGAGATATCGCCGAAGAAATTGCGAGCAGCAGCCCGGCGGCGGTGGACAACGCGGCCGCGAGACCACCGGCTGCCACCAATGCGATGACCCAGTTCGGCAAACGGGCGATTTCCGGATTGGCCAGGACCATGATGTCATTGTCGACCTTGGTCATTTCGTTCGTCGCCGCATCGGATGTGTACTGAATACGGCCGTCCCCGTTCTTGTCATCGAAAGCCAACAATCCCGTCTTTTCCCAGTTCTTTATCCATGTCGGCCGTTCGTCGTAAACCATGTATTCACCCGGTGTCGGCTCGATCGTTTCCATCAGGTTCAGGCGCGCCATAGCCGCGACGGACGGTGCCGTCGTGTAAAGGATCGCAATAAATACCAGCGCCCAACCCGCTGAGCTGCGCGCGTCTTTCACTTTCGGAACGGTGAAGAAGCGAATGATGACGTGCGGCAAACCGGCGGTACCGATCATGAGTGACATCGTGTACATAAACATGTTGGTCAGGCTGAGCCGGACGTTGGTCGTGTACTCGAGGAAGCCGGTGTCTCGTAATACCTGGTCGAGTCGATCCAGCAGGAACACGTCCGAACCGCTCATGGTGGAACCGAGCCCCAGTTGCGGCAACGGATTTCCGGTCAGGTTCAGCGAGATGAAGATCGCCGGAATCGTGTAGGCGAGAATAAGGACGCAGTACTGTGCGATCTGCGTGTAGGTGATGCCTTTCATGCCGCCCATGACTGCGTACACGAACACGATGCCCATACCGATCGTCAGGCCAACGTCGTAGTCGACTTCGAGAAAGCGCGAAAACGCAACGCCGATGCCCTTCATCTGGCCGATTACGTAGGTTATCGACGCGACGATCAGACAGATAACGGCGACGATTCTCGCTCCTTTCGAGTAATAGCGATCGCCGATGAATTCGGGGACGGTGAACTTGCCGAATTTTCGCAGGTATGGCGCCAGCAGCATCGCGAGGAGCACGTAGCCGCCGGTCCAGCCCATCAGGAATACGGATCCGCCATATCCCATGAATGCAATCAGGCCGGCCATCGATATGAAGGATGCCGCGGACATCCAGTCTGCCGCGGTTGCCATGCCGTTTGCGATCGGATTAATACCACCGCCGGCAACGTAGAACTCTTTCGTCGTGCCGGCTCGCGCCCAGACGGCGATACCGATGTAAAGCGCGAAGGTCGCACCGACGACGAGATAGGTCATTGTTTGAAGTGTCATTGCCGGCCCCTAGTCGTCGTCTTCGTGCACGTCGTATTTGCGATCGAGTTTGCCCATGCGATAGGCATAGAAGAAGATCAGCGCGACAAACACGTAAATGGAGCCCTGCTGCGCGAACCAGAAGCCGAGCTTGTAGCCGCCCAGGCGAATCGAATTGAGCGGCTCGACCAGGATTATTCCGAAGAGGAATGAAACGACGAACCAGATAACGAGGCACAGCGCCACCAGTCTCAGATTCTCGCTCCAGTAACTATTGTTGTTGGACATGTCTCCCCCTCTTTCATGAAACCGGACGAAATAAACGCCGCATTCTACGTTATGAGATCGGCCGTAACCTATTTCGGGTATCCGAGATGTCTGTAGGTTCACTGTCTAATAGAACGACCGGAGTTGGTCTGAAACACTGTGCGCCGTTTTTGTTTCGCATTTTGGGGGAAGAGAATGAAACGGCCAACGGCTCGAAAGCTCGCGATCGGCGCTGCTTTTTCGGTTCTGTGCCTGGCGGGCAATGCGGAAGCTAAAGACCCCGATGTCGTAGCGCTGGAAGCCCGTGTTGCCGAGCTCGAGGCGATGCTAAGGCAACTGGTGGATCAGCAGTCGAAGCCGGCCGCGCCGCCGGTTGCCGCGCAGCCACACGCTGAAACGGCCGGAGCGAGCAGCAGCTACAAGTTCGGCGGCTACGTCAAACTGGACGGCATGTTCAGCGACTACAGCGGAGGCGATCTGACTCCCGGCAGCGCCGGAACACAGTTCTATATTCCGGGCACAATTCCTGTCGGCGGCACACCGAGCGAGGGGCCGGACCTCGACGTGCAGGGACGTGAGACGCGCATCAACTTCCGCAGCGATCATGTACTCGGTAATGGCGACAGACTCGGCACCTATCTCGAGATGGACTTTTTTTTGAGCCCCGGTGGTGACGAGCGTGTGAGTAACTCGTTCAACCCTCGTCTGCGTCACGCCTTCTTCAAATACAACAACTGGCTGTTCGGCCAGACCTGGTCGACATTTCAGGACGTCGGTGCGTTGGCGGAAAATCTCGACTTCATTGGTCCTTCGGAGGGAACAACTTTCGTACGTCAGGCGCAGGTTCGTTACACGAACGGACCCTGGGAGTTCGCGGCTGAAAACCCCGAATCCACCATCACACCATTCGCTGGTGGCAGCCGAATCGTCGCAGACGACGGCAGCGTTCCTGATCTTGTCGCGCGGTATACCGCGAAGCTCGACAATGGGTACATCAAGGCGGCGGCACTGGTGCGGCAGCTCAACTACAAGAGCGGCAGTGTCGATGACAGCGAGATGGCGTATGGACTTAGCGTGTCCGGCAAGCATAAGTTTGGCGAGGATGACCTTCGGTGGATGGCGACCGTCGGCAGCGGCACCGGCCGATACCTGGGTCTGAATACATCGAATGCAGCCGTGCTCGATAGCAATGGCAGTCTGAACGCAATCGAGCAGTGGGGCGGCTTCGTCTCATACCGGCATTTCTGGGATGCAAAATGGCGTTCCAACTTTACGTTCAGTTACCTGAATAATGACAACGATATCGCACTCACAGGAACCGGGGTTACCAAGGACGTTTACAGCATTCACGCGAATCTGCTGTTTCAGCCTGTCGAGAAGATGACTGTGGGTGGCGAGATCCTCTTTGCCGAACGCACACTCGAGACCAATGCGTCTGGCGACATGACGCGGCTGCTGCTATCGGCAAAATACGCCTTCTGACGACAGTCCGCCCCTGAAACAGGGCGTGCAGGCGACTAGCTACGGTGGCGCCGCTGCTTCCGGTTTTACCGGTGAGCGCGGCGTGTCAGAATCAGATCCATGAAAGAGATCCCCGAGATCGTTCAGTTCTTGCGTACGTTGCCGGCCTTCGACGCGCTTGGCAATGAGGAGCTTGCTGCCTGCGCAAAGTCGATCGAGATTGCCTATTACCGCGAGGGCGACGACATTCTCACCATCGGCAGTGAAAACAGGCAGCTGCACATCATCCGCAGCGGTGCCGTCGAGCTACGCGACGAGAACGGCGAGATGATGACGCGGCTCGCCGAGTCCGAGTGCTTCGGTTTTCCGTCGCTGATGAACCTTGCACCCGCACGAAATCACTCGATTGCGCTCGAAGATACGCTGATCTACCACCTTGGCGGAGAAACGTTCGCGCGCATGCGGCGCGAAAACAAAGCCTTCGATACCTGGTTTATTCGTGCGCTTTCAGAGCGCCTGCTGACGACCCCGACGCCGCTGAATCTCAAGGGGGCTGCGGGATCGAGCGTCGGAAGCCTGCTCGGCAGGCCACCCGTCACAATCGAAAAGACCGCGACAGTGCGACAGACGGCCGCCAAGATGGTCGCAGAGCGGGTGTCAGCCATGTTGATACGCGATGAAACCGGTGTGTGTGGCATCGTCACCGACCGTGATATTCGGGCGCGAGTCGTTGCTGAGGGGCATCACGGGGACCACCCGGTCACCGAAATCATGACCGCTTCGCCGATCACGCTGGACAGCGAAGCGAACGCGTATGAGGCAGCTCTGGTCATGATGCAAAACCACATTCATCACCTGCCGATAACAGAGCAGGGCGAGTTGATCGGCATGGTCTCACGCAGCGATTTCATGCGCCTGGAGACCGAACACCCGCTGTATCTTGTTAGCGATATTGGCAAGCAGACGACGGCCGAAGGTATCGTAACCGCGTGCAAACGCCTGCCGGGCCTGATCATCGGGCAGATCGAAAGCCAGGCGAACGGCGAGCAGCTCGGAAAATTCATCACCACCGTCACGGATACCGTGACCCGCCAGCTTTTGCGGATTGCCGAAGCCGAACTCGGGTCACCGCCGTGCGGCTATGCGTGGGTTGCCATGGGATCGCAGGGTCGTTCGGAGCAATCGGCCAAAAGCGATCAGGATAACGCGCTGCTCCTCGCGGACGAGGCAACGGCTGCCGACGACGACTATTTTGCCGCGATGGCGAAGATCGTGAATGACGCTTTGAATGCCTGTGGCTACGTCTATTGCCCGGGCGATGTCATGGCGTCGAACCCGAAATGGCGCAAGCCGTTACGGCAATGGCGGGAGTATTTTCACAAATGGATCACGGTGCCGGAGCAAAAGGCCCTCATGCACGCGAATATTTTCTTCGATTTGCGCTGCGTCAGCGGTGCGTGCGCGCTGGTCGACGATCTTAAAGAGGGCATCCGGGAAAGCGCCCGAGGCAATGAGCTCTTCCTGGCGCTGATGGTCAAGAACGCAATGAGTTACCAGCCTCCGCTTGGTTTTTTCCGCCAGTTCGTCCTGGAAAAATCGGGGGCGCACAAGAACACGCTGGATCTGAAGATGCACGGGATCATGCCGATCGTAGAGATCGCTCGCATCCGTTCGCTGGCTGCCGGCGAACTCAGAATAACGACGCGAAACCGACTCAAGGCTGCCGCCGCAGCCGGCGAAATCAGCGAAGCCGACGCGGCGAGCCTTGCTGATGCGCTGGATTTCATCGAGCAGTTGCGCATCGAACATCAGGGCCAGCAGCTTGGCGCCGGAAAACCGCCTGACAACCATATCGCACCCGAGCATCTCTCACCGCTGGTGCGCCAGAATCTCAAAGCGGCATTTTCACAAATTCGCATCAGCCAATCTGCGCTGCTCAATCGCTTTCACATTGCATGAACCTTCTGTGGCTGCGGTTCTCACGTTGGCGCCTGAGAACGAGCGATATCATCGAGCCGCTGAGGCAGCTCCTGGACAGATCGATTCCCAACTCGGGAACGACTTTCAGGGATACTGAGTTTCTGAGCCTCGACATAGAAACGACGGGTCTGAACCCGAATACCGCGGACATGCTCAGTGCCGGCTGGGTCGTGATTCGCGGCGGGCGGGTCGACCTCGCGAGCGCGGAATCTCACATCGTTCGGCCGAAGGGTTCGGTCGGAAGGAGCGCCGCAATCCACGGTCTGACCGATACCGTCGTCGAGTCCGGCGTCGAATGGGTGACCGTACTCGACAGAATCATCGAGGCGCTAACGGGTCGAGTCTTGCTCGTTCATCACGCTGGGCTCGATAAGGTATTGCTCGATCGTCTCTGCAGGGAGCGATTTGGCTGCCCCCTGCCGGTCCCGGTCGTCGATACACTGGCCCTGGAGCGGAGTCGCCGGCAGCGCCGCCACCACGTCGACGACAAGACATCACTGCGTCTGGCGGATCTACGCAGCAACTATCAGTTGCCACGCTACGCGGCTCACGACAGCATGGTCGATGCTATCGCCACGGCCGAACTCCTGATCGCGATGGTCGCGCACAATGGTGGCGTTCACAAGACGGAACTTCGTGACCTTTGCACCTGAAAGACACAGACGGGCGAGCACGCTAAAAACTCCGCTTCGCCTCCAGCAGGAACTGCACCGAATCGATCGATGCGTCGCCTCCGAGCGGAAATGCGACGTCGAGGTGCACCATCTTGCCGGAGCTGCTGCGCGTCGGCGCAAGTCGCAGGCCGAATCCAACATCGCTCAGCCAGTCGAATCGTTGGCCGCCGAGGGGATCTTCGCCCCAGACGCGACCTGTGTCGGCAAATATTGCACCGCCAACGCGCACGAGGCGAAAAGGGTACCAGTCGGTGAAGTAGCGCTGCTCGATGGTGAACAGCATCTTCGAATCGCCGCTTTGATATCGCAGCGGGTAGCCGCGTAAGCCGCTGTCGCCGCCGAGCTGGATCGGATTGTCGAGGTCCAGCGAGTGTCCGGCCGTGGCACTCAGAGTCGCGAAAAACAGGCGTCTTTCCGACTGCGTCCGGTAGTAACGCGCATTGACAGTGAGCAGACTGTTTACCGCATGACCCGACTCGACTCGGCCACTCGCGTTGCCCGAAAGCAAGAGCGCTTGTTTTTGCAGAGAGCCGAATCCGCGCCTGGCGCTGGTCGAAACGATCAAGGCGTCCCTGCTGGCACCAAAAGCGTCGTCGGACCAACCCAGCGATACGCTGAATCGTGATCCCAAAAAGAAGTCTTCCGTCTTGCCGATCTGATCGCGGTTCTTCGAGGTTTCGAATTCGTCCTCGACAATTTCCAGTCCGACAAACGGGTAAGCCAGTTCCCTGTCTTCCGGTATTGCAGCCGGCAGTGTCGGGCTTGGAACCGTCGAGAAACGATTGTCGTCGTAGACGAACCCTGCCGTCCATCGCCGTACCCAGCCTTCCTTAAGCCCCTGCGACCAACCGCCGAAAAGCGTCCGGTACTCGCGACGGTGCTGGTATTCGGCGGCCTCATTGCCCAGCACATAGAGCGCTTCGCGACGGTCGTCGTCGAGGAACCAGCCGCCCGCCGACCAACGGGTGTCCAGCGCATAGAATGGCCGAACGGCGGACAAGAATCGGGTTTCTCCGTCGGAGTTGTCGGCAATTCTCAAGTATGCCGAAACCCAGCTTCTGGCCAGATGCCGGTCTCCGAACTCGAAGCTGTCTGATGTGCGGTCCACGTCCTCAATACGAGAGACGCGCAGCAGTTGGCCGCGTCCCAGCAGGTTGTTTTCTTCCAGGCCAAGCTTGGTCCGATTCTCGCCACCGCTGCGTGTAATCGACACGTCAGGATTCAGCGTCCATACATCGCGTGTCTTCACGACAAGATCGACTTTTCCGTCCTCGTACTGCACCGGCTTGATATCCGCGTCAAACAGGTACAGGTTTTGGCGCAGGATACGTTCGGATTCGTCGACCTGCTGTGCCGAGTACGGGTCGCCGCTCTTGAAAAGCAGCTGCTTTTTGATGGTTTTGTCCCTGGTGACAATATGCAGGCGGTTAGCAAGTCGATAAAGCCAGTTATTCTCCGCAGGATTCGACAGGTCGAATACATTGGCTTTTTCCAGGCGGATGTCTCCGATGACCGAGGCATCCCTTTCCAGCGCATCGTCACCAGGCAGGTCATCGGCGAAGACGGCGACCGGCATCATCATTGCGATTGCGACTGCAGCAGATGTAATGTTGACAATCCGGAATGGCATCAATTTGATCCTATCGACTTTTCCGGTGCTGTGCCTAAGGTTTGATGCGTATTGGCCGATATGCACCGGTAATTGAAAGAGAGTTATCTGCAATGCTGAATCAGGCCGTACACCTTCCGTTGAGCCCGCGGATCCTCCCGGATACGGCGGCAACGAGCGATGAATCGATGGGGCTGGATACCGAATTCCGTCGTTATTTTCTGCAACGGATGCTGCCGTTCACGCGCGTCGGACTTGGCATCTGGATCGTCCTGGCGTTGACCGCGTGTGTGTTTGACGGGTTGATTGCTCCCGAGGCGTTTGCCGAGCGGGCAATTCCGCTGCGCGTTTTCACTATGTTGGTGCCACTGTCCGCGGCACTGGTCGCGACCTTTGTGATCAGGCATCGCATCTGGCTGCCCTACCTGGTCGCCTCCGCAGCCGGCATCGCAGGCTTTTCCGCTGTTGCGGTCGGTGCAGTTGCGGCCCGTACAGGCGCGATTGACGTTTACGGGTCCGCCATATTCTCGACGCTGTGCATCTACCTGGTTCTCGGCTTGACGCTTCGCCAGAGTATCGCCGTCGCGTGGCCCGTATTCTTCGCCTATCTGGGCGTCAGCAGTGTACTTTCCTTCCCGTTCCAGGCGGCGGCCTACGGCGTCCTGTTCCTCGGCTTGACCAATATTATCGGCAGCGTTTCCAGTTTCCTGATTGAACGAAGCGGTCGGGAGTCGTTCGACAACAAACAGGAACTACGGCGACTTGAACGCACTGATGGTCTGACCGGGCTCTTCAGTCGTCGTGCTTTTGATCAGCATCTTCGGCAGATCTGGAAGCAGGCGGAGCGTGAGGATTCGCGGGTCGCCGTCGTCGTCGCCGACATCGACCACTTCAAACTGTACAACGATTGCTACGGCCACCGTATGGGCGACGGCTGCATCAGAGCGGTGGCCGATGTGGTGGCCACCAGTGTGAACCGGCCGCTGGACATGGTTGCCCGTTACGGCGGGGAGGAATTCGTCATCGTG
This sequence comes from uncultured Woeseiaceae bacterium, assembly GCA_947259285.1. Taxonomy (GTDB): domain Bacteria; phylum Pseudomonadota; class Gammaproteobacteria; order Steroidobacterales; family Woeseiaceae; genus UBA1847. The sequence goes on along the minus strand of CAMYMR010000021.1, from coordinate 2,440 downwards.
CTCTACGACCCGACGCCCGGCTTCCTCGAATCGTTCTCCCGCGGCCTGTGTCACAAGATCATCGATCTAAGTATCGAGCACAAGGCATCCGAGACGAAGCCCGTCGTTTCTCTGAGTATCGGTGCCGCCATAACCGAGGCGTCGGGTCCTGTGAAAGCCGACCAACTGATACGCCAGGCCGACGATGCGCTTTACGAAGCCAAGAACCAGGGACGCAGCCAGGCGATTGTCTATCGTAGCGAGTGGGGCCAACAGACGACCGCGAACCTGGCGTCCGTCCTCGTGTAGCGACCGCGTTTCGGGTCGTAGCTTTGGCGGCCCGTAACGGGCACACTGCTGCCGTGACTCCGCGTGCTCTCGATGCCAGAACCAGTAACCGGCTTCTGCTGGCCTGTGTAGCGATCGTGCTGGTAGCGAGCTTCTTCGTTTCCCAGATCCAGCAATCCTTCGGTGACGTGCAGCTCCAGAGCATCAAGATTCCCGCCCAGAACGGGCAGTGGGTGGCGGGTGACCTGTTCAAGCCGAAGAGCGCAACGAGCGACAGTCCGGCGCCACTGATCGTCGTGGTGCCGGGGTTCCAGCGCTCCAAGGAATCGCTCTCCAACATCGCTATCGAACTGGCGCGTCGCGGCTTCGTCGCGCTGAGTATCGATCCGTATGCACAGGGCGCGTCCAGCGCCTCGTTGAGCCGGCGTGCAGCGACGACGGAGGGCTACGGAATGTTTGCCGTGGTTGACTATGCGGCGAGCTCCGAGAACCTGAATTACATCGACAGGACCCGCATCGGAGCGACCGGGCATTCGGCCGGCGGGAACGCGGCGATACGCGGCGCCAATTACTTCGGCAAACAGGCGCGGCGGACCGGGCAGCCCAGCAAGCTTCATTCTGTGTACGTATCTGGTTACGTCCTGACGCTGACCGAAGAGGTATTGGCCGATGTGCGGTCCAACGTCGGGGCGAGCTATGCGTACTTCGACGAGGGCGCGTATCGCAACGAACTGCAAAACGGCGACATGCGCGTTGCGCCGGAAGCACTGCGGCTAATCAACATCGGCCGCGAGGCGGGCAGGGCGCCGGTCGACGAGGTCGAAATCGGCGGGTTCTACGGTGACAAGGATCGCCGTACGCTCCGGGTAATGCACAATGAGCGGGTTCTGCACCCGTTTCAGCCGTACAACAAGGAAGCGACCGCCAACCAGATCGAGTACTTCGAGCACGTGTTTGACTTCAGGTCGGAACTCGGCAGCGACGACCAGATCTGGCACTGGAAAGAGCTCTTGAGCATGGTCTCGCTCGCGGCGGCGCTGGTCGCGATCATTCCGTTCGGCCGCTTGCTGCTGGAAACACCCTGGTTTCGGCCGCTCGTGCGACCGGTGCCACCGGCTCAGCCGAAGCCGCGGGGTCGTGGCAGGCAGCTGTTCTGGTCCACCTTTGTCATCGGCGCACTAATCGCCTGCTTTTCCTATATCCCCATGGCCGAACTGTCACAAAAGCTGTTTGTGGCGGCATCCAATCGCGAGCTGACGTGGTTTTTCCCGCAGCGCATGAACAACGCTGTGATGCTCTGGGCGGTCCTGAACGGCAGCATCGGGTTCCTGATGTTCTGGCTCAGCTACCGCTATTTCGGCCGCAGGAACGGGGTGTCGCCGCAGATGTGGGGCGTCGACACGACACTGTCGTTGCTCGTTTGTACGTTCCTGCTCGCGACCGTCTTGTTCTTCTGCTACTTCCTGTTCCTGTTCATCGTTTACTACTTCTTCCACGTGGACTATCGGTTCCTGTTCATGGGCGTACGGGTGTTTGAGCCGTCGCTACTGATTCTGCTCGGCATGTACGTGCCGTTCTTCTTTATTTTCTTTCTGTCCAATTCGCTGCGGATCAACGGCGGGATGCGCTTCGATGGGCAGCCGGAATGGAGAAGCATGCTGCTCGGCGGCGTCGCAAACTCGCTGGGACTGCTGCTCATTGTCGTCGTCCAGTACGCAACGTTTGCGGCCACCGGCATGGTCTACTGGACCGACGGCTGGCTGTACGTCAACCTCCTGTTCGCCGTTGTACCTATGATGTTCGTTCTGCCGTATTTCAACCGCTATTTCTTTCGCATGACCGGATCTATCTATCTCGGTCCGATGATCACCTGCCTGATTTTCGTCATGATCCTGATCACCAATACCGTCATCTACCTGCCGCTCGAGTAAAAAAAGGGCGCCCGAGAGGGCGCCCAGAGTTGTCCATAACGACAAGGGGGGGGTCAGGGTCTTGTGCCTCCTTCTACCGGATCACCCGTCCAGCCGAGGGCCGGCCAGTCGATCTTGTCCTCGAAGTGGCAGTCGCCGCAGGCGTTGTCCATGCCATAAGCCTGCTCTTTCGGGGCAACCTCGTGGTTGACCGAGAGATACATTTCCGTGTCGACGAACTCAAACGCGCCGGTATAGGTCTG
>CAMYMR010000020.1:26202-28575 GCA_947259285.1 uncultured Woeseiaceae bacterium | reverse complement strand
GCGGCCGCCGACGGCAGGCCGATCTTCATCATCCCGTGGAACAACCAGTATCTGATCGGTACTACGGATATTCGCTACGACGATGACCTCGACGACATACGCGTTACCGACGCGGAGGTCGAGTATCTGCTGTCGGAAACGAATCGGGTCTTTCCGGACGCGAGGCTCAGCAGAGCGAATGTCAACTACATGTATTCAGGCGTTCGACCGTTGCCTTACCAGGAGGAAGGTCCGGAATCGGCAATTACCCGGCGACACATTATCCGGGTCAACAAGAAGGTTGCGGCCGGCCTGATTTCAATCATCGGCGGCAAGCTCACGACGTATCGTAACCTCGCCGAGCAGACGGTGGACAAGATAGCGAAACTTAAACACCTGAAGCTGCCGAAGTGCTCTACGAGTGACGCGCTGCTGCCCGGCGCCTGGGGCATCGAGCGAGCGGAAGAGGATCTGCGTGCGACGCAGCTGCTGTCGGAACAGGGTATCGCCCGGCTGCTCAGCATTTACGGCGGCCGGGCAACGGGTATCTGCGAGCTGTGTCGAAGTGAACCGGATCTCGCAAAGACCATTGATAGTGCGGACACGGTGCTCGCCGCCGAGGTCGTATTCGCGATTCGTGAGGAGTTCGCCCGGTCGCTGGCGGATATCGTGTTTCGCCGTTCCATGGTGGGTCTGGATCACGACCAGGGGCGACCGCTGTACGCCGCGATTCGCCGCGATTGCCGATATTGCGTCCGCGGAGTTCGGCTGGGACTCGAGCGAGAAATCGAGACAGCTGGACGAACTCGTCGACTTTAGCGAATCGCTGCGGGTCGCAATATAGGTCGCTCAATCTATCGTCGGCAGATACTGCAGCTCGATGAATAATTCACGACCGCGTCCCGGAAAGTAGCGATACTGGCCGAACGCGTAGTCGGCGCGATCCGCATACGCTTCGTTGAACACGTTGTTGAGCCGCGCGGTGACGCTGAGTCGTGGCGTGAAATCGATGCGCGTTCGCAGGTTCACCAGGCTGTGTCCAGGGTATTGAAAGCGATTCTCGGCATCGAGATAGTAGTCGCCGACCGACGTCCACTGAAGTGCCACAGAAGCGTTATTGCCAGGGTCGAACAGCAGCTCGGCGCTTCCGAGCCAGCGCGGTGCGGTGTCGACATCGTTACCCGATACAAACGCCTCGCCGCGCGCGGCGACGGTATCGAAATCGTAGGTATGCGACGCAAAACTGCCGTCAAGTTCCAGTCGTAATGATTCCGCTATCTGCCAGTCGACGGCGATCTCGATGCCCCGGTGGCGGCTGCGGCCACCGCTGACGTTGAATCCATCGGAATCACGAAACAGGCTGTCGCGCTTTTGCATCTCGAACACAGCCGCGTCGCCCGACCAGCGCCGCTTGTTCCATCGAATACCGAGCTCGAGACTGTCGATCGTCTCGGAGTCCAGGGCGGCGACCGTTTGTCCACTCTGTAGCCGGTAAAGCTCGGTTGCCTGCGGTGCACGAAAGCCGCGCGCAAGAACGCCGAACACGGTTGTCCCGGAACGCAGCTGGTAGCTAAACGACAACTTGGGGGCAAGGTTGGTGAAAGCGTCGCTGCGGCTGGCTGGACGCGAATAGAGGCAGCCGCCGAATCCGCAGACGCTGCCATCATCACGCGTGTTTCCGACGAGCATACGGTTCTCATAGTCGTAATGCAGATACTCGAGACGCAGTCCCGCGCCGATCTTTAGCTGCTCGCCCAGCGCAATGTCGGCCTGCACGAACGGCGCAATGCCGATACTCCGAACGTCGAAGTCGTAGTGTTTGCCTTCGGGCCTCGTTTCGCGGAGAAAGTCGGAGCCTTCAGTCGGTCCCGCCTGGGTTTCCTTAAGGAACATGTCGCTGTATTCAATATCGGCTCCCGCCACGTATTGCGCATTTCCGCAAGCGAACGACAATGCGGAAATTGCGCCGATACTGACGTGGCCGTTTTCTTCGAGCGGCTGGCCCGGCAAAAAGTGCTGCAGAAAACGCATGTCCGAATGGCGAAGATACGGTCGAATGTCGACGTCCACATCCGATTCGAGCACGGTCAGCGTCGATTTCCAGATGCCGTAAAGTCGCTGGCTGGACACATCGCGAAACGCCTCGGGATTGACGTTGCCGCGATTGAGGTTCGGGTCCTCGTACGCATTCTCGCCGAATATGAATCCTGCTGTTTCCTGATCGAGATCGGTGGCGCTCAACACGGTGGTGAACTCAGCTCCGCGAAGATCCCAGTCGATGCCGAGCTGAAGTTTGCCTTGCCGATAACCCGAGTCATCGCGAAATCCGCCGTCGTCGGCGTAAACCAGGGCGCCAAACAGCGGTGCGTCGTTGCCTGAGAGGAAACTGCGAAA
>CAMYMR010000020.1:0-26164 GCA_947259285.1 uncultured Woeseiaceae bacterium | reverse complement strand
CGCATTGGAGCCATACAGGGCGCTGCCGGGGCCGCGAATCACCTCGATGGTATCGGCCATTTCGGTGTTCATCTCGAACATCTGGTTTACGTTGCAAAAGCCGGAAGGCCGGATGGGAATGCCGTCTTCGAGGTACAGGAAGTCGCCGCAAGAACCGGCACCCGTCAATACCGGCGAACGAATGGCGGTCAGGTGTTCCTGCCCACTGCCGCGACTGAGCCACACGCCGGAGATACGCGTCATGAGTTCGTGGACGTGCTGGTGGGCAATTGCGGCAATCTCATCCGCCGCAAGGCGTGACACATTGCCGGCGTGCAGCGCGAGCGGCTCGCCCCGCCTTCGGCTTGTTACAACCAGCTCTTCGATAGTCTCGTCCGAAGCCGGCGAGGCCTCCGATTCTGCGGCGATCGACATGCGGGTCGCTGAAAGCACGAGCATGAGCAGCGCAGCAGCCGTCATCCATGACTGTTTCGATCTCATCATTTTACCCTCAGCATCGCGCGATCATTATAATCGCCTGGCTGCAACTGTCTGTAACTTAAACGAGTTTCTCAATGCCAAATATGATTCAAGCAATGCGGCCGAACGGCCTGCTGATTTCACTGCTGTGCTTGTCCGCGTGTATGGCGCACGCCGATGAGCATGCCAGGCAGCAAGACATAGCGGGCGAGCGTCCACGCATCGGTCTCGTTCTTGGGGGCGGCGGTGCGCGCGGTGCGGCTCACATCGGGGTGCTGAAGGAACTCGAGCGCCAGCGAGTTCCTATCGATGCGATTGCAGGCACGAGCATGGGCGCGATTGTCGGCGGGCTCTATGCCAGCGGCATGAGCGCCGCCGAGCTGGAGTCACTGGCCGGCTCCCTCGACTGGGCGGGCGCGCTCTCCGATAAGCCGGATCGAGAGGACCTTAGCTTTCGGCGCAAGCAAGACGATGCCGAATTCCCGATCGACTTCGAGCTGGGCGTACGGGGCACGGAACTGGTGTTACCCAAAGGCGTCATTCAGGGTCAAAAGCTCGATACGCTGCTGCGGGAACTCACGCTGCATACCTCGCATATATCGGACTTCGACGACCTGCCGATACCGTTTCGCGCCATCGCATCCGACATCAGTCGTGGCGAGGCGTATGTGATTGGAAAGGGCGATCTCGCAAAAGCCATCCGGGCCAGCATGTCGGTGCCGGGTGTCTTTGCCCCGGTGCGCATTGACAACAGGCTGCTGGTTGACGGAGGAATCGTCGGAAATCTGCCGGTCGACGTCATGCAGCAGCTCGGCGTCGATATCATCATCGCGGTCGACGTCGAATTTCCGCTGTACGGAGAGGAGGAGCTGGGCTCCGTCGTGACGATCTCCGAGCAGATGCTGACCATACTGATTCGCAAGGAGACGCTGCGGCAGATCGATCGCTTGCGTTCGCGCGATGTGTTGATCCGTCCCGAACTTGGAACCTACGCGTCGACAAATTTCGGAGATATAGCCGAAACGGTCGCGCCGGGAGAGGTAGCGACCCGCATGCAGTCGGATGCCCTGCAAAGCATTTCGCTGGATCAGACGGCTTACGAGCAGTACAAGGCGCGTCGTACCGCGCCGACGAGGCAGGCGTCGACGCTTTCTTTCGTCCGCGTCGTGCACGAGGGACGGCTATCCCCAGCCGTTCTCGAGTCGCGGTTAAGCGTGCAAGCCGGTGACCCGATTGATACGGAAGTACTGGCCGAGAACGCGGACAGGCTTTACGGACTGCAGCTTTATGAACACGTCGGATACCAGCTCGTTGCTGAAGACGGCGGCACCGGTGTCGAGTATCGCGCGACCACAAAAAGCTGGGGCCCGAACTTTCTCCAGTTCGGCGTATCGCTGGAGGATGACTTCGAAGGCTCGACCGGTTTTGACGTCTCGGCCAGGATGACTCGGGCCGGCCTGAACCGTCTCGGTGCCGAATGGCGTACGGACCTGACGCTGGGCACAGATCCCGAGTTGTTTTCCGAGTTTTATCAACCATTGAGTTTTGATTCGCGCTGGTTCGTTGCGCCTCGGATCGACATGGCGCAGTCCAATCTCAACGTTTTCGCGTCCAATGACACGGTAGCGCGGCTGCGCGTCTCTGAAGCCGAGACCGGGCTGGACGTCGGACGCGAGCTCGGCAACATCGGCGAATTTCGCCTGGGTGCGTTTCGTGGCATCGGCGAGGCCCGTGTGAAAGTCGGCGATCCTGCGCTGACCAATATCGACTTCGATACCGGAGGTGCGTTCGCAAGCCTGCGATTCGACACGCGCGACGACGCCCAGTTCCCACGCAGCGGGGTACGAGCCGATCTCCGGTGGACGCTATCGCGACCGGCGTTGGGTGCCGACAGCGAGTTCGATACGGTTGAGGGAGAAGCGTCGGCAAGCTGGAGCCGAGGCAAGAACACGCTGCAGCTTGGCCTGGCTTACGCGACCACGCTGGAGTCCGATAACACGGTCCAGGACTTCTTCCCGCTGGGCGGATTCCTTCGCATGTCGGGCCTGCAGCGCGGGGAAATCAGCGGACCGCACGCGGCACTTGCGCGGCTTGTCTACTATCGCCGCATCGGTGACACAACGGGCGGAATTCTCGATACGCCGGTGTATGTCGGCGTTTCGGCCGAGGCCGGAAACACCTGGCAGGCGCGATCCGACATGAGTTTTGATTCGCTGATAATGAACGGCAGTGTTTTCGCGGGCGTCGATACGTTTATCGGCCCAGTGTATCTGGCGGCCGGATTCGCGGAGCAGGGCAGGAGTAACTTCTACCTGTTTGTTGGCGAGCCTCCGCGATAGCAGCCCGCTAGCGAGATACTTTCTCGAGAACCTGGGTCGGCGAGTCGGTGTCGCGGTAATAACCATGCCGAACGGCCATCTTTTCGAAAGCCGCGTCCCGTTCCTCTGCCGTGGGGTACCAGTGCAGTCGCTCCCAGTCATCGCCCAGTACGCTTCGTAATGTGTCGTTCGGGGGGAGCGTGACGCGAATGCCAAAGCGGCGATCGCGGCCGGCGGCGCTCGGGTCAACGAGATTGTGTTGATGAAAGAAATCCACTGACTGAGTCCTCTGGTATTTACTGCGCGCGGGGCAGCGCGAGTATACCGGAAGTGGGACATCGAGCGTCAGGATTGCTGCCCGCGGTCGCCTGCGCCTTCGCGGTCGGACCAGCCGATTATTCGTCGCGTAACAAACAGGTAAACCGGCTTAACAAGGCCCATCCAGGCGCGGGATAGGCCAGAGGGGCGCGCAAGTATGTCGAGTTCGCGCTGCGTCAATTCGTCCGGGCAGTAGGTTCGCTTGTGTTTCAGCAGATGGCGAATATCCTCGCGAGCGGCAATCCGGAACAGGCGACCACGGCGGACCGAATGCCAGGCCAGTTGAAAATCGATAAACGCGGCCGAGCCATCGTCACGCACCAGCAGGTTGGGTTCTTTGGCAAGGTCGTTGTGCACGACGCCGGCGCGATGCATTCGTCGCAACAGGCGCGCGGCGCTGTCGAAATAGGCCTTGTCCGACGGGCGGCTGAGATGCATCGGAGCGCCCGAGAGAAAGCTCCGGGTCAGCCGGCTCTTATCGGAGCGGATCAGCGCCGGTACACCATCGATACCGTCAAGGGCAGTAAGGCCGGCCACCTCGCGCCTGAGCAAGAATCGGGCAAGCCACCGAACCCACCAGTGCGCGGACCGGGTATCGCGCAAAATGGTGCTGTCCTTGCCCGAATGGTTCAGCCAGACCTCTCCGAAAAGATCTTTTTTCAGCAGTCGCCGCTTGCTCATGCGCCCAAGAATACAGTGACGGCAGTCCGGTTTCTGCGTTTCAGGCTGGCGATATGGCGCGTAAATGCACAAAATGGAGGCGCATATCTCAACGGAGCCAGCGATGGCCGGGGATTTCAAAGAACAGTCGCCGGGCGAAGGGCGCGAACAACTGGATGCCACCGGTGAGTTTTTCACCGTCGGCGCGCCTTTGCACGCTGTGCGCGCCGGTTACATTCGCCGCAAAGCCGACGATCTTCTCTATGACGCCATCATCGCCGGACGTTACGCGCACGTGCTGGCGCCCGATCACAGTGGCAAGTCGAGCTTGATCGCCGCCACCGCGGCGCGGCTGGAGAACAACGGCATCAAAGTTGCGGTACTCGATCTCGAGCAGATTGGTGTTCGCGACGGTGGTGGTGATCCCGGGCGCTGGTACTACAACGTCGCGTATCGGCTACTGCGACAACTGCGTGTTCGCTACGACCTGCAGGAATGGTGGCAGGACAAGTCGGTATTGAGCAATCGTCAGCGACTGGTCGACTTCTATTCGGAAATTCTGCTGCAGTTCGTGCCGGAGCGAATTGTCATCTTCCTCGACGAAATTCGATGCATCGAAGAGCTGCCCTTCGCGGATCAGCTGCTTGCAAGCGTTCGCGCGGCGCACAATGCGCGCACGACGGATCCCGATTTTTCGAGACTGTCATTCGTACTGCTCGGCGAATGCGATCCTCTCAACCTGATCGAGGAGACGGAACTGTCTCCGTTCAATGTCACGCAGCAGGTTTCGCTGCCGGACTTCACGCGCGAAGAGCTCGACCTGTTTGCGACAGAGCTCAACTTGAGCGAGCAGGATGCGGCCGCCGCGCTCGACCGAATTTTCTATTGGACTCGTGGTCAGCCGTATCTGAGTCAAAAGCTGGCGCGTTCCATCGCGCGAGACGGTGCCGGAGACGATGCTCTTGCTCAGATCGATCGCGTTGCCACGCAACAGATCGCCGGGCGCGCTGCGCTGCACAATGAACCGCACATGAGTCACATTCATCGAGCGATCGTCAAAGACCATAAACGAAAGGAGGGGCTGCTCAACCTGTACGGCAAGATACGGAAGGGAGTGACCGTGGCGGCGGACCTGGGTTCGGCCCTGCAGCGTCGCCTGATGGCAATCGGGTTGCTGGAGATCGATCAGGACGGCAACCTTTGCCCACGAAACCGGCTCTACGCAAGGGTATTTACAGCGCGGTGGGCCAATGAGAACCTGCCGGTCAACCTGCGTGTTCCGGGCATTGTCGTCGGCGTTATTCTGTTGCTGACCTTGATTCCATTCTGGTACACACAGTGGTTGCCTCGGCCCTACCTCGAGATTCTAAGCTCGCCGAGTGTCGATCTGGACTACGCGAGGGAAGCGTACCGCAACTTGAGATCGTTCCCCGGGCACGCGGATATCGCGGACAACCTGTATCGCGGCTTTCTGAACGAGCGCGCGTCGCTTGCGACAGCAGAAGATCAGATCAGTGCCATCGCCAGCCTTGCAATCGATCTTCCAAATGCGGAGCGCTTGCCGGAGAAACTCCGTGCTGAATTTTGGGATCGCAAGGTTAGCGATGCCAAGCGCGAGGAACGTCGCGACGATGCATTAATTGCGACGCTGCGATCGCTGGTACTGGCGACGCCGCAACGCCGGCAGCAAGCAGCAAACCTGATTGCGGACGATTATCCACTGTTGCTTGGGAGCCTTCCTGATCTTCCCGGCACGCGCACCGTGTTTGACCCGGTAGGCATGGTGCTGACGTCGGCAGACGGCGCGAGAATTTCCCAGTGGTCGCTGGCCACACCGGTCTTGCAGCGTCGCGAAGACTGGTCGGTGACAGCACTGGAGGTAATACCGTTGTTGCGTCGCGTAAACGTGGATCGCCAGGGCGTCGTCAACAGGATAGGGCTGACGCTCAACATCAGCCATGCGCGTATGTCCGATCTGCGCATCAAAATCATCGCACCCTCGGGGCGCGTTGTTGAGGTTGAAACGCGGGTTGAAAGAGCCTCGAGTAGCGACGATATTCGAATCGCTCCGGAGCAACTGCGGAGCTTGATCGGTGAGCCGCTCAACGGCACCTGGTCGATCAGCGTCCGCGATGAGGATCTTGGTATTGCGGGGCAGTTTGTTGGCTGGAATCTAACGCTGAATTCGCAAGGGAATCTCGAGGATTTTCAACGCGGACTGAATATTCCCGAGCCGGTCGAACGCGAAGCCGACAAGCTGTGGTTCGACAAGAGTGGTCGATATGCGGTGGCCCGATCTATGCAAAGTGACAGCGCGCGCATCTGGGATCTTGCGTTCGCGGAGCCAGTCCGCGCCCTGACGGTAAATGAAGGCGAGACATTGATCGGATTCGATGCCGGGGCCCGGCGCCTGGTTACAGCCTCTCAGGACCATGTCAATATTTGGGACACGGCGTCCGGGGACCAGGTAGCGTCGATTCTCGTTGGTGCCCCCAGCGCCGGTGCGGTGCTGACGGCTGACGGGAGTTCGATCTTTGTCGAGCGTCGCACTGATGTCGAGACAAACCTGGAAATCTGGTCGCTGGAGCGACAGGAAATTTCCGGAGAAATCGCCGTCGCCGGGGTGCCGTCCCTTGTGGCGATCGACGGGAGCGGCGGCCTGGTCGCCGTGGCCGACTACGATCGGGCAGTCCGAATCTGGGATTTGTCCACGAATGAACTTCGTGCCCAGGTCGACTTGCCAGCGCAGCCCAGCGACATTCAGCTGGCTGCCGGCGGGTCGGCCTTGGGTGTGGTGCATGGCGATGCTGGCGTTTCGCTGTGGAATATTGATCGTCCACAACAGTCGCTGCTGGAGGAGTTTGGGACCGGACGCTGGCAGCTGGTCTTTTCGCCCTCCGGAAGCAGCGTCATCGCGGGACGGCCGGACATCGGCTTCCAGACCTACGGCAGCAGCGACGGTCGCCTGATTGGGCCGCCGATTGGCGTTCGCAGCGATCGCTTCTCGCCGGACATCCTTGCCTACAGCGATGATGAGCAGCGGCTTATTACCGGTCGCGCCGACGGCATGCTGCGGATCTGGACGGCGCCGACGGCGATCGATACGGAAGAAGCGACAGAGATCAGCGAGCACCAGGTCTGGAAGCCGTCGGCAGATCGAGTGATTGCCGCAACGCCGGATGCGACGTCACTTGTGATCGGTGATCCGGCGGGTCACGTACATGTCGTGCCCGCCGGAGCGAGCCTCGAGGACATCAGAGCGATTAATGAAGACGTCAGCTTTATCGGTCACAACGCCGATATTCGCGTGTTGAGTTTGAATCCGATCGGTTCACTGGCAGCCAGTGCGGCGTCAAACAATACCATTCGAGTCTGGAATACGGTCAGCGGGCAGCCCCTGCCATACATGGCCGAAGTCTCCGGTGCCGCCGTGACTCGCATGGTTTTTTCGCCAGATTCCTCGCTGCTCGGCGTGCTGAACAATGATCGCGCGTGGCTGTTCGAAGTCGGCGCTGGCGATCTGCTTGCGCAGTTCGAACTGGGCGAAGCCCATTTAGGTATCGCGTTTGCGACGAATGATCAGCTTTATGTCGGTGGCGACAGCGGATCTTTGCGACTGATCAGTCAGGGACCGGACGGCAAGTGGAGTCTACAGAAGCTTTGGGAAGCTGACGCGCCGATTCGCTGGTTGGCGGCGTCGCCCAGCGGCGATTACCTGGTTGTCGTGGATGAGAATAATCTGGCGCGGCAGTTCATCCTGGCGGAAGGCCGGCTGGCGGAGGCTTCGCTGAAGCTGCCATCGCCCGTGCTCGATGTCACATTCAGTCGTAACCGGGTGCTGTTTCGTACGTCCCGATGGGTGCATCGCGCAAGCTCCTCGAAGAGAGGACTGGCCTGGCAGGACAGCGCGTTTGGGCCCAAAGCGCTGCGCGGCGCGAGAACTGTTACCGGCAATCCAGAGCTTAATGCGAAGGTCGGTAGTCGCCTGTACGTCCCTGCTGTTCGCAACGGCTTTGTCGAACTGGTGGAACTCGGGTTCCGAGGATCATCGAGACCGGGCCTTTTTGGTAGCAAAGACGAGTTGTTACAGGAATGGCTGCCGCGCCTTGAGAGCGCCACCGTACTGCCCGCGCCCTGACGTCGCCGGTCGAACGGCCTGCCGTCGGCTCAACGCATATCGCCGCGCAGCGTCCTGACCAGCAATTCGAGTCTCTCGGCCGTCACTTCATCGGGCGGTACCGGCTCGCCGAAGAGTACCGGGACTGGCGTAAACAGCCGGCTGGGAATCTTGCGAATGCCGCCTCCCTTGCGGCGACTAAACCAGCTGCCCCACAGATGGCCGAGCGCGGCAGGTACTACCGGTACCGCGCGCCGCCGGATGATCTTTTCGATGCCAGGCCGGAAGCGCTGGATCTCGCCGTCGCGCGTGATGCCGCCCTCGGGAAATATGCAAACGATGTTGCCTGCAGCGAGCTCGGCGTCCACCTTTTCAAACGCTTCATCCATGAGCTGCTTGTCTTCTCTGGCCGACGCGATCGGGATCGCTTTTGCATTCTTGAAGAGAAAACGCAATAGCGGTATCTGGAAGATCTTGTACCACATCACGAAGCGCATCGGTCGGCGCACCGACCCACCGAGAATTATCGGATCCATGAAACTTACATGATTGCTGACAACCACCGCGGGACCCGTGCGCGGGATGTTGTCAAGTCCGGCCGGCCTGAGGCGGTAAATGACATTGATCACGATCCAGGCCAGGAATCGCATCAGGAATTCTGGCAACAGCGAGTATATGTAGATCGCCACGAGCGCATTCAGGACCGCGATGACGACGAACAGTTCAGGAATCGAGAACCCCAACCTGAGTACAACTATCGACACAATCGCGGCGCTCACCATCAGCAGCGAGTTGATTATGTTGTTGGCCGCGATAATCCGAGACAGGTGTTTGCGCTCGGCACGCTTTTGAATCAGTGCGTACAGCGGAACACTGTAAAAGCCGCCAAAAGCGCCGAGCAGCGCAAGGTCGGCCAATACGCGCCAGCTTCCGCTGCGCTGCAGAAACTCAATGATGGAAGAGGCCGGTACCGAGTGGGCTTGCGGCTGAGCGAAATACAGGTCGACCGCGAACAGGCTGAGGCCGATCGAGCCGAACGGCACAAGACCGAGTTCGATTCGGTGTCCCGACATGCGCTCGCAGAGCAGCGAGCCGATACCGACGCCAACAGCGAATGCCGCGAGCAGCGTTGTTGTAATGGCCTCGTCGCCATTCAGAATGTCGAGCGTGTACGCGGGAATCTGGATCGTCATCGCCGATCCAAAGAACCAGAACCACGAGATGCCGAGAATTGACAGGAATACGCTTCGATCTTCGCGCGCGTAGCTTATGATTCGCCAGGTTTCTTGCCAGGCGTTCCAGTTGAACCTGAGCGTAGGATCGACCGCTGCAGTTTTTGGGACTTGTAGACTTGTTGCGTAACCGGCGAGTGCGACGAGAATCAAACAGGCACCCAGGACAGTCTGCCTGGTGACGTCGAAGCCAAGCGCGATCTCGTCACCGACTGCGATACCACCGACAATCAGCCCGAGGATGATCGCAATATAGGTGCCCGACTCCACCAGCGCGTTGCCGCCGACCAGCTCATCGTCGGTCAGTTTTTGAGGCAGGTAGGCATACTTGACCGGGCCGAAAATCGTCGACTGACAGCCCATCAGGAAAAGAACCAGCAATAGCAAGGAGTAACTTTCGGTGGTCAAGGAGACGGTTGCGAGCATCATCAAGACAATTTCCATCACCTTGACGCGACGAATAAGCATCGACTTTTCGTATTTGTCGGCGAGCTGGCCCGCGCTCGCCGAAAACAAAAGGTACGGCAGGATAAAAAGGCCGGCGGCGACATTTGCCAGTTGCGTGTGGTCCATACCCGCGACGATCACGCCCTGGAACGTGATCAGGATAACGAGGCCGTTGCGGAAAACATTGTCGTTAAGCGCGCCGAGAAACTGGGTCGCAAAGAAGGGGGCAAACCGACGTTGGCCCAGAAGTCTAAACTGGCTCGATCCCGACAATGGCCTGCATCCCTGTTATGAGCACCGCGTCACTATAGCGCGAAAAATTGCCTGGCCTGCTCCAAAAGTGCGAACTCGGACCGGCATCATGAATTGACAATTTTGCTATGATCGCAGCCTCGTTCGACTGAAAATTCTACTGATTGGCCAATTTGGATTGATGACGCCCTATGACAAGGCACCTGATACTGTTGTTTTGCGTTGTTTCCATTGTCGCCGGCTGTGCAAAGGAACCGCCGCCCCGGTCCGTTGACGACTTCGTCGATAACCCGATATGGCTTGAAGCGGCTATGGTCCGGTGTTCTCAGGATCGCGCGGGGACCCGTTACGAAGCCGAATGCGTCAACGCGCGCGCCGCGGTCGCTCGCATTCAGGCCAGGGAAGAGGCCGCGGCCAAGGCCGCGCTTGAGGCTCGGTCGGAGAGCAAGCGCAAAGCGTTGCGTCGCACCCAGGCAGCCGCGGCAGAGGCGCGGCGGCGCGCTGCTGAGGAGCAGCGCCGGCGCGAAGAGGCTGAGTATCTCGCCCAATTCGGTGTGTCGCCCGACGGAAGTGACAGCCCACCGGTGCCTGAAGCGGTCGCCGAGGGCAATCTGCCGATAGCCGAGGTGCCGCAAGCACCCGAAGAGGGATTATCTCAAGGCACTTACGATGATTATTCAACCGCGCCGGTCGGAAGTAATGCGCCGGTGGTCGACGTGCCGCCAGCACCCGAAGGGGAATCATCGGAAGGCATTTACGAGGGCCATCCACCGACACCGGTCGGAAGCAACGCGCCGGTGGCACGACCGGAGCCCGAGTCGGCCGAGACGGACCTGGAGTCAGTGAGGGAAGAATTACGCCGGCGTAACGAAGAAGACGGCGACTAACTCACCGTTGCCGGCATTGTTCGGACATGCAGGTCGCGCTGCGGAAACGGAATCTCGATGCCGCCGTCATGGAATGCCTTGTAGATCGCACAGTTGAGTTCATGTCTTACTCGGCCCCGATCGACCGGTCGGTCAATCCAGCCGAGTAGTTCGAAATCCAGGCTTGAATCGCCAAAGGTCCGAAATCGCACGCGGGGTTCGGGATTGGCGACGATATCCTGGTTGTCAGCGGCGACACGCGTAAGCGTCGCGATAACATGATCGATATCGCTACCGTAAGCAACACCCACCGCGACTCGGATCCGGTGCCGCTCAGACGGCCCGCCGGCCTCATTGATTATCTTGCTGTTGCCGATAAGGCCGTTCGGGACGGTAATCTGAATGTCGTCGCGCGTCAGGATGCGCGTACTTCGTAAGCCGATTTCGGTGACCACGCCACGCTCACCCGAATCCAGGATAATGAAGTCGCCGGTTTTGTAAGGCGCATCCATGATGATCGAGACACCCGCAAAGAGGTTCGACAACGTGTCTTTCGCAGCAAAGCTCAGCGCCAGTCCCACAATACCGGCAGACGCCAGCCATGCCGTTACGTCGATACTCCACGCGATGAAGATGAAGTAAATGGTCAGCGCGACCAGAACGACCTTCATCACGTTGTGGATCAATGACAGCATGCCGGTCTCCAGGACTTTGCTGTCTGAGCCACGGCCAAGCGCCTTCACGATCAGTCCGAGCAAGCTGCTGAGCGTGCTGTACCACACGAATATCGCGATGGTCTTGAGGATGCCGATGGTTATGTACTGGGGTGCGTCGGGCAAGCCAATACGCTGCGTCGCGAGTGCCAGACCGAGCAGGACAAACGAGAGAAAAACGGGCCGATGCACCAGCCGAACAAGCTGGTCGTCAAAGTTGTTCGTGGAGCGCCTGGCGACGCGACCGATAATCCCGGAAATGATCCAGTCCGCTATTTTGCCGGCAAAAATGAACAGTGCAGCGATGATCGCTGCCTGCAAATAGACGTTTGGACCGATTAACTCGGCGAGCTGCTGGACCTTCGCAAGCGAATCATTCAAGAGTGGTAGCTGCCGTTCAGACTAATAGTTGGGATCGTATTCCGTCTCTTCGTTTTCGGTCTCGCCGGGCGCCGGTATGCCAAAAGTTCGCACCGTTGATGCGTCTTCGTTATCGGCCTCGATGCCGGCCTGCATACCGGGTGCGGTCGGCAGGCGCCTGGTTTGCGCCGTCAAGATCTGCACAAAGGTATTGGCAACGTCCGGTGCGATATTCGGAGAGCTCACGAAGATCTTCTCCGGTGTCATGCCGCTCGAGCTATAAAAGGCGGCATTCGCTTTGCGATCCATGGTGACTCCCGCACCCTCGAGAGCGACCCCCGCAAACAGGCCACGACTTCGCGAATAGGAGACGACCTCTGCCTGGAACATGACGTCGGTGGCGATTCCCGTGTGGCGGCCGACGGGGCCAGCAGCAACCGACGCATCGGCACCGAGCGTCAACTTGCCGTTCGAGATTCCGTCCACCCCTTTGCGCGTCTTGAATACCAGAATAATGTCGGTCGACTGCGCACCGATCTGCCAGCCGAAGCTTCCTCCGGTAAGGGTGATGAAGGCCGGGTTGCTCCATGAGTTGTCATCCTGACGAACGACGAGAATACCCTTGCCGCGTCGCGCGCCGAGGCCAAAAGCCGCCTTTACAACGTTCGGAATCACGGCGACCGCGTAAGCGCGCGACAGTAGTGTCGGCGGAATCGTTTTCTCGGGAATCCGCAGCAGCTGGTCAATGACATCGGCCGAATCCGCGACGCGCTTTTCTTCTCGCGTGGCCGCCAAGCTGGTAGAGCTAATAATCAGCGCGCACAAGGATAGTGCGGCCGCTACACGTTTGATATTCATGCTCGAATCCGACAGGTTAATCGCCCAAGAGTTCTATTCTACGCCAAAAACGGCGTGCTAAGAATGCGCATCGTCGTTTGCAGGCTGTTCCATCGTCCGGCGCACGAGGATAGGCGGTAACGGGTAGTCCAGCGTTGCGCATACGGCGCGAATAAGCTCGGCTTCCCCTATCGAAAGCTTGCCGTCGTGCGCTGCGGTTGCGCTAATCGCCCGGAGCAAAGATTCCTTGCCCTCGCTGTTGAGACCGAGCAAAACATCGAGGCTGCGGTCCAAGACTGCCACCGTGTAGCTATGCTCGTCAGTATCGTAGTCATAATCGCGCGCCCAGACTCCCAGGGTCCCGATACCGGCTTTGAACGCGACATCGCTTTGATCCCTGGACTTGTGTCCATAGCTGGCCAGCACCCTCAATAGGTTTATGGCGGCGGATCGGAGTTCCTTCTTGCGGGCTCGTACGGCGCTGCGCTGTCCGGACGGATCGATCGCCTTGCCCAGGTTGCTCATCAGGATTCGATAGAAGCAATATTCGTAGAAATCGATCTCGCCATCGATCTCGATCATGCGGGTAGCGAGCGATACCAGGTAAGCCAACTCCTGGCCCGGACGCAGTTTGAGTGCAGGAAACGCGACGGCCAGCAAGGGCAAGCGGTACTCGCCGCCCGTCTCAAGTAGCTCGTCATAGTAATTCTTGACCAGCCGTGCCCGATCCGCGCCCAGCTGGTCTCGAACCACGCTCAGCTGGCGGGCGACGGTACTGCCGTCCCGATGCAAGATCAGTGCGATCGTCAACAGGTAGGCGAAATCCGGGGAGTGCGCAGCCGCGTATAGCGACTCAGGAATCGACTGACGAAGGTGTCTCGCGTACTCGATGTGCTCGCTCTCTGGCTGGCCTACCGACTCGGCGATGGAGTCCGGTAAGTAAGCCGCGCCGCCGCTTGCAAGCGCCGTGGTAACGTCACCAGCCAATGCGCTCGGAAGCGATTCCGCGCCAGGCGCCGCATGCCGCTCGCGCGCGTCGACGCTCGGGAATTGAGACGGCATGAAACTCGGGTCCAGCGCCTGGATGCGCTCAACCAGCGGCGGATGCGTGGCAAAAAGCCCACGAAATTTCGCGCCTGTGCCGAAAAGCATATGGCTGATCTCTTCCGGATCTGCCGATCTGATCAGCGACCCGGCGCTGTAGCCGCCAATCTTCTTCAAAGCGTTGGCAATGCCCGTCTTCTGCCGAGTGAACTGCACCGCCGAGGCATCCGCGAGATACTCGCGCTGCCTTGAAATGCCTGCCTTTATTACGCGTGCAAAGAAGACGCCGATACCGCCCACAATGACCAGTCCCAGCCCGATTACGAGCGCGACGGGCGCGCCGCGATTACGGCGACTGGATATGATGCTGGTGTGATGGCCCCCGCGAACAATGAGGCGACCGATGAGCCCGAGCACCATGATTCCGTACAGCACGCCCATCAGACGTATGTTGAGTCGCATGTCGCCGTTCAGGATGTGACTGAATTCATGAGCGATCACGCCTTGAAGCTCATCGCGATCCAGCAGTTCGAGCGTCCCGCGAGTAACCGCGACGGCCGCATCGCTGGGGGTAAAGCCGGCGGCAAACGCGTTGATGCTGCTTTCTTCTTCCAGAACGTAGATCTCGGGAACGGGTACGCCCGATGCGATAGACATTTCCTCGACGACATTCCTCAGCCGACGACGCAGCGGATCCTGCACATCGGCCGGCACTGGCGTGCCTCCCATGCTCGCGGCAACGCGGCCGCCGCCGCTGGACAGCAAAGATGTCTTGAACAGGCTGGCACCGAGTATAAACAGCGTGGTCAGGACTGCGGTGCCAATGAGCACCGGCGCCTGCTGCGCCAGAAACTCACCCTTTGCGTAGCCGAATTCGGCGGCGTAACCGTATCCGTTCTGCACAAAATTGAACAGCACCACGCCGACCAGCGTGGTGACGGCGGCGACAATAGCGATTGTGGCGAGGACGTAGGCGCCAATCAGGCGTCGCGACGCCCGGCGGGCACGGTCTTGCGCGTCAAAAAAATTCAACGATGGATCAGGTGAAGGAAACGTCCGGTACTTCGCGCTTCTCTTCCGACTCGATCTCAAGGAAGCTGGCCAGATCGAAGCTAAACGTATTCGCGATCAGGTTGTTGGGGAAATTCTCGGCGGTATTGTTGTAGGAGAGCACCGCGTCGTTGAATGCCTGACGAGAAAATGCAACCTTGTTTTCAGTGCTCGCAAGTTCTTCCTGGAACTGCATCATGTTTTGATTCGCTTTCAGATCAGGATAGGCTTCTGACAGGGCAAACAGGCGGCCTAGCGCGGCGCCAAGCGCGCCCTCCGAGGCACCGAGTTTCTTGATCGCCTCGGCGTTTGCCGGATCGGCTTTCGCCGCGTCGAGGCTGGAGACGGCGTTATTACGAGCCTTAACAACGGCTTCCAGGGTTTCGCGCTCATGTTTTATGTAGCCCTTGACAGCCTCGACCAGATTAGGAATAAGGTCGTGTCGACGGGTCAGCTGCACATCGATTTGAGCGAACGCGTTCCTGACGCGATTTCGCTCATTGACGAGTCGGTTGTATATACCGATCGCCCAGAACACAATTGCGGCAATTACGCCCAGGAAAATCAGGAATGAAGTCACTGTTCGGCTCCTTGCTGAGGGGTCAATTGACCAAGCATAACTCTCGGCTGCAGCTAACACTAGAAGCAGTCTCAACAACTGCCGTGAGACAGGTTCTGGCGACGCTGCTTCTGGCACTGCCGGGGTCCGCCGCGATTGCAGACTGGCTTGGCGATGCCCGTCCTATGTTAGGCACCGAGGTCAGCGTCTATCTGTGGAGCGCCGATGCCGGTCTGGGCCAACAGGCGATCGAAGCAGTGTTCTCAGAGGCGGAGCGCATCGATCGGCTCATGAGCACCTACAAAGAGGATAGCGAGATCTCGAAGATCAACCGTTCTGCCGCAGCCGGACCGGTTGTAACGGGTGAGGAACTGTTCCTGCTTGTGCAACGCTCGCTGGACATCTCGGTCCTTACGCTGGGCGCCTTCGACATAACGTTCGACAGTGTCGGTCAACACTACGATTTTCGTTCGCGACAAAGGCCCGATTCAGAAACGCTTGCCGCCGAACGCGAGAACATTGACTACAACTACGTGCAGCTGGACGGAGCCACCAACACCATCGCGTTCCTGAAGGAGGGCGTGCGTATTAATCTGGGCGGCATCGCCAAAGGATACGTCGTTGAGCGTGGTGTCGATATTCTGCGTCGTCACGGTATCGACAATGCCATCGTGACCGCAGGCGGGGATTCGCGCTTGCTCGGCGATCGTCGCGGACGGCCATGGATGGTCGGCATTCGTGACCCGCGGATCGAGGGGGAGGTCGCGATTTCCGTACCGTTGGCTGACGAAGCGATCTCCACGTCGGGCGACTATGAACGTTATTTCGAAGAGGACGGAACCCGCTATCATCACATTATTCAGCCGGCAACAGGCGGGCCGGCGGGCGGAATGCGAAGCGCGACGGTATTTGGCCCGGACGCCGTCATTACCGATGCGCTGTCTACCTCGGTCTTCGTCATGGGCGTGGATCGGGGCCTGACACTGATTGGCACGCTGCCGGATTACGAAAGCATCGTCATCGATGCGGAGGGCCGGGTCTTTTATTCGGACGGGCTGCGGCAACCGACCGGCGACGCAGCCGAATAGGCGCCGGAATGTCGCCGAAAGCAGACGGATTTTCACTTTAAATTCAGCTTCATACGCCTATCATAGGTATTTCAGGCTTCGTCAAGAAAGGCGCTCGGCTTGACGGCGGGAAGACACGATCTGGCAGCGTCGCCGGGGCTTCCGGCGCCGATCCACCCAAGGTCATTATGTTTAGGAAATCCGGGCATTTGTGACGATTATCACGGCCCAAAGCCGCTTCGACTGTCACTATTCGGGATCGAGTGGCGACGCCGAAGGCGCGTTTCAATGGATGAAACCAGGCGAGCAAACAAGGAATAGTCGAATGAAGATAGGAAAATCACTGATTGGTGTTGTCATCAGTATTCTCGCGGCGAGCAGCCTCGCATCGTCGGGAATGGAGGGGCAGCCGGCCCCCGACTTCGCTCTGAAGAGCTCCACCGGCGAGAACCTGAGGCTCTCCGAGTACCGCGGGGACGTCGTGATGATTAACTTTTGGGCCACCTGGTGCGGCCCGTGTCGCCAGGAAATGCCGCTTCTTGACGAACTGTATGCTCGCTACGAGCGCGTTGGGTTCAACCTGCTTGGCGTAAACATCGATGATGACTCCCGGCGTGCGATGAAGATGATCGACGAACTGGGGGTAAATTTTCCGGTGTTGTTTGATGCGCGCAAGGAAGTCAGTAAGCTGTACGCCGTCGAGGCGATGCCGGTGACCGTTCTCGTCGATCGAGAAGGCAAGGTTCGCCACGTGCACCATGGTTACAAACCCGGGTACGAAGACAAGTACCTCGACCAGATTCGCTCATTGCTAAGAGAGTAATAAAGTGACGAACAAGCTAATCAGCCTTCTTCTGGCCGCCATTTTCACGTTTGCGACTGCAGCACTCGCGGAACCAGCGGCACCTATGGACGCGGCATCCGCGATGGCCGACGCTGTGAGCGCCGAGGCCGCGGAGTCGGCGTCACGCCAGGAGTTTCGGAGTCTCGACCAGGATGTGCAGTCGCTGAAAAAAGAGGTCCTGGATCTCAACCGAGACCTGTTCCTGCTTGAAGAAGAGCTGCTGTTTCCCGCCAATTCGCAGGTTGCCTTCTTCATCTCGATGGATGTCGGCGAATATTTCGATCTCGACTCCGTGAGCTTGAAGATTGACGGCAAGGAAGTGGCCAATTATCTGTACACGGCACGCGAAACGGATGCGCTGATTCGCGGCGGTGTGCATCGCTTACACATGGCCAACCTGAAAACCGGCGATCACGAGCTGATTGCTATTTTTTCGGGAAAAGGACCCCATGTCCGCGATTATCGTCGCGGCGCTACCCTGAGCTTTGACAAGGGAATCGGTGCCAAGTATGTCGAGCTGGAAATCACCGACCGTGTCAAGAAACAGCAGCCGGAATTTGTCATCAGGGAATGGGAGTGATCCTTGCCTTCAGGCTGCTCACCAGTTAGGTGCCTTTGTCTGCTGTTGGCGCTTTCGGCGCTGACGCCAAGCGCCCAGGCCGCCGACGATGGACGTGATCCGATTGTCGTGAAGGACCCGCATTACGGCGAGGTCCTGTTTTACTTCTACCAGGAAGATTATTTTCCGGCGATCGTCCGAGTGCTGGCCGCAAAAGAGCGACAACAGCTTGACGATCATGCGGACGATGCCGAGCTGCTGCTCGGCGGCATGTACCTGTCCTACGGGCACCATCTCGAGGCGGCCGAGATTTTCGAACGCTTGTTGGCAGATAATGTCGCGCCGGACATTCGCGACCGTACCTGGTTCTTTCTGGCAAAGATCTGGTACCAGCGCGGTTATCTGGACAGGTCCAAAGAGGCCCTCGGCTTTATTCAGAGCGAGCTTCCCAAGAATATGCAGCGTGAGGCGCTGATGCTGGAGGCACAGATTCTCATCGACGACGGTGAGTACGATACTGCGATCGAGAAGTTGCAGCGGTGGGAAGGCGAGACAGAGTGGGCGAGTTACGCGAAGTTCAACATCGGCGTAGCGCTGGTGCGGCTCGGCCGCATTGATGAGGCGGCGAGGCTTCTCGACGAGCTCGGTAATCTTGACCCGTTCAACGAAGAGCTGACCTCGCTGCGCGACAAAGCAAACCTGGCGCTGGGCTACGCGTTGCTGCAGGACGGCCAGGCCCTTGCGGCGAAAGAGCCGCTGCAGCGCATCCGGCTGGAAGGCCCGTTTTCCAACAAGGCCTTGTTGGGGGTAGGTTGGGCTGATGCCGAATCCGAGAGCTACGAGCGCGCGCTGGTTCCCTGGATGGAGTTGCAGGGGCGAGACCTGCTTGACCCGGCGGTTCAGGAATCGATGCTGGCGATTCCCTACGCGCTGGCAAAACTCGACTCGATCAGCCAGGCTGCAGATCACTACCTGAATGCGATCGAGGCGTTCTACGAGGAAACGAGCCGCCTTGATCGTACAATCCAGCGAATAGAATCCGGTGAGTTCTTCGACGAGTTCATCCAGGACGATCCCCTCGACAGCACCGGTTGGTACTGGCACCTCGAGGAATTACCCGAGGGACCCGAAGCACGTTATCTGTTTCATTTGCTCGCGAAACACGAGTTCCATGAGGGCCTGAAGAATTACCGCGACCTGAGTTACCTGTACCGCAACCTCGACAGGTGGCAGCAGAACGTTGACGTTTACGCCAACATGCTCGAAACGCGGAAAGAAGCCTACAATGAGCGCCTGCCGCGAGTGCAGGATGCGTTGGCCCGTGCCGATCTGGAAGGCATGGTGAATCGTAAGCTCGAGTACGATTCGACGCTGAATAATATCGAAGAAAGCAACGACTGGCTGGCACTCGCCACGAAGTCGGAGTTTGAAATGTGGGGCGAGATTACCGGACTCGAAAGCACTCCGGCCCTGCAGGCAGACATTATCGAAGCCGAGGAAGTTGCCGACAAGATCAAACTGCTGAAGGGCGTTCTGCAGTGGGACCTGGAGCGTGACTTTCGCGAACGCCTGTGGCGTGTTCGGCGCGATCTTCGGCAAACAGGCGAAGCGCTGGTCGAAACGCAGCGCTTGCGGCGCCAGATCGACGAGAGCATGCGTCTCGAGCTGCTCAAATTCGAGGAGCTCAACGGTCGCGTTAGTGGCCTGGCGCCGCGTATTGAAGGTACCAAGATGCGACTCGAGGACGCGTTGTCGAAGCAGCGCGTGTTCTTGCAGTCAATTGCGATCGGTGAGCTGCGGGCGCAGAAGCAACGTCTGGATAGGTACACGATCCAGGCCAGATTTGCGCTGGCCGCAATCTACGATATTGCGGCAACGGTCGGCGAGGTTTCGGAATGAAGCAGCCTCGACCTCTGCTAATGGCCTGTTTGGTGTCGATCATTTTGTGCCCGGTGGCGCACGCGGACGTCGACAAAAAGGACACGATCGGGAGTCTTGAGAAGAAGACCGTCACGGTCCGGCCGGGCAGAGTCATTGTGGATAGCTCGGATCTCGCCCGCGACAATTACCGGGCGTTTCTGGGCCTGGCAACGGATGATCCGGAGCTCCGCGCCGAGGCCCTGCGACGGCTGGGTGACCTTGAGCTGGAGTCGACCGAGGCACTGGAGCTGGCGGAAAACATCGAAGCACTCGGTTCCGGCGGTTATAACAATGCCGCCGGCCTCTACCAGCAGCTGCTGGAGTCCTACCCCGACTACCGACGAAACGACACCGTTCTGTATCAGCTGGCGCGCGCCTACGAAGTCGGCGGACGCACGGATGAGGCTCTGGAGGTGCTCAATGAGCTCGTCAGCAAGTTTCCGGACACGGCGCTCATCGACGAGGTCCAGTTTCGACGCGGCGAGATGCTGTTTCTGCGCAAAGATTACAACAACGCTGAAGCGGCTTATCAGGACGTCAGAAAATACGGTGAGCGGTCGCGCTTCTATGAGCAGGCGCTGTATAAACTGGGCTGGTCACAGTTCAAGTTGGCGTGGCACGAGGACAGTCTCGATCCGTTTTTCGAATTGCTGGATCGCAGGATAGCGGGTATCGAGATCGGCGAAGGTGAGGAACGCCTTTCGGATTTGAAGCGTGCCGAACGTGAGCTCGTTGAAGACACGTTCCGTGTCTTGAGTGTCAGCTTCTCCTACATGGAGGGCGCCGATAGCATTGATGCCTTCCTCGAGAGTCGACAGAACCCGGCGTACAGTTATGTTATCTACCGCAACCTCGGCGACCTTTACCTTGAGAAGGAGCGCTTTGTCGATGCGGCCGAGACTTACGAAGCCTTTGTTGCACGGGATCCATATCATCACAAGGCGCCGATCCTGCAGGTCGAGGCGATCGAGGCCTACAAGCGCGGCGGCTTTCCCAGTCTGGTTCTTAACGGCAAGAAAGCGTTTGTCGAACGCTACGGAATGGACGGCGAATTCTGGGTTCGCAATCCGCTTGAAGCAAACGAGGCGGTCGCGTCCTACGTCAAGTCGAACCTTACCGATCTGGCGCAGTACTATCATGCAGAAGCACAACGGGATCGAAAAAAGAGCGACTTCCAGGAAGCGGCTAACTGGTACCGCAAGTATCTGGCGTACTTCCCGGGACAGGCCGACAGTGCGAACACCAACTTTCTGTTAGCCGAAATCCTGTTTGAGAGTGAGGACTACGAGGCGGCAACAGCCGAGTACGAACGCACGGCTTACGGATATGTCGATCATGAAAAATCCGCCGAGGCCGGGTACGCCGCGATCTTGTCGTATCGCGAGCATGAGAAGTCGCTGACCGGTACTGCAAAAGACGACTGGCATAAGACGTACCTCGACAGCGGCCTGAAATTTGCCGATACGTATCCGGATCATCCAGAGTCGGGCGCCGTCCTCACGACCGTGGCCGAAGACCTTTTCGCGCAAAACGAGTTCGATCTTGCGATTGCGGTTGGTCAGACTGTCGTAGCCAAGCAGCCGCCGGTCGAACCGGCGCTGGCCCGGACGGCCTGGACGGTGATCGCCCATTCGCAGTTCGATCTCGGCAACTTCGTTGATGCCGAGCGCGCCTATTACAGCCTGAGAGATGTCACCCCTGCCGACGACAGCGCGGCTGGCCAGGAGATCAAGGACCGAATAGCCTCCTCGATCTACAAACAGGGCGAATCAGCGCGGGATGCCGGTGACCTGGAGATAGCGGTTACGCACTTTACCCGACTGGGCCAGGCGGTTCCGGATTCGGATATCCGCGCGACTGCCGAATACGATGCGGCGGCTGCGCTGATCAACATGCAAGCCTGGGGCCGCGCGTCCGGAGTACTCGAGAAATTCCGTAATGATTATCCCGACAGCGAATTTGCCGATGACGTTACGCAAAAACTGGCGGTGACCTATCTCGAATCGGGTCAGTCGGATCAGGCTGCCGCCGAGTTTGAGCGCATTGCGATTGCCGAGTCGAGTTCCGAGGAAGTGAAGCGCGAGGCGCTCTGGAAGGCGTCCGATCTCTACAAACAGAGCGGCACGGTTGTCGGCGAGCAGCGTGTCCTAAATGACATTGTGGCTCGCTACCCGAATCCGTTGGCTGAATCCATCGAGGCGCGTTATCGCTTGCTGCAAATAGCGGAACTGACTGGCAACGAACAGGAACGTGTTGCTCGACTGCGTGACCTGGTGGAAGTCGATGCGGCGGCTGGCGCACAGCGGTCGGATCGAACGCGCTACCTGGCCGCCAAGGCCTCGCTGGAGCTTGCGGACCCGGTTCGTGAGCGCTTCGCGGTGGTGAAACTGACGCAGCCCCTTGCTGACAGCTTGAAACGCAAGAAATCGCTGATGGAAGACGTCATCGCTGTGTACACTGATGCCGCCGATTACGGAGTTGCCGAAGTTACGACGGCAGCCACATTCCGACTGGGCGAGGTGTACGAGCAGTTTAGCGCGGATCTGCTGGAATCCGATCGACCGGCAGACCTGGATGTTGAGGCCCTGGAGCAATACGAGCTGCTGCTCGAAGAACAGGCGTTTCCGTTCGAAGAGAAGGCGATCGACCTGTATAAAGCCAACGCGAACCGGGCACCCGACGGCGTTTACGACGAATGGGTACGAAAGAGTTTTGAGAGGCTGGCCGGCCTGATGCCGGCGAGATACGCGAAAAAGGAGCGCAGCGAAAATGTTGTTACCGCGCTTTACTGATAACACAAGCTTCGTGGTAGCGCCGCTGCTTGCGCTGGTGCTTGCGGGATGTGCCGGCGGTGGACCGATGCGGGCGCCGGATTCGGGAGGCGATCAAGCAAGTCAGGTCGAAGCCGTCGACGGCCAGCCAGCGCAACCCGCAATACCGCCCGAAGTGCAGACCCGCTATGAGCAGGCGGCGTCGGCCATGGCGGCGGGCGACTTCACGGATGCGGAACTCCGGTTCAAGGAATTCCTTGCTCTGTACCCGGATTATCCGGGTGCGCACGTCAATCTGGCGATTATTCACGCGAATAACGAGGATAATGACGCCGCGAGGTCCTCGCTGGATGCCGCTTTGGCGCTCAACCCCGATCATCCGGCGGCGCTGAATCAGCTGGGGATGCTACTTCGCAAAAATGGGAAATTTCTCGAGGCAGAAGCCGCTTATTTGAAGGCCGTCACAGCGAGCCCAGACTATGCCTTGGCACACTACAACCTGGGCGTTCTCAACGAATTGTATTTGCAGCGCCTCGATGCTGCGCTGCAAAACTTCGAGGCTTATCAGGCGCTTGTCGGTGAGGACAAGCAGGTTGAGAAATGGATTGCGGATCTGAGACGGCGCGTGGCGGCGACTCAGCGCACGGCAAACGCGGCGGAATGACGGACATGAATACCAGCAGGATCAACGTATTCGGCACCGGACTCATGCTCGCCATGATGATGGCACCGTTTGCCGTTTTTTCACAGGACATGACGGAAGCAGACGATGATCTGATGCCGGCCGTCGATACTTCGGCGGCCGAGGCGAGCATGTCGGGAGACGCAAATCGCGAGGATGCGATCGAGCCAGCCGTCGACTCATCGCTGCTGGCGCAGGACATTACGCGACGCACCACGGGCAATCAGGTGATGGACTCGATGGAACTGGATCGCACGGAAATCACCGGTAACCAGGAGTTGCCGAAAGTGCTTTACATCGTGCCGTGGCAGAAATCGGACCCGGGCGATCTGATGGGCAAGCCCGTCAACACGCTCTTGGATGAGGTGCTGGCGCCGATCGATAGGGAAGAATTCATTCGACAGGTCGATTATTACGGCGACCTTTATGGCGGTGAAGAAGAGTAGGAGCGGCTCCTGGTCGCGATCGCTCTGCAACTGCGGCCTGTGCCGCGTTATGAAATTCTGTTTTTAGAGGAGCAGACAAATGAGCACAATCGTGCGGTTTTTTCAGGATGGCGGTCCGTTCATGTACCCGATCCTGTTTGTATTTGCAGTCGGCGTCGCGATCGCCGTCGAGCGCTGGATGTACCTGACCATGTCGGGTGCCAGCAACCGTGCTTTGTGGAACAAAATCGTGCCTTTTCTCAAGGCCGGTAACTTCCAGGAAGCCGCTTCGCACACCTCGAAATCCAAAGCGTCTATCGGCTCGGTTCTGACTTACGGCCTTTACCGCATCAAGTCGGCAAAGCGTCGCGACGATATCGAGAAAGCGATGGAAGAAAGCATGATGGAGGTTTTGCCGAGGCTGGAGAAGCGCACGCATTACATCGCAACGCTCGCCAACGTGGCGACGCTGCTTGGTCTCCTGGGTACGATTATTGGACTGATCAACGCGTTTACGGCGGTATCGAACGCTAATCCGGCCGATAAAGCGGACATGCTGTCTGCCAGTATCTCGGTCGCGATGAATACCACGGCGTTCGGCCTGATGGCGGCGATTCCGCTGCTACTTGTGCACGCCTTGCTGCAGACGAAGACGAACGGCCTCGTGGACAGTCTTGAAATGGCCACCGTCAAGTTTCTTAACGCCGTTACCGAACGTCAGCTGAAGACATCCGAGGCGTAAGACATGATTCGTAGCCGCAGAGGCGGTCGTCGTCATCGTCGTAATGAGACGGCCGAGCTCAACATCACGGCATTCATGAACCTGATGGTGATTCTGGTTCCTTTCCTGCTGATAACCGCGGTGTTCTCGCGATTGGCGATTCTCGAATTGAATCTGCCAGGCTCCTCTTCAGAGCCCGTGCCCCCGCAGGAACAGGCATTTCAACTGGAAGTCATCGTTCGTCAGGAGAAAATCGAAGTTGGTGATCGTAACCAGGGTTTGCTCGGGGTCTACCCGAACGATGTCGATGGTTACGACTACGAAGCCCTCCGCACCAAGTTGGAGGAGCTAAAAGAGAGATATCCGAAAAAATCAGAAGCTTCGATCCTTCTCGAGCAAGACATCGCCTATGACACATTGGTACAGGTGATGGACACTGTCCGGGTAATGGAGGAGATCGACGACGACTCAGTCGTGCGTTCCGATCTTTTTCCGGACATTTCGATCGGCGACGCGCCGGTTCTGGACGGGGGAGTCTAGACGATGGTCAAGTCAGCGCGCGCCAAACGCATGGCCAAGCATCACAAGCGAAACAAGGGCCACGGTTCACTGAATCTCGTTTCACTGATGGATATTTTTACCATCCTGGTGTTCTTCCTCTTGGTGAACTCGTCCGATGTTGAGACCTTGCCGAATACCAAGGACCTGCAGCTGCCGGAATCGATAGCCGAAGAAAAGGCGAAGGAAACCGTGGTTATCCTGATCGGCAAGACCGACATCATCGTGCAGGGCACGCCGGTCGCGAAAGTCGATGACGTTATGGCAATAAAAGGTAACGACATTCCGGCTTTGCGCCAGGCGTTGCTGTCGCAAAACGACCGGGTCTTGAGGCGCGAGGCGCAGGACGATATTGCCGGTCGAGAAGTCACGATCATGGGTGACAAGGATATTCCGTACCGCCTGCTCAAGAAGGTCATGGCGACCTGTACGGAATCGGATTACGGACAGATTTCGCTGGCCGTACTGCAAAAGAGTTCAGACAAGCTGGATAACATCCAGGCAGCACGCTAGGACAGGGACGAACTTAGGAGTCGCGGAATTGGATCTACCGTATTACAGAGAATATGAGCTGCCATGGACTGGACATGGCGAGCAGGACCGGAAGTTCCGGCGCCTGCTTGGCATCGTATTCCTTGTTTGTGCCGTACTCGGAATTGTCTGGCCGTTTATTCCGGTGCCCGAGCCGGATCCCTACGAGGTCGTCGAAATCCCGCCGCGGATCGCTCAGCTCCTGCTGGAAGAAAAACCCTTGCCGCCGCCGCCTCCGCCGCCCAAGGAAGAAGAGCCGGAACCGGAACCCGAGGAAGAACCCGAGCAGGTCGTTGAGGCGGAGCCCGAGCCCGAGCCCGAGCCGGAACCGGACCGCGAAGAGATTGCGCGCGAACAGGCCCAGGCCGCCCTGATGCCCTTTGCCGAGGATCTCGCTGACCTCGTAGATGCAGACCTCGTTGAGCAAATGGCGGATGACCGTCCGTTGACGGCTTCGGTCGGCGAGGCTGTACGAAACGAGCGTTCCATGATTACGTCGAAAGCGGGCGCCGCATCGGCCGGTATCAACACCGCCGGGATGAGCCGCAACACCGGCGGTACCGGGATCGCCGGTCGATCGACGACGAAGGTCGCGAGTCCCGTTGCTAACATCGGCCAGGCCGGCGGCAGCGCAACACGACGGGGTTCGAGCGGAAAAGCGTCGCGATCGCGCGAAGAGATCGAGCTGGTCTTTGACAAGAACAAGGGCGCTATATTTGCTTTGTACAATCGTGCGCTGCGGATGGATCCGTCGCTCGAAGGCAAGCTGGTACTCAGGCTGACGATCGCTCCGAACGGACAGGTCACGATGTGTGAGATCGTATCCAGCGAACTCGGCGATGCCGATCTGGAGC